>JBGQBP010000265.1:0-5248 GCA_041494945.1 Binatia bacterium | reverse complement strand
TCTTAGGAGAAGAAATTTGGAAAGGATTCAGCTCTTGCCTCCGGCAATATGGTTCCACTATCGGCACGAGGTTTGCTTGAAGAATTAGTCATATCCAGCACTTTTAGGGAGGTAACGTAAATGACGGCGAAAGCAAAGACCTGGATCTTGAGCGCTTGTATCTTCTATGCAACGTTCGGCTGGTTGGGCGCCGTTGCGCAGGCTCAACCGATCGTCGACGTTTGGAACGTGAACATTAGCGGAATAGTTATAGGAACCGGGTACCTGTACTTCGATGTTGGCAATCCTAATACCGTAAAGGGCTACATAATCATCAAGCCCAACAGAAAAACTAACCCGTTAAATCAACCGGCGGTCTTCGACTTCGGCTTTTTTGGAGTTACCGGACAATGGTTCAATGGCCCTAAGAATACGGTTGGAGGTTTTTTCAGCGGCGGGTCTGCAGAGATACCTTTCGACGTCACGTCCTTCTCTGCATCAGTAAAGACAAGCTCGACGTCAAAAAAATTGACAATGAAGGCCACCACCACTGACGGACCTATGAAAGTTTCAGGAACGCCGGCAATTCCCCTGGTGCTGCCCGATCTAACCGGAACATGGACTGCCACCGTTTTGAAAGATGGGGTCAAATTTAACGAAATCTTCGACTTAGCGCTTGCACCTTCGGTTTGCGTCCTGGTAGATTTTACAGATCCAACTAATCCACATTGTTTCGATTCTGTTCCCGCTTTCAATACTTACACTATGGCTGGTAATGGTCCCAGTTATGAGCTAGGGAAGCCGGCAAACAACGAGCCCGGAATGGTTGTGCTATCCGCAAGAAATCAGATCGGCCTGGTAGTAGAGGAATTCGAGATCGATAAAAACACACAAAAGCCGGCAGACAGCGGCATCATTCGTAGTGTTGTCGGCACATTCAATCCTAGCCAGAACAAGGCTAGTATGACCGGCGAAGACGATAGCCATCTCAACGTCCAGATAATAATGACGCCTTAACCATCCTCCTCATGTTTTAATACAGGCCGCCCAGTGGTTCGGCCTGACTTCTCTCAATTGCGGAACTGCGCCGCTGCACTCCTCAATTGCAATTGGACAGCGCGGGTGAAAGACGCAGCCTGAAGGCGGGTTTGACGGGCTCGGCACCTCTCCGCCGAGAACGATTCGCTCGCGCTGGGCTTCCACCAGAGGATCCGGCACCGGGACCGCCGATAGCAGCGCCTTGGTATAAGGATGGAGCGGATTGTCGTAGAGCTCCTGGCGATCCGCGATCTCCACGATCTTCCCGAGATACATCACCGCGATGCGGTCGCTGATGTGGCGCACCACCGAGAGATCGTGCGCGATGAAGAGATACGTCAGAGCAAATTTCTCCTGCAGCTCTTCCAATAAATTGATGATCTGCGCCTGAATCGAAACGTCGAGCGCCGAGACCGGCTCGTCGCAAACGATGAACTTTGGCTCGAGCGCGAGCGCGCGCGCGATGCCTACCCGCTGCCGCTGTCCGCCGGAGAGCTCGTGCGGATAACGGCCGGCCATGATCGGATTGAGTCCAACGACGTGGAGCAAATCGGCGACGCGGTCTTGGCACTTTACGCCGTTACGCGCGAGCGCGTGCACGCGGATCGGCTCGGCGATGATCTGCCCGATCGTCATGCGCGGGTTGAGCGAGCTGTAGGGATCTTGAAAGACGATCTGCATGTGCCGGCGCAAGGGCCGCAACTCTTGATCGCTCATGCGCGCAAGATCTTGTCCCTCGAACAGCACGCTGCCGTCGGTGGGGCGCTCGAGCTGCAGCAAACACCGGCCGGTCGTCGTCTTGCCGCAGCCCGACTCCCCGACCAAGCCTAGAGTCTCGCCGCGGCGGATGGAAAAGCTCACGTCGTCTACCGCTTTGACCCAGCCGACCACGCGCCGCGCGATGACACCGCTCAGGACCGGAAAATATTTTTTCAGGCCGCGGACCTCCACGATCGGGGAATTTTGGATTTTGGATTTTGGATTTTGGATTTCGAATTCAGAATTCATGATTTAAAATTCATGCCTGCCGTAGCGTTTCCGCGACCCAGCACGCCGAGCCGTGGCCGTTTTCAATCTGCCGCAGCGGCGGCGCTTCCTCCGCGCACTTGTCGATCACGAATTTGCAGCGCGGCGCGAAGCTGCAGCCCGGCGGCAGATTCCATAGGTCGGGCGGCTGGCCGTCGATCGGCTCGAGCTTGGACTTGCGCGGCTGGTCCAGGCGCGGCACCGAGCGCAGCAACCCGATCGTGTAAGGATGGCGCGGGTTGCGGTAGATCTCGGCCGCGGCGCCGCTCTCGATGATCTTGCCTGCGTACATCACGTTGACACGGTCGGCGTAGCGCGCCACGACGCCGAGATTGTGCGTGATAATGACCAGCGCGACGCCGAACTGCCGGCTCAGGCCGCGCATTAATTCAAGCAACTGCGCCTGGATGGTCACGTCGAGCGCCGTGGTCGGCTCGTCCGCCAGAATTAGCTTGGGCCGGCAGGAGAGCGCGATCGCGATCATCACGCGCTGGCGCATGCCGCCGCTGAACTGGTGCGGATACTCGCTCAGGCGCTGCGCCGGATCGGGAATCCCCACGAGGTGCAGCAGCTCGAGCGCGCGCCCCCGCGCCGCGGCCTTGGAGATCGAACCGTGCGCTTCCAGCGTCTCGGTGAGCTGGCGCTCGATCGTGAGAACCGGGTTGAGCGAAGTCATCGGCTCCTGAAAAATCATGGCGATCTCGGCGCCCCTCACGCGGCGCATCTCCTCCTCGCCGAGCTTGAGGAGATCTCTTCCTTGAAAACGAATCTCGCCGCCGACGATTGACGCTTGCGGCCGGGGGATGAGCCGCATGATCGACAAGGCGGTCATGGTTTTGCCGCAACCGCTCTCGCCGACCAGAGCCACCGTCTCGCCTTCTTTAACGTCGAAAGAAACTCCGTCCACGGCCTTCACCAGGCCGAGCGACGTCGTGAGATAAGTCTTGAGCCCGCGGACTTCCAGAAGATCGGCCATCCTTCGATCCTCAGGCCGATGAGCGCGCCGAACCGTGCAGCACACGCTTCAACGCTTCCATGTGGTTTTGCAGATGTTTGATCACCATCGCCTCCGCCAGCTCCGGATTTTTTTTAAGAAAAGCGTCCATGATCTGATCGTGCTCGCGCATGGAATAGTCGAGCCGTTGAGGAACGTTAAGCGCTACGATCCTGGTCTTTCGGATCTCTCGGCGCATCTGGTCGATGAGGCGGTAGAGGCGCTCGTTGCCTGCAAGCTCGGCAATGAAACGGTGAAACTGGCTGTTGGCCTCGAAGTAGCCCTCGGTATTTTTTCCCTTGTAGGCTTCCTTGAGCAACTGGTGCAATTCCCTCAGACGCGCGACTTCTTCGGGCTGGGCCCGCTCCACGGCCAGTCTCGCCGCCAATCCTTCCAGCACGCTCGCGATCGAATAGTAGTCCTCGATCTCCTCGACCGTCGGCTTGCTCACGACCACCTGTTCGTTCGGCAAGAAGCTCACGTAGCCCTCCGCCTCCAAACGGCGCAGCGCTTCGCGCAATGGCACGCGGCTCACCTTGAGCGACGCGGTCAATTTTTCTTCGGCAAGTTTGTCTCCCGGGGCCAGCTTGCCGGCCAAAATCGCCTGCTTCAGCTCCTCGGCGATCAGCCGGATGAGAGAGCGAAAGCGCTTCTCGGCGCGATCTTGTCCTCTGCGGATCACGGCTTGTCTTCCTTACGGCCGGGGGGTTTTTTCTTTGCGCCGCGCGGCAGCGAAGGCAGCCCGCGCACAAGTTGCCGCATCGCCTCTCTCACCTTGCGTAGATGACTCTTTACCGTAAACACATAGCCGCCGTCGAGTTGCCGGAGATACACGTCGCGGCCTATTTTTAAATGGCCGACATCCTCGCCCTGCGCCATGATCAACTGCCCGGCGCGGTCCCTCACCAGCGCCAGTGCCAGAGGAGGAAGAAAACCGTCGGGCGTAACGTACAGGACCGTGAAGGTCTCGATTAGGCCCTCTTCGCTGGGCGAGGCGGGAGTCGATTTCTGCCTCCGGATCGGGCGGGCGCGGTTGGGCGGAGGCGTCCAGGAATTTTGCCGGCGGGCGCACTCGCTGCGCTCGATAATCGTCACCAGGTTATTCGCCCCGAGCCCGCCGGTGCTCTGGGCCAAAGCGCGCCTGGGCTCGCGCTTGGACTTCGTCTTGACGTTACCTCTCAGCCTTTCGGCCACTTCGACGACTTGCGCGACGCCGCTCCCGCCTACCGGATGGCCGCGCGCTTTAAGACCGCCCGAAGGATTGATCGGCAATTCGCCATCGATCGAGGTTCGGCCTTCTTCCACCGCCTGCCATCCCTTGCCGGCGGGGAAAAAACCCAAGTCCTCCGTGCTGATAATCTCGAACGGAGTGAACGCGTCATGGACCTCGGCGAAGTCGATTTCCTTCGGCGCGATGCCGGCCATGCGATAGGCGCGCTCGGCCGCCGTGCGTGTGGCGTCGAACGACGTGAAAGATTTTCTCTCTCGGAGTCCCGCAGGGCCCGTTCCCTGGCCGATGCCGGAGACGACCAGGTCCGTTGTCTCCGACGTCAAGAGCAACGCCGCCGCTCCGTCCGTCATAGGCGAGCAATCATAAAGCCTGAGCGGCGTCGAGACAAGCTTGCTGGCGAAATACGTCTCTTTGGTGATCGGCTTCTGAAACTGCGCGAACGGGTTGCGCGCGCCGTTCAGATGATTTTTCATCGCCACCAGACAGAGGACGCGCTCGAGTCGCGCCGAGGATAAGCGGTATCGCTGGCGATAGCGCTCGGTGATCATCGCCGCCAGGGCGGGCATCGTCGCGCCGCACAAGCGCTCCTGATGCTCGATCACCTCGGCAAGGATGCGCGTGGCCGCGCTGGTGCTGAGATGAGTCATTTTTTCGCCGCCGATGACGAGCACGCTGCGATAGTACCCGGACGCCACGGCATGACAGGCGGCATGCAGCGCCGACGCTCCGGCGGAAGAAGCGGTCTCCACCCTGAGCGCGGGCACTCCCGACACGCCGAGCGCATCGGCGACCTGGGCGGCGATATTGCTCTCTCCCGTGAACTCCTCCGGATTCATCGCGCCGATGTAAAGCGCATCCACTTCTTGGATCTTTGAATTCGACAGCGCCGCAGCCGCCGCGTCGCAGAAGATATCCACGAGCGTCTGCGCGCTCTTGCCGAACTTGGTCATGCCGACGCCGGCTATGTAAACCGCGCTCAT
>JBGQBP010000264.1:0-5267 GCA_041494945.1 Binatia bacterium | reverse complement strand
ATAGTAGAGACTGAAGGCTGCGTCGAATAGTTTACGGGGTCGGGTCTTGGATTACGACAATGTGTGATTGCAAGACCTGTCCCCACATCCTTAACAATAAAAAAACCTGGGCTGAAAATTTGGTTGTCGGGCCGATCAAAAGGTTTCAGGTGGCGAGGTGTCATTCCGAAGCTATCCTTCGGAAAACTTCGTCAACATGAGATTTTTGAACGAACTGGAGCAGGAAGGATTCTTTAAGGAGCTGTACCCGAAGGGATGAAGGGTTGAATGGTTTAAGAGTTGAAGGGTTGGGAGTGGTCGAACCCTTTATCCCTGCAACCCTGGAACCCTTAAACTTTTTATACAAACCCCATCTTGCGTCCCCAATTTTCCGGATCTTTTAAGAAATCTAAAATCTGCCTGCCCGCGTCTTCGGTAAAGTATTTCTTGCCGAGGCCGGCGCTGAGAACGTGGTCCCAGTTGGCGAGCGTGTGCAGCGCGATGCCGTGCTCGGCCAGACTCTTCTTTCCCTCATGAAGGTCGAGAGTGTCGGAGCCGTACTCGAAGACGCAGAGACAATGGGTGATCTTCGATCCGGCGGCGCGGATGCCGATGTTGAAGCGGAGTTTGCTCATGCCGTCGGTGATGAGGTCTTCGACCAAGAGCACCCGCTGATTCGCTTCGAGGATGCCTTCGATCTGTTTCGTCCCGCCGTAGCCCTTGGGCTGCTTGCGGATGTAAATCATCGGCTTCTTGAGCTCGTGCGACACAAACGCGGCGTACGGAATCCCCGCCGTCTCGCCGCCGGCGACGACGTCGATCTCGTCGAGGCCGATCTCGGTCTCGGCCATTTTCGCCATCTGCGAGATGATTTCCTCGCGGACTGCGGGAAAAGAAAGCAAGCGCCGGCAGTCGATGTAGACCGGCGATATGCGGCCCGACACGAAGACGAACGGCTGCTTTTTGTAGAATGCGATGGCCTCGGTTTGGAGGAGCATTTCGCCGATTTTGTTGGCAGCGTCGTTCATCGAATTGGTCCTCCTCAAGTCAAACCGCGTATAACACACCGACTCCGCTTTGCCAAGAAAATATCTCGCGCCGGAGAGGCAATTTTTCAGCGGCACCGAAAACTGCTACAATGCGTCCATGAGTTTGCCACGCCGGAAAGCCAAAACGGCTCTCGTCCCTGTAAGCCTCGCCATCAATAAAGACCGCCTGCTCGCCGACTTGAACGCCATTTCCCGGATCGGTCTCGGCGACCACGGCTCGGTCACGCGCCTGGTTTTTTCGGTCAAGGAGCTTAGAAGCAGGCAGCTCCTGATCCACTTGATGACGCAGGCCGGACTCAAAGTCCACGTCGATAGAATCGGAAACATTTTCGGCCGGCTCGCCGGCGGCGACGGAAAGGCGGCGGTTCTGGCGGGATCGCATCTCGACAGCGTCATGCACGGCGGCAAGTTCGACGGGCCCGTCGGTGTCGTCGGCGCTCTGGAAGCGGTGCGAACGATCAAAGAGAACAAGGTGGGGCTGCCCTGTCCAATAGAGGTCGTCTGCTTCGTCGGCGAAGAATCGTCCCGCTTCGGATTTTCGACATTGGGCAGCAGCCTCGTCGCCGGTCAGGTGCGAATGAAAGATCTGGCCAACGCCGTGGACGCCCGCGGCACCAAGCTGGAAGACGTTCTCGCCGGCTTGGGCGTCGATCGCGACAGCCTTGCTTCTCTCAGGAGAGATCCGCGATCAGTGAAGGCCTATCTCGAGCTGCACATCGAGCAGGGTCCCGTCCTCGAGGCGAAAAAAAAGAAGATCGGCGTCGTCACGGCGATCGCTGCGCCAACGCGTCTCCGAGTAGTTTTCACCGGACAGGCGGACCACTCCGGCACGACGCCGATGGAGATGAGAAAAGACGCGCTCGTCGCCGCCGCGCATCTCATCGCTTACATCGAAGAGGCCGCAAGCAAACATTCGGCGCTGGAAAAAGGGCGGGTCGTCGGGACCGTCGGCGCGATGAAGATCGAGCCCGGCGTCATCAACGCGATCCCCGGAAAAGTGGAGCTGTCCGTGGACATTCGCAGTATTATCGCCAAGGCGAAGGAACGCGTCGCCCGGCTGGTTGTAAAGCGGGCGCGGGAGATTGCGGCGAAAAGAAATATCGCCGTAGAGATCCTGCCGATCCGCTCCGAGGAGCCCGTGCCGCTGGACGAAAACCTGGTTTCACTGATACAAGAGATCTGCGAGGAGAGGAGAATTCCGTACGAGATCATGCCCTCCGGGGCCGGCCACGACGCCATGCAGATGGCCAAGATCACCCGCGCCGGAATGATTTTTATTCCGAGCAAGAGCGGCATCAGCCACAGCCCGCTGGAGTGGACCGACCCGGAAGATATCTGCCTGGGAGCACAGGTTTTATTGGAGACCGTGGTGCGCGCCGCTCATGAAGAAAACTGAAAGCAAAAACGTCCGGGTGTTGAACGGCGCGGAGATCAAAAAAACTCTCGAGCGCTTTTGCCGCGAGCTTCTCAAGCAGCACAAAGACTCGGGGCAGCTCGCGTTCATCGGCATCCGGACGAGAGGCATTCATATCGCGAAACGGCTCGGCGAAATGATGAAAAAGCTCGGCGGGAAGGAAATCCCGCTGGGCGAAATGGACATCGCGCTCTACCGCGACGACGTGAACACGCTATTGCCCGACGGCAAGGTGGACAACACGCGGATTCCGTTCGACATCAACAACAAGACGATCATTCTGGTCGACGACGTTTTACACACGGGCCGGACCGTGCGCGCGGCGGTGGATCACCTGATCGACCTCGGCCGGCCCAGGGCGATTCATCTCGCCGTCTTGATCGACCGCGGCGGGCGCGAGTTTCCGATCGCGGCCGATTATGTGGGCAAGAAGATCGATCTGCCGGCCGCGGGCCAGGTTAACGTGAGATTGAAGGAAGTGGACAAGGTGGACGAGGTGGTGATAAGCAAATAAGAAAGATTACGGGAGCTGAAGCATGAAAATTCCCTGCGCGATTTATCGCGGCGGCACGAGTAAGCCGATTTTTTTTCTGGAAAAGGATCTGCCGCGCGATACTAAAAAAAGAGACGAAGCGGTGCTGGCCGCTTTCGGCAGCCCGGACATGAGACAGATCGACGGCTTGGGCGGCGCCGATCCGCTGACCAGCAAGGTCGCCTACATCGGGCCTCCCACCGTTCCCGGAACCGACGTCAATTATACCTTCGGCTACGTCGGCATCTCGTCCCCGGTCATCGACTACACGGGGAATTGCGGCAACACCTCCGCCGCGGTCGGGCCGTTCGCGCTCCTGCGCGGCCTGATCGAGCCCAAAGAGCCGGTCACAAAAGTGCGCATCTACAACACCAACACCAAGAAGATCATCGTCGGGGAATTTCCGGTGCGCGCCGGCGAGTTCCAGAGCGAGGGGGATTTCCACATCGACGGCGTTCCCGGCGCCGGCTCGAAGATCCTGCTCGACTTTCTCGACTCGGGCGGCGCGGTGACGGGAAAGCTCCTGCCGACGGGAAAGGTCAAAGAGGAAATTCAATTCCCCAGCGTCGGCAAGCTCGCCGTCTCGATGGTCGACGCGGCGAATCCGTTTGTCTTTGTGCGCGCGGCGGATTTGGGGCTCAGAGACGACGCGACGCTGGAAGAGATAGCCAGCAACGAGCCGCTGCTTAAAAAATGCGAGGAGATCCGCTCGGTCGTGGCCGAGATCATGGGCATCGCCAGGAAAGAAGACGCGACGGAAAAAAGTCCCGGCGTGCCGAAAATCGCTCTCGTCTCGCCGCCCACGACCTACCAGACACCGAAGGGCAAAGTCGAAGCACGGGAGGTCGACGTGATCGCGCGTATGACCGCGCTGCAGAAACTGCACAAGGCGTATGCCGTAACCGGAGCGGTCTGTCTTGGGGCGGCGGCGAAGATCGAAGGGACGATCGTGAATGAGATCTACCGCGAGGTCCAGCCGCAAAATCCTCCCGTAGTCAGGATCGGTCATCCGTCCGGCACGATTCACGTCGAGATCGAAACCGCGAAGCGGAACGGCGGCCTAATTCTTTCCAAGGCCGCGCTTGCGCGCACCGCCCGCCTCCTGATGGACGGCTATGTCTTCGTGCCGGGACGGTAAACTACCCCCTGCCTGGGCGTGATGAATCACGCCTCTAGATTCGGAAAAATCACCGCGTCCGGTGTCCTTGTAGGGGCCGACCTGCGTGTCGGCCCTGGGTTGGGCGGCACGGGCCTAACGATCGGCCACACACGCAGCGCACACGGAAAATACGGGCGCACACGTAGGTGCGCCCCTACGTTTCGGAAAAAACCACACGCGCACCGCACCATTCCTGTAGGGGCACAATTCATTGCGCCCAATCGCGCCTCGGATAAATCCGGGCGTGATGAATCACGCCCCTACTGCCTTTTTCTCCTCTGCTCCCCTGCTCCCTCACCTTGACACCTTCCCCACACAGGCAGATAATTCACCGTCGTTGATACAATTGCGGCAAGGCCAATTCGGCCGAGCCCCGGGTGTTTACACCAGGATTAATTAACCATGAGCCCGACTGGGTGATCCCAGCCGGGTTTTTATTTGGAGATCGGAAACAGCGAGATGTCGCGGTAGGGATAATCGCGGAGGTTGTAGGTGACAAGCGTCAGCCGGAATTCGCAGATCAACACATCGGAGTCGAGCAGAAAATTAGCCGCGGCGCTTCAGCCGCGCCCGAAACCGCCCCAGGAAGCGGTTCACGTCGCCCTGGCTCTTCAAGTCGGGATGGTTGGCGTCGGTCCAACAACCAGCGGATTCCTTCAGGGCCCTTTGAAACTTTATAACCCTGAGTCGCTCCTCTATGGCCTCAGCAATAAACCGGCTGCGCCGGCGGTTGGGGACCGACTTCCTCAATTCGTTCATGAGCGTGTCAGGCAGCACAATTTGGGTCTTCATAGGTCACCAGATGTTATCAACACACAAGTATCTCTGACTATATGGCCCGTCAAGCCCGACTCCAGCGTCGATATGATGATTAAAGACAAGCCCGACTGAGAGTGCCCGCCTATTAAGATCTTGGTGCCGCACGACCGCCCCGATACCGAGGCGGTGGTTTCTGCGCCACCTGCTCGCGCCAGCGCACTAAGCGCGGACCTTTCCCACAGTGAATGATATTTCTGTTGAGTCGCTCAAGACCTGTCATCGACTTTTCTGCTAGCGCAGATGCGAGAAGAGGAAGGAGGGATGGTGAATCCGTGAGGCCGAAGAGGACTGCTCGCGTTTCAACTTTTATCACTT
>JBGQBP010000263.1:0-5309 GCA_041494945.1 Binatia bacterium | reverse complement strand
GTCTCTGGTATAATGGAGTTCAATCGTTAGCCTTCCAAGCGTGAGCAGACCGCGTTGAGACTTAATCCTTTCCCAGCATCGATATCTGATTTCACGGAGAACAAGTAAAAAAAATGTCTAAACCTATGCCAAAGCCCAGCGAGTCGCCGGCTCCCGAACCAAAAACCACCGTATCCGCGGCCGAAATGGGATCGCAGCAACGGGAGATTTCGGTTTCCGAGTTCTTCACCAAGAACCGCCACCTGCTGGGCTTCGACAACCCGCGCAAGGCGCTGCTCACCTGCGTCAAGGAAGCAGTCGATAACGCGCTCGACGCGTGCGAGGAGGCGGGGATTCTGCCGGAGGTCATCGTCAAGCTCGAAGTGGCGTCGGACGAAAAAACTCCGCCGGCCCCGAGCCAGGCGACCCGCTTTCGCATCACGGTGATCGACTACGGCCCCGGCATCGTACGCCAGCAGATTCCGAAAATATTCGCCAAGCTTCTCTACGGGTCTAAATTCCACCGGCTGCGCATGAGCCGCGGCCAGCAGGGCATCGGCATCTCGGCCGCCGGCATGTATGCGCAATTGACGACCGGCAAACCGGTGCAGATCATCTCCCGCACCGGCGCGCGGGCGCCCGCGCACTACTTCGAAGTCCAGATCGACACCAAGAAGAACGAGCCGCGAATTTTCGAGAACAAGCAGATCGAGTGGGAGAGTCACCGCGGCACGCAGGTGTCGCTCGAGATCGAGGGCCGCTACCAGAAAGGCCGCTCGTCGGTCGACGAGTATCTCGAACAGGTGGCCATCGCCAATCCGCACGTCAAGCTCGTCTACCAAAATCCCGAGGGAGAGACCATAGAATATCCCCGGACCATTCAAGAGCTGCCGCCCGAGCCGCGCGAGATCAAGCCGCACCCGTACGGCATCGAGTTCGGGATGATGCTGAAAATGCTGCACGACACCAAGAGCCACTTGCTTTCGGGTTTTCTGTCGAGCGAGTTCAGCCGGGTTTCCTCCTCCGTCGCGCATGAGATCTGCAAGGCCGCGAAGCTCTCGCCCGACTCGCGGCCTAGAAATATTCACGGCCCGGCCGCCGAGACGCTTTATAAGGTGATCCAGTCCACCAAGATCATGGCGCCGCCCAGTAACTGCCTCTCGCCCATCGGCGAGAAGGCGATCCTTCACGGCCTGTACAAGCAGATCAAGGGAGATTTCTACACCGCGGTGACGCGCCCGCCGGCGGTCTACCGCGGCAATCCCTTCGTGATCGAGGCGGGTCTTGCCTACGGCAAGGGACCGGAACAGACGGCCGATAAATCTGAGGAACCGAAGGCGCCGCTCGCCGAAGGCGAACAGCGCGACGACGACAACGAGCTGGCGCGCGTCATTCGCTACGCCAACCGCGTGCCGCTGCTCTACCAGCAGTCCGCCTGCGCGACGTTCAAGGCCGTGCTCGACACCACCTGGCGCAACTACGGCATTTCGCAATCGCGCGGCGCGCTGCCGGCTGGGCCCATGGTGATTTTCGTCCACATGGCCTCGGTCTGGGTTCCTTTTACCAGCGAGTCCAAGGAAGCGATCGCCGATTACGACGAGATCCGCAAGGAGATCAGGCTCGCGCTGCAAGAATGCGGGCGCCGCCTGGGAGTCTTCGTGCGGCGGCGGGAGAACGCCAAGAGCGAATTCCGCCGGCGCAACATCTTCGAGCTCTACATCGAAGAAGTCGTCGAGGCGTGCAACCGCTTGAAGGGCGGAAAGCTCGCCAAGGAAAAACTCAAAAACCAGCTGCAGAAGATCGCCATGAAACGGACCGGTGGAGAGAAAACCGACGAGTTGCTGGGAAAACAAGGCGGCGGGCCGGAAGGTCTTCCCGATTCGATCATCGTCACGCCGGAGGGAATCGAAGGCGAGGCCCCGGATCTACCCGACGATACACGGAGCGATGGCGCGCCGCCGGAGAAAACTCTGATCGAAGTCGAGCCGGCGCCGGCGCGACCCAAGGGAAAGGCCGGGTCTAAAAAGACTTCCACGCCCGCCAGGTCAAAAACTTCCGGCAAGAAGAATCCCGCAAAAGTCCAGGCGCCGCGCGATAAACAAATGACTTTAGGTTTTGAAAAAGCCAAGGCAAGCGCAAAGCGCAAAAAGAAAAAATAGGAAATAAATATGGCGCAAAAAAAGCCGAAAAATAACGGCGCGGTGGCAAAGAAACTCGTCGGCGTGGCCGACGTGGTCATCACGGCCGCAGAGCACAGCAAGGACCCGACGCTGTCGATTCCCATCCGCAGTCTCGCGAACGTTACGTTCAACGAGAAACGGGGCCTCATCGAAATGGGCAAGAGGAAGCAGGCGCGCTCGTTCTTCAACGTCGGCATGGCCAAGAAGTTCATGCAGACGGTGCTCGTGGCCGACGCCCTGGCCGAGCTGCAGCGCGCCGATCTCACGACTTCTCTCCGGGAGATCTACTACCGCACCAAGCACACGATCAAGAACTCGCACGAAAACACGTTCGACAACCAGAACGAATCCGACCCGCTGATCGAAGATCTCGAAGTCACGCTGACGGCGCTACGCGAAGAGCTTCACGTGCGCGCCGAGAACTCCGGCACCGTCGTGGGACCGCTGGTGTTGGTCGACGACGGCGACCGCGTGGATTGCACCCGGCTCGGGAAAGGCGGTTACTCCGTGCCGTCGATCGTCGAGCCGGAATACATCCAGATCACCAAGTGCACGGCGGATTTCGTGCTGCTGGTCGAGAAAGGCACGCAGTGGAACCGCCTCTCGGAAGATAAATTTTGGCGGCGGTACAACTGCATCCTGCTGACCGGAAACGGCCAGCCGCCGCGCGGCGTCCGGCGTCTCGCGCGCCGGCTGAACGAAGAATACAATCTTCCCGTGTACGTCCTCGTGGACAACGATCCGTGGGGCTACTACATCTACTCGGTCGTCAAGCAGGGCTCGATCAATCTCGCTTTTGAAAGCCAGCGCATGGCGATTCCCAAGGCCAAGTTCATCGGCTTCTCCAGCGCCGATCCCGACCGCTATGGCCTGCCGCGCAACGTCGGCATCAAGCTCAACGACAAAGACATCAACCGGGCAAAAGAGCTGCTCAGGTACCGCTGGTTTCAGAAAAAGGAGTGGCAGGAGGAAATCAAGCGCATGCTCACGAGCGGTCTCAAGTTCGAGCTCGACTCGCTCGCCAACAAGGACTTTCAGTACCTGACCAAGACCTACCTTCCGCGGAAGCTCAAAGAGAAAGATTGGCTGGATTAACGGAGGGCCGAGGTGGGGCTGCAGATTATCGAAGGAAACTTAGGCTTGAAGGTTTTTTGCCTCAAATCTCTTCTGCCTTCTGTCCCTGTAGAGCTTACATTGACACAATCCTTGGTAATCGCATAGTCTCACATGCGAAAAAGGCCGTTTGCGAAAGCGGGCTGATCTATGCGTCTTACTCGCGGTCACCGTGCTCTTATTGCCGTCGTTCTGTTGCTCGTGAGCGTTGCGGCGCCTTCGGCGCCGGAGGCCCAGGAAAAAATTCTCTTCTCCTACGCTGGATTCAATGAAACCGTTGGGCCCATGTGGGTCGCAGTGGACAAAGGTCTTTTCAAAAAACAGGGCCTCGACGTCAGCATGCTCCAGGTCCGCAGCGGCCAGATCAACATAACGGCGTTGATGTCCGGCGATGTTCAGGCGACCTGGCCCGCCGTCTCCTCCGTCCTCAGCGCGGTATCCGGAGGGGCGAAGATCGGCTGTGTCGCCTCTCCTTTTAACAAGATAGCGCGCGAGCTGATCGTGCGTAAGGAAATCGATTCGCTGTCGGCTCTGCGGGACAGGGTTTTTGGCGTGCAGAGCATCGGCGGAGGATTTTGGCTGCAGACCATGATTGTTCTGGATCGACTCGGCTTGGATCCGGACAAGCACGGACTCAAGATGCGGATTGTCGGCGACGAGCCGACGATTCTTCAAGCCTTGCTTGCCGCGAATATCGACGCGGGCGTCATCACCTACGCCTCCGCCGCGGTGGCCAAACGGGCCGGCCTTCGTTCTTTAGCGAACACGGCCGAGCTGCGGGTCCCCTATCAGGGAGTAGGCATCTGTACGCGGAGCGATCGGATCGCCGGTTCTCCGGATCTTATCCTGCGCCTGGTGAAGGGGATGGTGGAGGGGGTGGTCTTCATACAGGAGCCGCGCAACAAGCGGGAAGTGGTGGAAGTATTGAAGAGAAACCTTCGGCTGAGGACCGACGAGGATGCCGAGACTTCCTACAATTCGTTGCGCCTAGTGTCGACTCTCGATGTGGCCCCCGATCCGGAGGCGTGGAGAAATATTCAAAAGTATGTCTCTCGGCCCAATCCCAAGGTCGCGCAGGTGGACATCCATCAGATCATCAATGGCAGTTTCGTGAAAAGCCTCGAAGAAACCGGATTCTTGCCTGAGGCGAGAAAAAAGCTCGGACTTTGAAGGCGCTTTGCGCCAAGCGCATAGCGCACAGCGTTTTTCCGGTTTCAGGCTTTCTGACTAAACGGAGGACCTCTCATGCATGGCGGTAAGGCGCTGGTTAAGATTTTTAAGCGGGCCGGGGTCGATTACATCTTCTCTTCGCCTGGGACGGAATGGCCTCCGGTGTGGGAGGCGCTCGCCGAAGCGCAGGAGCGAGGGGACAGCCGGATAGGCTTTTTGAACTGTCGTCACGAAGCGCTCGCCGTCGCCATGGCATCGAGCTACACCAAGGTGACCGGCAAGCCGCAGGCGGTCTTGCTCCATGCTACGGCTGGCCCTTTGAACGCGGCCATGGTTCTGCGCGCCGCCTATCAGGAGCGGGTGCCGATGGTGATCTGCTGCGGCGAATCCTCCGCCTTCGGAGAAGAGTCGCGGCTGCCGGACCCGGGAAACCAGTGGCTTCATGATCTTACCGACATCGGCGGACCCGCGGAGCTTTTGCGGCGCTGCGTCAAGTGGAGCGAGCGCGTCACTGCCTCGTCAATCCTTATCCCCTCGGTGGAGCGGGCGATCGAGATCGCCGTGGAGCCTCCCGCGGGGCCGGTGCTCCTCGGCGTGCCGTTTGAGTGCATGTTGGATGAAGTCTCTCTGCCCGAGGATAGCAAACCGAATCGGGTGGCGCGCGCCGTGGCCGTCGAAGACAAGGCGATTCAAGAGGCCGTGGATTGTCTCTTGCGCGCCCAGCGTCCGGTTCTCGTCACCGAACATGTAGGCCGGGATGCGTCGGTCGTGAGCCTGCTCGTCGAGCTTTGCGAGTCGCTGGCCATTCCGGTCATGGAATCCTTCCGGCCGGCGTTCTTGAATTTCCCGCGCACTCACCCTTTATAC
>JBGQBP010000262.1:0-5317 GCA_041494945.1 Binatia bacterium | reverse complement strand
GAGGATTAAAGACCTGGAAGCCAAAGTCGGCAAGGTCGGCGAAGAGCTCAAGGCGCAGGCCGGACTTCTCAAGGCGCGCGAGAACGAGATCCGCACGCTCCGCGAAGCGATGCAGGCGAAGGCGGCGGAGCCGGCTGCTGCGGGGGAGCCGCGCGAGAAAGTGGCCGGCGAGTCCGAGGCCGCCAAGAAGGATTACGACGACGCGTGGAGGCTGGTCGAGCGCAAAGACTACCGCACCGCGATTCCCCGCTTCAGGGAATTTCTCAAGAAGTATCCCAACAGCGATTTTGCGGACAACGCGCAGTACTGGCTCGGCGAGTGCTACTACGGTTTGAAGGAATACGATCAAGCGATCCTGGAATTCGACGCGGTGCGCCGGAAATATCCCAAGGGCGACAAAGTGCCGGCGGCGCTGCTCAAGCAAGGTTTCGCCTTCGCCGAGTTGGGCGACAAGGTGGACGCCCGTTTGATCCTGCAGGAGCTGGTCGATCGCTATCCCCAGTCCGAAGAGACGGGGAAAGCGAAGCAGAAGCTTAAAACTTTGGGCTCCTGACCTGTCACATTTTAACTCGCATATCCGTTTTCATTTCAGGTTCTTCCGGGTTTACTGTGAAGGAATATTCACCACAGAGACACAGAGTTCGCAGAGGGTTTGTTCAAGATGATATCCTTAATACGAACTTCTCCGCGACCTCAGCGCCTCCGCGGTGCAATCTCCGAGTCCTGCATCACCACGAACTGAAATAGTGTTGGCGCGGTTACCCACACGGAAGCCTGAAGACCCTCATTTCATCAGCCAAGCGCTGACAGCCGAGCTTGGCCGTTTATCCCCCGGAGCTTGACCGGTCAGCATATATCGACCCATGGAAATTCTCCGCCACATTGAGAGCCGGCCCCTTTCGATTCCCCGCCCGATCTTATTGATGGGCAACTTCGACGGAATTCATTTGGGACATCAGGCGCTGCTCCACCGTGCGATTGACGACGCGAAGGTGATGGGCGGCCGCTCGGTCGTTCTCACTTTCGAGCCGCATCCATTGAAGGTCCTTGCGCCACAGAGGGCGCCGCGGTTGATCCTGACGCATAAGGACAAGATGACTCTGCTCCAATCCTTTGGGGTGGACGCGGTGATCGTCCAGACTTTCGACGCGGCTTTTGCCGACGTGGAGGCCGACGAGTTTATCCGCGAGTATCTGGTGCGGCGAATCGGCGTTCGCAAGATGTGGGTGGGCAAGGACTTGCGCTTCGGGAAAGGAAGAAAAGGGCGGGTCGAAGATCTCATGCGGTGGGGCAAAGAAGCGGGCTTCGAGGTCGGCTTCATCGAGCCGATCCAGTTGGGCGGCCATCGCGTCAGCAGCAGCCGGATCAGAACGCTGATCGAGCAGGGAGAAGTGCGCACGGCCGGGAATTATCTCGGACGCTACCATTTTATTTCCGGACGCGTGGTTTCGGGCCACGGCCGCGGGCGCCATCTCGGATATCCGACCGCCAACATCGTCGCCCGCACTGAAGTGCTGCCGCTCGATGGGATTTACGCCTCGATCGCGCAAGCCGGCGGCCGGCAATGGCGCTCCGTAACCAGCGTCGGGCTCAACCCGACTTTTGGAGCGGGGCCGCGGACGATCGAAAGTTACATCTTCGACTTCGACGGCGATCTTTACGATCAGGCGGTCAAGCTTTTTTTCGTCGAGAGAATCCGGGAAGAAAAAAAATTTTCCTCCGTGGAATTGTTGGTCGAGCAGATCAAGCTGGATGTGGAGAGCGCTCGAGAGATCTTGGGCGGCGTCGAGCTGCCGAAGAGCGCTTCGGATGGATGATCGCGTGCCAGCAGCGCCTCTCCATAGCCGCTCCGCAGCGCCGCTCGAGTCGGAGCGCAAGACCATCGTGGATGCCGCGCATGCGGGTGTGCGTCTCGATCTTTTCCTCGCGCGCGATGTTCCCGCGCCGACCCAGGGAGCGACGCGCTCCGCGATTCAAAAGATGATCGCCGACGGATGCATCACGCTGAACGGGCAGAGGACGAAGCCGGGCGCCCGTCTCAAGCGCGGCGATCGGGTGGAGATTCATTTTATTCCGCCCAAACAAATTGCGCTCGCGCCCGAGCCGCTGCCGCTCGCGATTCTTTACGAGGACGCGGATTGCATCGTGCTGAACAAGGCGCCGGGCATGGTCGTTCATCCCGCCGCAGGATGGAAAAACGGAACCTTGGTCAACGCGCTTCTCTATCACTGTCCGGACCTTCCGGGCATCGGCGGGGAGCGCCGGCCGGGAATCGTCCATCGCCTGGACAAAGACACCTCGGGCGTCATGGTCGTCGCCAAAAACGGCGGCGCCTTTCAGGATCTCGCGGCGCAGTTCAAAGACAGGCGCGTGTCCAAGGAATATCTTGCCGTGGTATGGGGCCGGATGGCGAGACAGAAAGGCGCGATCGACCGTTCCATCGGCCGTCACCGGAGCGACCGCAAGCGAATGTCGAGCGTGCGCGCGGGCTCGCGGGCGAGAGCGGCGCTGACGGAATGGCGGGTTGAAGAGTTTTTTCCGCCGGTTGAGCCCGGACGTCCTTCCTCCGGCGTGACGCTGCTGCGCCTGCGGCCCCATAGCGGGCGCACTCACCAACTGCGCGTGCATCTCGCGGATGAAGGGCATCCGGTTCTGGGCGACGCCGTCTACGGTCCGAAGCGGCGCGGCGCCGCCGACGATCCGATGTTGCGCGATTTTCCGCGTCAGGCGCTTCATGCCGAACGGCTCGAATTTTTCCACCCGCGCAGCCGCTTGAAGATAAGCTTTTACGCGCCTTTGCCGTCGGACATGGCGGAGCTCTTACGCGGGCTGAGGGAGCGAGGGCGAACGGGAGATAGGAAGGATTCACGACAAAGGGGTTGACAAGGAGCGCGGGTTTTCTTATGATGAGAAACAGCTTGATGTTCCGGCTCGACGTTACTCATTGACATAAATCCCACATTCATCATTAAGGTAATCGTTCACTGAATCCCGACCCAAAAGTTTGATTTGGATCCCGAGCAAAATATTCACGTCAGTGTGAGAATCCGGCTTTGTCCTGTGGGGGCGCGTTTTTGTCGGGCCCGGATAGCCGCATAGCGGATCGAAGCCGGGTCCGGCGGCCTTACTTAGGGCGGAACTAGATTCCAGGAATTGAAGTCAGCAATCCGCGATCGATAGCGAAAATGTTCACGATGTAGTGAAAGGAGAAACTGGTTTATGGTCCGAGGCAGTCCTGGAGCCGAACGGGCTGAGCCGGATGCCGTCGAAGACGGCAAGCTCAACCTAAAGGCTCTCAAAGAAAAGAAGATCGGTGATCTGGCGTTGATCGGTAAGAATTTCAACATCGAAGGCGCCGCCAACATGCGCAAGCAGGAGCTCATCTTCGCCATATTGCAGGCGCAGACCGAGCAGAACGGCTTCATCTACGGTGAAGGCGTGTTGGAGACGCTTCCCGACGGTTTCGGTTTTTTGAGAGCGCCGGATTATAATTACCTGCCGGGTCCCGACGACATTTACGTCTCTCCGAGCCAGATTCGCCGCTTCAATCTCCGCACCGGCGACGTCATCTCCGGCCAGATCCGGCCTCCCAAAGAGGGCGAGCGTTATTTCGCCCTGCTCAAGGTCGAATCGATCAATTACGAGGATCCGGAGAAGGCCCGAGACAAGATCCTCTTCGACAATCTCACTCCTCTCTATCCCAACGAGCGGCTGCGGCTGGAATATGCGCCGGACGATTATACGACCCGGGTCGTCGACCTGCTGACGCCCATTGGGAAGGGGCAGCGGGGCTTGATCGTCGCCGCTCCCCGCACCGGCAAGACGATGATGCTGCAGCACATCGCCAAGGCCATTGCCCAGAACCACAAGGAGGCGGTCCTGATCGTGCTCTTGATCGACGAGCGGCCCGAAGAGGTCACCGATATGCAGCGCTCGGTGGACGGCGAAGTCGTGAGTTCCACGTTCGACGAGCCGGCGACGCGGCATGTGCAGGTCGCCGAGATGGTGATCGAAAAGGCCAAGCGCCTGGTGGAGCACGGAAAAGACGTCGTCATTCTTCTCGACAGCATCACCCGCCTGGCGCGCGCCTATAACACGGTGGTCCCTCCGAGTGGCAAGATTCTCTCCGGCGGAGTCGATTCCAATGCGCTGCACAAGCCGAAGAAGTTCTTCGGCGCCGCCCGCAACATCGAAGACGGCGGCAGCTTGACGATCATCGCGACGGCGCTGATCGACACCGGCAGCCGCATGGACGAGGTCATTTTCGAGGAGTTCAAAGGAACCGGCAACATGGAAATTCACCTGGACCGGCGCCTGATGGACAAGAGAGTTTTCCCCGCCATCGATATCAACAAGTCGGGAACGCGCAAAGAGGAGCTTTTGATTCCGAAAGAAGATCTCAACCGGATCTGGGTTCTCCGCAAAGTGCTTTCCCAGTTGAACTCGGTGGAGTCCATGGAATTTCTCCTGGATAAAATTCGCGGCACCAAGAACAACAAAGAGTTTCTCGATTCCATGAACGCGTGAGTATGCGGAGAGGCCTACAGCCTTAAGAAAAGTGTGTTCGGACTGATTGCTTTTTCATTTGAGCATTTTATCGATCTCTGTTTTGAAAGCCTCCAAAGGCAAAGCCCCAAACTTCATTACAGCCTCACCGGTCTGACTGCGTAACAAGATGTTCGCCGGCGTACCGGTGATCCCAATCTGGCCACCCTCCACGACATCTTCCTGAACCCGCTTCTCGTATTTTTGGTTGTCTAGACATTTTTGAAATCTATCCGCATCCATGCCAAGTTCTTTTACTAAAGGAGCCAGGCCGGTCAGAGGAAATCCATTGCCATTGGAACTAGTCCGGGCATAGATGGCATCGGCATAATTCCAAAACCCATCATTTCCTCCTAATTCGTTGACGCATTCAGAAGCTTCCGCCTCCTTCTGGGCTCCAGGGTTATGAAAGCTTAACGGGAAGTGACGATAAACCAAATTCACGTTGCCGTTATATTCTTGGACGATGGTCTTCGCTGTATGATGGAATGTTTTGCAATAGGGGCATTCAAAATCGGCATACACGATTAGAGATATGGGTGCGTTGGAATTCCCGTAGATGTGATCTCGTGAGGCCGAGACCCGGCGCACATTCTTGGCTTTCTCACTCGCTAAACGGTCCTGGGCGGCGCGCGCCTCCTCCTCCGAGTCTCTTTGCTTCTGAAAAAACCGTTGGACGCCTTGGTCGATTGCTTGTTGGAAGAAGTCTCCCTCCCTGAACGCTTTCAGGACCTCGTCTTTTATCCTTTGGACGATCCGGTCTTCAGACGAT
>JBGQBP010000261.1:0-5321 GCA_041494945.1 Binatia bacterium | reverse complement strand
TCCGAGAGCTTATATTGTTTCTACAACAACCCAAGAAAAGAACCCTCGAAAGATCGTGGACCGACTTGCGAGTGTCGATTTTGACCCTTTCAAGCAAGTTATCTTGGATGAAGCGCTGCCCATTGCTTCAAAAACCGACTTCCAGGCAAAGGCCAACATTTCCCGTTATTCCAATCGGGCAGTTGACATCGAGGCGCATCTCAATGGGCCGGGAATTTTGGTCCTGGCGGATTCTTATTATCCCGGTTGGCGCGCCTATATGGATGGGAAGGAAGAGAAAATACTAAGGGCAAATTTGTTTTTTCGCGCCGTAAAGCTCGACGCGGGAGAGCACCGGGTCGAGTTCCGCTACGAGCCGCGGTCTTTCAGGATCGGGCTCGCGGTATCGCTCGCCACGCTGCTTGGCCTCGCCGCGGTCTCGGCGGTTTTGCGGTTGAAGCGAAAATAGCCGCTGGCCGGATAATCATTCGCGGGCCGTTCGGTAGAGCATGACCAGCGGGATTCCGGCGAGCGAGACCGAAGCTTGGGGTTTCTCTTTCATGAACTCCACCTGACGGCTCGGCAGACTGTTCACACTGCTCCGGCGATTGAGCACGACGGCGTAGTCGAACTTTTCCTCGCTCGTAATTCGGATGTCGCGGCGAAGCAGCCCTTCTTTCTGGTAGTATTCCAGCATGAAATTGGCGAACAGCCCGTTCACCACGGCATTCGGCGGCAAAGTTCGGTTGAGATAGCCTAGAAACTCGGGCGTGATCGCCTCCATGAAGTATGTTAGCTCGAGGCCGCGATCGTACGCGCCGCGGATGCCGCCGACGAGCCGGTTGTAGTAGCTCAGCTCGAACGGGTGGTAAAGCCCTAGGTCGATGGCGGCCGGAGACAGCAGCAAGACCGCCAAGGCGCTGGCCAGCTTGGCCTTGAGATTGCCGATCGCCTCCAGTGCGGCCAGCCGCCGAGCCCGCGCGCTCAAAAATTCGACCAGCGAGCAGAAACCCGCCGTCGCGAGCGCGACGAGGAACGGATAGATCGAGAGAATCTGCCTCATGCCGTCGTGCAGAACCGCTCCGGGGAGGAGACCTAAAACGAGTATGAAGACCGCGTTGATGAGAAAAAGCGCGAGGACGGGCCGTTCGGGCTTGTTCCGCATCGTCGCGAGGATTCCGGCGAGGGCCAGACAAAGGATCGTTTCGGGAGTGGTCACGGCGGTGAGAAAGAACGGATAGTAGAGTGGCAGGTCGCTCGTAAGGAACATTCGATGAAAAAAATATATCGGAAAACTGGCGTCGGTCCGGTAGCCCCGGCTCAAACCTTCATAGAAAAACTGCAAAATCCGGAGCGCGGTTTGGTGCCACAGGTAGGGCTGCGTGGCGACCATGATCGCCGGCGCGATAAAGATCATGCAAAAGAGATTGTCGGTGTAACGGCGGCGGAAATAGATCTGGGCCCAGACGATGAGCGGTGCGGCGGTTAAAAACGCCGGAAACTTGGTCGAGAGCGCGAGTCCCCAGACGATTCCGAGGGCGATGCTCCACTTGCAGTTATCGAGGCCCTTCCAGAAACAATAAGCGGTCGCGAACCAAAGGCTGGCAAGCGGCAGGTCGGTCACGGCGATGTGAGCGAAGGCGAAAAGGTTGGGGGTTAAAAGGAGGCACGCGACGGAGAACAAGCCGGCCGCCCGGCCGAATATTTCGCTCATCCATAGGTACATGACGGTTGCGAGGAGGGCGAAGAACAGCGCCGGGCCGAGCCGGTAGCCGACGATCTTGCCCAGGAGTGGTGCCGACGCCGCTTCCGTCAGTCCGGAGACGATGCGGGAAAAAGGTGGGTGCGGCACATGGTAGGGGTCCCAGTGCCAAGCCGCTTCGATCTGTTTGTCGTCGAGGCTTCGGTCGATCTGCCGGTGGAGTGCGTCGGCGAAAAACTCGGCCAGCCACTGGACGTGCAGATCCGACGCGTGAAAATAGGCCGGCTCGTCCCAGGTCACTCCGTAATCGCGGGCGGTCAGCGCGACGATCAGGAGCACGGCGAAAAAGATACCGCATGGGATCCATCGCATCGAGCGCGACGGCGAAGCCGCGGGCTCCCCGCTCATCGGTACCGGCCCGTCCAATGGTTCAGGCGGATTTTAAATAGCCCGAGAAAAGCTAGAACGACCGCGCCGCTCAGGCGGACCTTTGTCGCCCTGTCGTCGCGCCACGCGACCGGCACTTCGGTCGTGCGGTAACCCCGGAGCTTGGCGATGTAAAGTATCTCGGCGTCGAAGCTCCAGTCCTTTAGCCGCTGACGGGAGAAAAGTTCTCTCGCGGCCTTTCTACGGAATCCTTTAAAGCCGCAGGTGAAATCCGAGATCGGCAAGGCCAGGATCCAGCTCGACAGCCACGTGAATACTTTCCCCATCAGTTCTCGGTAAAGGGGTTGATGAACCTCAAGCACCGCTCCCGGCTTCCGGCGAGAGCCGACTGCGACGTCACAACCATTTTCCAAAATCGATAGGAAAGTTGGCAGCGCTTCGATTGGAACCGAAAGATCGGCATCGGAAAAAAAGAGATAGCTTCCATTGCCCTGGAGCATGCCCATGCGGATGGCCTCTCCTTTGCCCAAATTACGCGGCCGCCGCTCGACCCGGACGGCCGGATCGGAGTTCCGGAACTGCTCGACGACCTCCACGGTGCGGTCCCGGCTGCCGTCGTCGACGACGATCACCTCGAAGGTTCGCGACTGTGAATGCAAGAACACGAGAACGCGGTCGAGACTCTTTCCGATGCGCAGTTGCTCGTTGAAGGTGGGAATGATGAGAGACAGATAGGGCTCGGTTTCGGCCATGTTGCGTGGTTTTTCCTTTGTACCACAGACCGCGCGTCACTTGCCACAAAAATTTTATTTCGCACCTCGCCGACGGGCGCAAAATAATTCTTTTCATGCGGATAAAAATATTGCATAGTGGTCGCCGGTCTCCTGATGCCAGCGAATCCAGAAGAACGTCCCGAGATCGGCCGGTTGGGATTTGACGCCGTGCCTCCGGGCGTCGGGCTCTTCGTCGCGTCTTTTATCTCCCTATTCCTAGAGCTGTTGCTCATTCGGTGGGTGCCGTCGGTCGTACGGATCGTCGCCTACTACGGCAACTTGATGCTCCTTTCGTCCTTCCTGGGCCTCGGCTGCGGCCTCTTGCTGTCGCGGCGGGGCTTCGGTTTGCGACGGTGGTTTCCGCCCGCCTTTTTTTTTCTCGGCGCGTTCCTGTTCGCCGTCCGGGAAGTCCATTTCCAACAGGGATCGGACGAGCTCAGATTTCTTTTTCAGTCCGGAGTCGGCACCACCACGCTTCCCATCGCGTCTATTTTTATCTTCAATGCGTTGACTTTTGCCCCTCTGGGCGAGCTGATCGGCGCCTATTTCGGGAAGCTCGACCCGCTGAAGGCTTATTCGTGGGACCTGGGCGGCGCAATTACTGGAACGGCCGTCTTCGGTCTCTTTTCCTATTTCTGGTTTTCTCCGGTCGTCGGCCTGGTCGTCGTCATGGCGGCCTATGTGATTTTCTATTGCCGGAACGCGCGGGAGGTTTTGATCGCGGCGGTTTTTTTTACCGTCGGTCTGGCGAGCGTGCTGCTGTCGTCGGACAGCGCCGCGGTTTGGTCACCTTACTCGCACATAACGATTAAGGAAGATCCGAGGGAAGCGGGGCGGCCTGCCGCGCCGGCAAAAGACCTGGCGGTCATGCAAAACCCTCCGTTCTACGTCGTCCAGGTCAATCACGACTTCTACATGTGGAACGGAACCATCGACGTCCGCAGGTATTCCAATCCCTCCGCCCAGGTGCGGGGTCTCGCCGGGCAGTATCTCGTGCCGCATCTTTTCCGGCCCGGCGCGAAGGACGTGCTGATCGTGGGGTCGGGCGGCGGCGTCGATGTGGAAGCCGCGTTGTTATCCGGCGCCGCCCGCGTCGATGCGGTCGAGATCGATCCGGTGATTATCGAGTTGGGCCGAAAATACAACGCGTCCGGGTCCTACCAGAACCCTCGCGTTTTCATCCACAATACCGATGCGCGGGGATACTTCAAACAGACCGCTGAGCGCTACGATATGGTGGTCTTCGGCTTTTTGGATTCGCAAAGCCTCTTCAGCCAGATGTCCAACATCCGGCTCGACGGTTTTGTCTACACCCGTGAGAGCTTTCGCGAGGCCTTCGGCCTTCTCCGGGAGAGAGGGCTGCTGAGCGTCTCGTTTTTTTCATCGGGAAAGATGTGGCTCATCGATCGGCTGGCGTCGATGGTCGCCTCGGCGACGGGCGTCCGGCCGACGATTTACTATCAGGCCTCCGGGCAGGTCATTTTGCTGGCCGGCAAGGGATTCGCCCCGAGCGCGCCCGATCAGTTCACCAACTTCCAGCGCGTCGAGCTGCGGTCCGCCGGGATGACGCCGGAGGCGCTGGACGACTGGCCGTACCTGTATCTCAGGCAGCGGGCCATTCCCCTCGATTACCTGACCACCATCGGAGTGCTCCTGGCGTTGTCCCTGCTGTTTGTGTTTTTTTCCGCGGATAAACAGAGGAAAGGCATCGACCCGCATTTCTTCTTTTTGGGCGCGGGATTCCTTCTCCTCGAGACCAAGAGCATCACCACCCTTTCACTCTACTTCGGCGCCACCTGGCTCGTGAGCATGATCGTGATTCTGGGGGTGCTCGTCATGGTGCTCCTGGCGAATCTCGTCGCGACGCGCATGAGCCGTTTTTCGGCCGCGTTGTATCTGCCGCTCGCCGGCGCGATCGTTTTTCTCTATATTTTCCCCACCCACCACGTCCTCTCCTGGTCTTTCCCGATAAGATTGCTATTCAGCCTCGCGGTTATTCCGCTGCCCATTTTTTTTGCCGGGCTTATTTTTTCTTCGAGTTTCCGGAACAGTCGGGATCCTAGTTTTTCGTTTGGGAGTAATTTATTAGGTGCGATGGTGGGGGGGGTTGTCGAATACCTGGGGATGATTACCGGGACCCAAGCCCTGCTTCTGATCGTGCTGGTATTTTACTTGGCGAGTTTTTGGGTTCAGCTACGGAGCTTTCAAGGTGCTGCCGTGCGCTCCTTCTGATCGAGAACCCTTGGTCGCTTTATTTCTTCATTGCGACTGCGATGACAGACAATCCAAATGGAAAGCGCAGATGTAGCCGCGTCGTCATCCATTGTTCCAGATGTCCAACCCCGATGAGAAATCTATTTATTATGCCGGGCAGTGGCATGAAGTCGGAAGAATAAGTTCTGGCATCTCTCTGGAAAAATCCTTTCACGCGTCGGATCACAATGGCTGCGGGAAACACAAAAAAGAAAATGTAGGTTGAC
>JBGQBP010000260.1:0-5353 GCA_041494945.1 Binatia bacterium | reverse complement strand
GGAAGAGTTCGATGCACCATCCAAAAGACTTCACTGGCACGATTACAGTAGCCCACAACCGTGCGTTCTCTTGGAACCGGTGCCACGGGATAGGGTCTCCTCAGCCCTCAGGAACCCGCCGAACTCCCCGGCGGTCGTGAATCTGGACCCGTGCAGTTCAAGGTTGAAGAAGTCCTCCCACTTTTGCAGGTTGCTCTTGATCGGTTCCTCGAAGTCGCTCTCCCCTCGTAGCATGAGCTGAAGGACTCTGTTCTCCTCTTTCTCTACGGCTCGACGCCAAGCGGCGATGCCTTTATCGATGAATCATCCTTCTGTGGCAGCTGGTCAGCGGCGTAGAGCTTACACCAACTCGTGTAGCCACTGATCCACGCCGCAAAGAATACCACCCGATCCTTAATATCGCGGAGTAGTGAAACACCATCGAGAGGATAACCTAGGTGCAACAGATTCTCCGCCGCACGGATGCGATGGAACACAATCAATTGGCTGGCAAGGTACAACTGATGATACGGAGCATCTTTGGTCGCATTGTTGTCGCGGTACTGGTCGGGCGTGTGAACGAGCGTATCATAAAAGAAGGACTGAAAGCTGTTGGCCAGAGTCCGGTAGCCATTAAAATTTTGGCAAACGTAGTCGCCATACGCCGTTTCCTTAGATACTACTTCAACTAAGCTCGGTCCGACAAGGCCGGCCTCATTGAAGGTCCGTTCGAGCCGAGCCAACCACGTTCTACGTCGATAGTGCCCATAATTCACAGCTCACTAACTTAACCGGAATTTTTGATTTTGTTTTCTCTTCGCCCAAAGGCACATGTATTCGTCCTGTCGATTCCATCTTGGCCTCATACGCCGTAGCGTCCGATAATATACTCGACGGGTAAGACCAAGCCAAGCACGAGCTGAAACCTGCAAGCCGGATACGGCCCCCGTAGAGACTTCGAGACAATCCCGATTTTGTGCCCGAAAAAACAAAAGGGCTACACGGAGGACGTGTAGCCCTTTAAAAATTTGGAGCGGGCGACGGGGATCGAACCCGTGACGTCCAGCTTGGGAAGCTGGCATTCTACCGCTGAATTACGCCCGCTTGAGAGGACGCGGCAGCAGAGTGTTTATAGGGGATTGCCGGGACCTTGTCAATGAATTGAGGTCATTTGAGAGTTTAAAGCCCCGGTTTCCACCCTATTGACAAAATTCTGGACGGCAAGTACGCTCGAAATCAGCCTCATTAGTATCAGGCCTTCTGGTGAGAGCAACCGTAAGGGCGAAAGGCCTCTGTGAGTCTCACCTTGTGAACGGGATTAGTGGTTAGAGCAGCATCCGACCGGAGCCAAGTGCCTGCCGTGCGAGCTCTCATGTTCTTCTCCCATCAATAATCCGGGTCCCAAGGCAAAGACCTTAAATGACGTTCTCGGTTGGAGGAGAATATGGGCAATAAGTTATACGTGGGCGGTCTGCCCTATTCCGTGACGGAAGGGAAGCTCGAAGAGATCTTTGCCGAATACGGCTCCGTAACATCGGCCCGAGTGATCTCGGACAAGTTTACCGGGCAATCGCGCGGCTTCGGCTTCGTCGAGATGAACTCTTCGGAAGAGGCGCAAAAAGCAATCGAGGCCCTGAACGGAACGCAAATGGAGGGCCGCACGCTGGTCGTCAATGAGGCGAGGCCTCAAGAAAAACGTCCGGGCGGGGGCGGAGGAGGCGGTGGTGGCGGCGGAGGTGGAAACCGAAGAGGCGGCGGCGGTGGCGGCGGACGCGACCGCTGGTAATTCTTTTTAAGCAATAAATAAAAAAAGGAGCGATAGGTCGGATCGCTCCCTTTTTTTTCTTTCAGCCGTGGGCAACTCGCTGCTGCGTTAAGCCTCCATATTATAGAAGCGCTTGCCGTTGTCGGAGAGAATCTTTCTCTTGGCCGAGTCCTTCAGGTCTTTGCGCGCCTCAAATTCCCGAATCGCCTCCGCAAGGTCCGGCTCATGCGGATAATCGGAGGCGTAGAGAAACAGGTCTTCGCCCAGTCTTTCGATCGCCATGGGAAGCATGTCTTCCCAGAGCTCGGTGTGATAATAAATCTGGCCGCTCTTCATATAGTCGCTGGGTTTTTTCTTGAGCAGCGGCGCCTGGTGCGCGCGATTCTTGTATTCCATATCCAGCCGGTCCATGAGAAACGGCAGCCAGGCGCAGCCCGCCTCCAGCGAGGCGATCTTGAGTTTGGGAAATCTCTCTAATACTCCCTCGAGGATCACGCTCGTCAGTTGAATCATTTGCGCGAACGGATGGGACAGGGCCCGGGCTTGGATCAACGAACGGAAAAAGTCGAAGCCAAGTCCGCGCGACGGAGCGCCGTGAATACAGAGCGGCGCGCCCAACTTCTCCGCCTCGGCGTACAGAGGATCGAAGTACGAATCGCCCAGCGGCGTAGGGAACCCCACGGGAGCGATCACGCCGCCCGCCATGTGAAGCTCCTTGACGCACCGCCTCAACTCCTGGGCAGCTTCTTTGATGTCTTGTATCGGCAGGAGGGCGACGGCGCCAAGTCTACGGTTATATTTGATGTAACGCTCCGACATCATGTTGTTGTAAGCGCGGCAGACCACCACCGCCCAATCCGAATCCTGGATAAAACCCTCGGCGAGACCGGCCGTGGGAAAAATCACCGCCCGGTCCAGCCCTTCTCTATCCAGAACTTCAAACCAGCTCTTGGGATCGTCGGGGCCGATCACGTAGGGCCGCCCGTCGCCGACGCGGCGCGCCATGCGCTGAAAACCGTCGAGCGTCGGAAAGAAAGGAAGCGAGAGCAGCTCTTTTCGTCCGCGGTAAGGCGCCTCCATGAACTCGACGATGTCCTGATCTTTTTCAAAAATATGGCCGTCCGTATCGACGACTTGCGTAGCCATTGGCAGTTCCTCCTTGCTTTTCTAACCCTTATCTCCCGCCGGCCAAAAACTCAATCTCGGATGGATTGCGTGAACCACTCGGTTGGTATTTCTCTGCCTATCCCTTTCTTCTTCGCCTCGTTAAAAACCGCCGTGCAGGTGGCGGCGAACTGCACCCCCATGACGCCGAGATTCAAAAACCAGCTCGTCTGCTTGTCGTTCGTTCTGCCTTTCGCTTTCCCCGAGATAATATCCGCGAGCGTCGGCATCTTGAGTATTTCCGCGCGCGGCGGGCGGCGCGGAATCCTTGCCTTCTCCTCCGGCTGGCCGGCGACGTAGCCCAGAAAACCGTGCGACGCGTAAAACGCGCCCGGCGGCGGATTTTCCAGATGCGGCGTGCTCTCGCCCATGCTGACCGCCACATCGACGGCATTCGCAAATCCCGGTTCGGTTTCGTCCCAGGTGACGTCGGTCACGTGCATTCCAGGCTCCAGCCATTCGGTCTTGAAGACGGGATCGATCGACGAAGTGCAGCAGGAGACGATATCGACGCCCTTGACCGCATCGCGCGCGGAAGTGGCCGGCTCGACTTCGATGCGAAATTTCTCGCCCATATCTTTCGCGTATTGCCGCGCGTTCGCCAGGTTTGGGCTGTAAACTTTCACCTTGGTAATTTTGCGCACGCAGGAGAACGCTTCCAAATAAGTCCGCGCCATACCGCCGGAGCCGATCATGCCGACAACGCGGCTCTCTTTCGAAGCCAAATATTTTACGCCCAGCCCGGCGCCGGCGGCAACGCGCATGTGCTGGAGATAGCCGTCGTTGATCAGCGCGACCGGCATGCCGTTCCGCGCGCTGAACATGAACAGCAAACCACAGTAAGTTCCCGGCTCGATGCAGTGCTTGTCTTCGCGCTGGTTGCCCTTTTCGCCGGGCCAGCTCACGATGTCCGAGAGCATCCGCGCGACGACGTAGCCGTCCCGCCTCGCGCCGCCGGTCATCAAAGCCCAGCGGTAGTAACTCTCCGGCCGCTCGCACGGCAAATAGACGTCGATGCGGCCCATCGTCGCGGCGTCGCCCTTGACGATTTCCTTTTGGGTCTCGTCGAGCGCCTCCAGCGTCATCGGCATGGTTAAAATTTTATGCACGTCGTCGTCCTTCAACAGCAGCATGAACGCTCCTTTTATGTCTTTCGGTGATCCGGAGAACCGAGGATTTGCTTCTTTTCGGTCTCTTCGATGTGGCGAATGAAGCGGTACTTGTTCTCCAGCTCATCGACGCGAATCGGCGGCAGGCCGGGCTGTCCCGGCTCGACTTTGACCGCGATGAAGCTGAGCGCGTTTCTCTTCCACGCGCCGAGAAATTCCCGGCGGAACTCCTCGGGGCTTTTCACCCAACAGGCGTGCTTGTAGCCCGCGCCCTTGGCCAGCGCAACCGCGTCCGTCCCCGACACGGTCGCGGTCTCGGTCGCGCCCGAGGCCTCGTAGCATTGATTGTCGAAGAGGAGATGAATGAGATTCGGCGGGTTTTGCCAGGCGATGGTCGGCAAGCCGCAGAGATTCATCAGAAACGCGCCGTCGCCGTCGATGGCGACGACCTTACGATGGGGAAGCCCGAGCGCGATCCCTAAAGAAATTGAGGACGCGAGACCCAGCGTGCGCGGCCGGAAATTTCCGTCGCCCGGACGGAGCGCCTGCCACTCGCGCGCCGCCCAGCCCGCCGCGACGACCAGCGCGTCGCCGGCATCCGCGGCAATCGTCTTCAGATAGTCGTAGCGCTGCATCACACGCCCCCTAAAACGCTTTTCGTGAGCAGCACCGCCACCGGTCTTCGCGAATCTTCGGCGAGAATCTGCGCGCCTCGGAGCGTTTCCTCGACCTCGTCGATCCGTCGAAGAACGTACGTGCGAATGCCGAGCGCTTCGAGCACCGGCTCGGTCACCGACCCGACGGTGGCAAAGCCGCGGTCGCCGAAATCGCCGGCGTAGTAAATCAGGAGGAGAAGCGGAATCTGAAATTGCAGACAGGTCGTGGTAAGTCCGTTGCAGCTATTGAGCAGCCCGGCGTTCTGCATCAAGAGCGCCGGCTTTTTCCCCGTGAGATAGGCGCCGGCGCAAATTCCGACGCCTTCCTCCTCACGGCAAAGCGGAACGTGTTTGAGATCCGGATCTTTGTCCACGGCCCGGATCACTTCGACCAGCTTCAGGTCCGGCAGCGTGGCGACAAAATCAATGCGCGCGCACTTGAGCGCCTCGATGAAGTTCGTTGCGGCATCTAAAGCATTCATTCCAATTGCCGATCACTTTACCGACGCGCGAGACGCGACGTTAATGACTCAACCCAAATACTAAAAGCGTGCCGAATATTCAAGAGCGTTAGAGTCAATCGCCGGCATCATTTGAGTCTTGACAGAAAAAAAACAAGCTCTATAGTGGGGACGTTGCCGGTATGGAGCGGACTTTAAAAGTTAGCGAGCATCACGTTT
>JBGQBP010000259.1:0-5360 GCA_041494945.1 Binatia bacterium | reverse complement strand
TTTTTCTATCGCGGGCGCTGGTGACCGTGGTGCCGGGCCCAGGTGACGGCCTTCGTATACGAATCTGAGAGATATATTCCCGAGAAGATCCAGATCCTCGGCGTCAGCGTAGAGCCGGCGGAAGAGGGAAGAAAGCTCATCGAGCGCGTGACGCGCGACTGCCGGGAAGACCGGCCGCACATCGCTCTCGATCCTTATCCTCTGCGCCTCCTCTCGGATCCTAAAGCGGAATTGATCCGCGCGGCCGGCGTCGCGAACGAAGGCCACTGGGCCGGACTCATCTCGCATCCCGTCACGTTCGTCGTCGATCGCGCTGGGATCGTCCGGTGGATTTACGCCGGCGACAGCGCGTCGGACCGCCCGAGCCCGCTCGCGCTGGCGAAGACGGCGGTCTCCGTCGCGAAGGGCGAAGAGCTTCGCGAAGAAAATTAATCATGTCCGACCGCGCAAAGCCGCTTCAGACGGTTCCCGGCGAGGGATCGATGGTTCCCGAGTGGCCGAAAGGTTTCTCCGATGCAGATTCGGATCATTGGATCCACATCGAACAGAGCCCGCGGCGCGTGCGCGTGACTTTCGGCGGACAGACGATCGCCGACAGCAAGCGCGCGCTGCTGCTTCGCGAGCGCAAGTGTTTGCCGGTTTATTATTTCCCCCGCGAAGACGTTCGCATCGACTTCATGCATTCCACGGCGCATCGAACTCATTGCCCCTATAAAGGCGACGCTTATTACTGGACGATCCACGTGGGCTTAAAGGCCGCGGAAAACGCGGCCTGGAGTTATCTCGACCCGCCGGCGTCGGCGTCGGCAATCCGGGGCTATTTCGCCTTTCAATGGAATCTGATGGACGCGTGGCGCGAAGAGGAGGAAGAAATATTCGTCCATCCGCGCGATCCGTACAAGCGCGTCGACGTGCTGCAAAGCTCGCGGCACGTGCGCGTCGCGATCGCCGGAGAAACGGTTGCCGATACGCGCCGGCCGCGGCTTCTCTTCGAGACCGGCCATCCCACCCGCTACTACATTCCGCTCGAAGACATCCGGCAGAATCTTTTGGCGTCGAGCGAGACCCGCTCGCGCTGTCCTTATAAAGGCATCGCGTCTTATTGGTCGGTCGAGATCGGCGGCAAAATCTTTCCCGATCTCGCCTGGAGCTATCTCGATCCGATTCCCGAGTGTCCGAAGATCAAAGGTCTCGTCTGCTTCTTTCAAGAGCGCGAGACGACGATTTTCGTCGACGGCGAGGAGTTGCCGAAGCTACGGACGAAGTGGTCGCGTTAGCTCTTCGGGATCTCAAATGGCAAATCTCAAATCTCAAATAATATGAGATATGAAATCTGAGATTTGAGATTCCGAACGAAGTGAGGATTTGTGAAAGCTCTTTACTGGGATGGACAGAACTTAACGCTCAAGACTTCCCGTCCTTCACCCAAGATAGATAGCGCTCTCGCCCTTGTTCGCGTGCGTCTCGCCGGCATTTGCTCCACGGATTTACAGATATTCAAAGGTTACATGGGATTTCGCGGCGTGCCAGGCCACGAGTTTGTCGGCGAGGCGGTCGAAGGACCGCCCGCGTTCATGGGCAAGCGCGTCGTCGGCGAGATCAACTTCGCCTGCGGCCGCTGTGAATTTTGCCGCCGCGGCCTGGGCCGCCACTGCGCGAAGCGACAAGTCATGGGTATTCTCGGCGCCGACGGCTGCTTCGCCGAAGCCGTTGCGGTGCCGGCGCGAAATCTTCACCTGGTACCGGACGGTGTCTCCGACGAAGAGGCGGTTTTTACCGAGCCGCTGGCCGCGGCGTTTGAAATCCTCGAACAGGTCGAGATCGACTTCACGCGCGAGGTGCTGGTTTTCGGCGACGGCAAGCTGGGTCTCCTCTGCGCGCAAGTCGTCGCGCTCACGGGCGCGCGCGTGACGCTCGTCGGCAAACATGCCGACAAACTGCGGCTAGCGAAGGGAGCGGGCGTCCGCACGGTATTGCTCGCCGACTGGAAGCCGCAATCGGCGGATATCGTCGTCGAGGCGACCGGCTCGACCGCGGGCCTCGAATTGGCGCTCGGCGCCGTGCGCCCGCGCGGCACGCTCGTGCTCAAAAGCACTTGCGCCGAAGAGCACAGGCTTTCCCTCGCTCCCGTCGTGATCAACGAGATCACCGTCATCGGCTCCCGCTGCGGCGTCTTTCCTCCGGCACTCGACGCGCTCGCGCAAAAAAAAGTCCGGGTCGCGCCGATGATCGAAAAGATTTATCCGCTGAGCGACGCGCTCGACGCCGTCGCCCACGCCGGCAGGGGTGGGGCGCTGAAGATCCTCCTCGGGAATCAGAGTTAACCTCCGCTCTCCGTAGGCCGCTCGCTTAGCTTCCACAGCGCTATCTAATAGTTGACAATTGCGACGAGGCGGGGATATATAGAGCCAATTTGTCTCCGGTATGCCTAAGTTCCGGGGGCCAAAGGAGTTCCCGCATGAACTATTGTCAACCCTACGTGCTTTCGCCGGATGAGACGATAGTTGCCGCTTGGGACTGTCAGCTCACCCAAGCCGGCGAGGATCCCTGTTTGGCCGAGGCGCTGGCCCACGCCGGAAACGGGTTATTCCAGCGCTTTGCGACGTGCTATGCCCAGTTGCGTGCGCTGCCGCGTGGTGCGCGCCGCGCGCTGCAGCGCCAGCTTGCGCGGTCGCAGGAACTGGCGGCGATCCCGCCGGAGTGGCAATTCAAGCTCGCGCGCTCGCTTGCCGGCGCGGCATTGTTGCTGGCGTTAGGGCACGGAGTAGCTCAATCAGCCACGATCACGGTCACGACAAATATTCCAACGATCGCGGCGGACGGAAAATGTTCAATAGTCGAGGCGATTATCAATGCAAACAACAATGCCGCGACACACACCGACTGCGCGGCCGGCAGCGGAGCGGATACCATCGTGCTGCCAGCGGCCAGTGTTCATACGATTTTGAGTGACTACAATTCTGCTTATGGCGCGACGCGTCTGCCGGCGATTACGACTCAGATCACCATTCAAGGAAACGGCAGCATAATCACCCGGAAGAAGAGTAAGGCGCTCTCACGTCTCATCGCTGTCACAACCACCGGCAATCTCACCCTAGATCGAGTCACGTTAAGCGGCGGCGGGCAATATCACGGCGGCGCGATCATTAACTACGGCAGTCTCACGATTACGAATAGTACGATCTCGGGGAACGTGGCTATCAAAGGCGGAGGTATTGCTAACGGTGCGGGAGCGACCCTGGACATCGACCAAAGCACCCTTTCGAAAAACGCTGCTGCCTATGGCGGCGCGATATTTGATGACAGTGGCGAGGTTTCTATCAGCAACAGCATTATCACGGGAAATAGGGTGGTCATAGAAGGTGGAGGTCTATACGATAGATCCGGCACCGTCCTGATCGAGAATACTGCGATTGATGCCAATAGGGCGGATGCCGGCGGTGGATTATTTATCGTGGCCAGCATTCTCGCCATCGACAATACCAGAATCTCAGGCAATAGCGCCTCTAGTCATGGCGGTGGCATGTGGATCGCGGGCGGTTTTAGCAATCATGCCACAGTGACGATTGAAAACAGCACCATTACGGGCAATAAGGGTCACTTCAGTGCCGGCGGCATATTACACCAGAATTTTGGCGGTACTCTTACGATTCAGAACAGCGCCATCTTCGCCAATACGGCCGGTGATTCTGGTGGTGGCGTGAATCAAACGTCTGGAAGCATGACGGTCGAAAACAGCACCGTCTCAGGCAACAAGGCGGGCAGCGAAGGCGGCGGCATATGGACTCAAAACATCCTCACGGTCGCCAACAGTACTATCTCGGGGAACAGCGCCAAGTCTGGTGGCGGGGTGTACAGCTTGAGGTACGAACTCACACTCCATCACAGCCTCATTTCCGGCAACAAGGCGAGCGTTGGAACCGAAATTCATAGGTTAAGCACTGTCACCACTGTCGCCGATGATTTCAACTTGTTCGGCCTCAACGGCAACGCTGGAGTCGTCGGCTTCACTCCTGGGGCCTCCGACATCGTGCCAGGGGCCGGCGTTCTGATCGGCAATATCCTTGCGCCGCTCGCGAACAACGGCGGCCCGACGCAGACGCATGCTCTTGTCCCGGGCAGTCCGGCCATAGACGCGGCTCCGGTCGATGCGGACTGTCCGGCTACTGACCAGCGCGGTGTGACGCGACCGCAGGGGCCGCTCTGCGACATTGGTTCTTTCGAAAAGTAGCTCGTCGGTCGGCTTCGTTCATCACCACCCGCCTGTATTAGTCGGAAAAACCCTCCAGTTTTACGTCCAGTAAACCTTTTTTCAACACCCGCGTCTAAGTAAATTGCTGCCTGTTTACTTATATGGAGTTTTTACCTACCTCAGCATTCCCGAAACTTAAGGAGCTACGATGAATTATTTTAGCCCACTTTCGCTTTCCCCCGACGAAACCATACTAGCTGCGTGGGATTCTCAGTTCGCTGAAGCAGCCGAGGATCCGTGCCTGGCGGAAGCGCTCGCGCATGCCGGCAACGAGATGTTTCCGCGCTTCGCGGCATGCTACACGCAGTTGCACGCCTTACCGCGCGGCGCTCGCCGCGCGCTGCAGCGTCAACTGGCGCGCTCGCGCGAGCCGGCGGCGATTCCGCCAATATGGCAGCGAAAGCTTGCCGGTTCGTTGGCCGGCGCGGCTCTCTTGCTCGCGCTTGCGCAAGGCGCGCAGGCCGCGACGATCACCGTCAACACCACGATTCCCAAGATCAATTCGGCGGACGGCCTGTGCTCGCTTATCGAGGCGATCATCAACGCCAACGACGACGCGGCGACTCACTCCGACTGCGTGGCGGGCAGCGGCGCCGACGTCATTCAACTGCCGGCGGCGAGCACGCATACGGTCACAAACAAGTTCACCAACTATTTTGGCGCCACAGGGTTGCCGACCATTACAAGCGAAATCACCATTGAGGGAAACGGCGGCAAGATCGCCGGCAAAAAAGGCGCGTCGTTTCGTCTGATTGCGGTGGAAAGTTCCGGGGATCTCACCCTGTCGAATGTGACCGTGAGCGGCGGGTCGCAGAAGCATGGCGGCGCGATATTTAACTACGGCACGCTCACCATCAACGACAGCACCATCACCGGCAGTAAAGCCAACTTGGGTGGAGGCATCTTCAATGGCGCGACCGCCGTTCTCACGATCGACGGCGGCACCATTTCCAAGAATACCGCTGTGTACGGCGGCGGAGTGTACGATTACAGCGGCGTCGTTACCATCACCAACAGCACGGTCACCGGCAACAAGTCATTCGTCGATGGCGGGGGGATTTACGAGCGCTCGGGTAGCCTCGCTATCGCGTACAGCACAATTTCCATA
>JBGQBP010000258.1:0-5371 GCA_041494945.1 Binatia bacterium | reverse complement strand
CGCTGCAAAGACATTGCAAGAGGCCCGGATCGGATTGGGCGCCGTCGCGCCGACGCCGATCCGCGCGATCAAGGCGGAGGCGATGCTGCGGGGCAAGCCGCTGGATTCGAAGCTGGCGAGAGAGGCCGCGCAAGCGGCGGCTTCAGAGTCGAGCTCGATCAGCGATCAGCGCGCCAGCGCGGAATATCGCGGATGGATCGTCGAAGCCCTGACGCGAAGAGGCTTGGAGCAGACGTGGAAAGCGGCGACCGGCAAGGAGGTTGCGTAATGAGTCTCACGATCAAGGTTACCGTCAACGGCAAATCCGTCAGCGCCGGCGCGGAACCGTCCACGTCACTGTTGGAGTTCCTGCGCGACACTTTGAATTATAAAGGCACGAAGCTCTGCTGCAACACCGGCGAATGCGGCGCCTGCACGGTCCTGTTCGACGGCAAGCCCGTGAATTCATGCGTCGTGTTGGCCGCCGACGCCGACGGCGCCCAAGTCGTCACGGTGGAAGGATTGGCCGACGGCGAAAAGCTCCATCCGGTGCAACAGGCGTTCATCGACACCGGGGCGGTGCAGTGCGGTTACTGCACGCCGGGTTTTATTATCTCCGTGAAGGCCCTGCTCGACCGCAAGAAGCATCCGACGGCGGCCGAGATCGAAGAGGCGGTTTCCGGCAACATCTGCCGCTGCACCGGCTACGCGAAAATCGTCGACGCGATCGAACTCGCAGCCGAGCGAATGGAAGATTCGACCTTGGGGCTCACCTCAGGAGGAAGGAGCTAATCGTTATGGCAAAAGCCGAATACACTGTCCTCGGCACAAGCATCGCCCGACAGGGCGGCGTCGAGCGCGTCACCGGCGCGGGCATCTACGGCATCGATCTTAACCTGCCCGACGCCGTTCGCGGCGGCATCCTACGCAGCCAATACGCCCACGCCAAAATCGTCAGCATCGACACCAGCGAGGCGAAAGCGCTTCCCGGAGTTTATGCCGTCGTGACCGCCGCCGACGCGCCGGACGTGAAGTACGGCCGCACTTACATCGACCGCTACATGCTGGCAAAGCACAAAGTCCGCTACATGGGCGATCCCGTTGCGGCGGTCGCGGCGGATAGTCAGGCCGTCGTCAAGCAGGCGATGAAGAAAATCAAAGTCGTCTACGAGCCGCTGCCGGTGGTGCTCGATCCCGAAGAGACGATGAAACCCGGCGCGCCGACGTTGCACGACGACATGCCGCTGCCGGCGAATCTACCGAAAAACGCCAACGTGAAGAACGTCTGCAGCTACACCGGCGTTCATGTCGGTGATCCCGAAAAAGCGATGGCTGAGGCGGACGTGGTGGTTGAAGAAGTCTACGAAACCAAGATGATCCACCCGCAGTACCTCGAACCCCGCATCGCCGCGGCCCGGCTGGAAGCGGACGGGCGCATCACGGTTTGGGCCAACGCTCAGGCCCCTTTCAGCGTGCGCACCGACGTGGCGCGGCTACTCAAGCTGCCGCTCAATAAAGTTCGCGTATTGAGCACCGAGCTCGGCGGCGGCTTCGGCGGCAAGGCCAGCGGTATCACCTCCGGCGCGGCCATCGAGCCGATCTGCGCGCTTCTCGCGATCAAAGCCAAGCGTCCGGTGATGATTGTGCTCGACAAGGCCGAAGAGACGATCTCGACGACGATCCGCTCCGGCGCGAAGATGTACATCAAGACCGGCGTAAAGAAAGACGGCACGATCGTCGCGCGCACGGGCAAAGTGGTCTACGACGCGGGCGCCTATTCGGGCTTCGGCGCGATGGCCGGCGCGCGCTGCACGCAGATGCTCGGCGGCTGGTATCTCACGCCCAACGTGCATATCGACGGCTACGTCGTTTATACGAACAAGCAGGTTTGCGGGCCGGTGCGCGGGCCCGGCGGGCCGCAGGCGGCCTTCGCCGTGGAATCGCACATGGACTCCATCGCGGCAAAATTGAAGATGGACCCCGTGGAATTCCGGCTCAAAAATGTCCCGAAGAGCGGCGACAAGATCGTCGGCGTGCCGAAGTTACGCGATATTTCGCTCGGCGAGACGGTTCGCATCGCCGCGGAAAAAATCGGCTGGGGAAAAACGAAACTCGGCAAGAATCAGGGCATCGGCATCGCCACCGGCTCCTGGATCGAAAGCTCCGGCCCCGGCGGCGGCGCTATGGTCAAAGTCAACGAAGACGGCTCGACGACGGTCCATATCGGCAAGATCGACATGGGCACCGCTCCGAGGTTCGGCATTCCGATGATCGTCGCCGAAGAGCTTGGCATTCCGGTGAACGACGTCATGGTGGTGAACGTCGACACCGACGCCAGCCCGTGGGACGCCGGCACCGTCGGCAGCCGCTCGATCATCGTTTCCGGTACTGCGGTCCGCCTCGCCGCCATCGACGCGCGCAATCAGATCTTTAAACTCGCCGCGAGCCAGCTCGAAGCCAGCCCCGACGATCTGGAGATCAAGGACAAGCAGATTCGCGTCAAAGGGACGCCGGCGAAGTCGGTGCCCCTCGCCACCGTCGCCACCGCCGCGCACAACGTGATCGGCGAAGTGGTCGGCCACGGCTACTGCGATTCCAAGCTGATGGCGGCCGAGGAAAAGGCCCACGGCAACTCACCGCCGTTTACGACGCATGCGTGCATCGTCGAAGTCGATCCCGATACAGGCAACGTGAAAATTTTAAAATACGTCGCGGTCCACGATGTCGGCTTCGTCATTCATCCTGTGGCGGTCGAAGGCCAGGTTGAAGGCGCCGCGGCGATGAGCATCGGCCAGGCGCTCTGCGAGCAGGTCGTCTTCGACAACAACGGCAGAACCATGAACCCCTCCTTCGTCGATTACCTGATGCCGACGATCAACATGATGCCGCGCATCGAAACGACTCTGGTCCACGGTTATCCCGGCGCGGGCCCCTACGGCGCCAAAGGCGCCGGCGAGATCGGCTGCGTGCCGCCGATGGCGGCGATCGCCAACGCGATTTACAATGCGACGGGGGTTCGTATACGGACGTTGCCGTTAAGCCCGGAGAACGTGCTAAGGGCGTTTAGGGAAGCGAAGCGCTAGGCGAAGAACGCCCACCGTGAGCGAACGCGTGTAAGAACGACGGAAGACCGGTCTTCGGTCCGAGAGCCCCTAGATCAAGCCCGCGGTGAGTTCCATTGCAGCTCGCGCTCCATAAAATCCACCACCATCGGCCAGGCCAGCTCGGCGGCGTGCGCGTGGTATCCCGGAGCGCCGGGATCGACAAAGCCGTGGCCGCCGAACGGGTAGAAGTGCCACTCTAAAGATTGGCCGTTGGCTCTGAAAGCATACATCATCTTATCCTGCACCGGCACAACCGTGGTAATATCGGCGGCGCCGTACAAAATAATGGACGGGCAGCGAATCTTTTTTGCCGCCTCCGACGGGTGAACCGGCCTCATGTCCGTCACGGGTTCGTCGCGCACCGTCGGATAATAGCCGACGAAGGCGCGCACCTCCGGCGTGGCGGCGACGAAATGAATGGCGATGCGCCCGCCCATGCAGTAGCCGCACACTGCAACCCGCTTCGGGTTCACATGAGGTTGGGAAAGCAGGTAACGCCAACTGTCGGTGAGAACGCGCGTAAACTCAGGGTCCGAGGTTTTCGCCTGAATCTGCGAGCCGGTTTCGATATGGGTCGCCGCCGGATAGCCGAGCAGCTCGAAAACATTGACCGCAAAGGTGCTGTAGCCCAGCCGGGCGAATTTGCGCGCCTCGATCTTGATGGTGTCGGTGACTCCCGATTTCGGATGGATCAGGAGCAGGCTGGGTCCCGGGGTTGTTCGCTCCGGATAAACCAGATAGCCCGCCATGCCGTCGCTCTTGCTGCTCAGTGAACGTTCGATGATTTGCATCGGTGTGTCCTCGCGCTTGGGTTGAGAAAGAAGACTATTCGAAGAGCAGGCCGCGAGTCAAACAAAAATCAATTGCCTTGACTGTTGCCATAAACTCGTCTTATTTTACGCAACGAACCGGCAGGAGGAATACGTCCATGAAAGACGGATTTAAAGTCATCGACGCCGACCGGCACGTTCTGGAGCCATCGGACCTTTACGCGCGATACCTGCCCGAAAAGTTTCGCGGGCGCGTGCGTCTCGAGGGCCCCAATCAGACGGTCCGCATGGTCGACGGCAAGCCGGTGTCCGACTCGGCGCTGAGGCCGGGGCGGTCGATGGAGGACTACGGCTACATTTTTTCTTCGTCGAAGCGCTGGCGCGAGTGCTTTGCCGACGCTTACGCGAATAAATTCGACCCCGCATCGAACCTCCGCGACATGGAGCGCGAGGGCATCGACGTGAGCGTCCTCTTTCCGACCATCGGGCTCTATATCATGTGGCGCGACGATATCGACCCGGAGTTGAGCGCCGCGATCTGCCGCGCCTACAACACCTGGCTTGCGGAATACTGCGACTACGACCGTAAGCGGCTGCACGGCGTCATGCTGATTCCGCTGCAAGATCCGTCTAGGGCCGTCGCCGAGATCAAATACGCGCGGGAAAAGCTGGGGCTGGTAGGTATCTTCTGGCGGCCCAACAAGTTTTGCGGCCGCACATTTTCCAGCCCCGATTACTATCCGATCTACGAAACCGCGTCGGATCTGGGCGTAACGGTCTGCGTGCATGAAGGCGCTAGGACTATTCTGCCGCAGGCCGGCTCGGATCGCTACAGCGAATTCGGCCGCCACGTCGCTTGCCACCCGCTCGAGCAAATGCTCGCCTGTCTGAACTTCTGCGCCGACGGCGTGCTGGAGAAATTTCCCAGACTCAAAGTCGCCCACCTCGAATCCGGCTGCGGCTGGGTGCCATTCTGGCTGGAACGCATGGACGAGCACTGGGAGCATGAGTCGCATGGCTCGGCGAAGATCACGAAAGAAAAGCCCAGCTTTTACTTCAAGCGCCAATGTTGGGCTAGTTGCGAAGCGGGCGAAGAGCTTGCGCCCGTCTTTGTCGAGCACGTCGGCGAGGATTACCTGGTCATAGCCACCGATTATCCGCACAGCGACGCGATCGACAAATTTCCGGACAAAACCGTCGGCGCGCTCAGCGGAAACGATAATTTGTCGCCCGAGATCCGTAAAAAAATTCTTTGGGAAAATCCGGCGCGCCTGTACGGATTGGGAGCCTAGCCGAGTCTTTAACAACTGGGGTTTTCAGGCCGGTCAAAAAGGTCCAGATACAAGGCGCGCGAAGGACCGCGAGCGGAGGCGTACTTTTCTAGTACGTTGACGCGAAGCGGGCCGAGCGCAACGAAGTAGATGGGCCTTTTTCAACGGCCTGGGAGGAGCGATGGCTAAGTTTCGCGTAAAGTATTTCGGTAGCAACGATGTGCCCGTAAACCTGATCAAGCCGATT
>JBGQBP010000257.1:0-5372 GCA_041494945.1 Binatia bacterium | reverse complement strand
TGAAGAATTTCGCCGCAAGATGCGCGACGCCGTCGGCGAATTCGGGCGCGGAGGATTGAGGGACCCGAAGGGTTGGGACCGATTCGCCGCCAATCTCTACTATCTTTCGGCCAATCACCGCGAGCCGGAAAGTTATCTGCGGCTGAAAGACTCGTTGGTCCATCTGGAGAAAAAGTATTTAACCGGCGGCAGGAGGATTCTCTACCTGGCGACTCCTCCCGATCAGTATGGGCCGGTGATTCAGCAAATCGCCGCCGCCGGCCTGGCGGGCCGCCACGCGCGCGACGGCAAGTGGACGCGCGTCGTGATCGAGAAGCCGTTCGGCGTCGATATCGAGACCGCGCGCGCTCTCAATCAACAAGTGCACGAAGCGTTCGACGAGGGTCAGGTTTACCGCATCGATCATTACCTGGGAAAAGAGACGGTGCAAAATATTTTGGTCTTTCGCTTCGGCAACGCGGTCTTCGAGCCGATCTGGAACCGGCGTTACGTGGACTACGTGCAAATCACGGCCGCCGAAACCGTAGGCGTGGAAAGCCGGGGCGGGTATTACGAACACGCCGGAGCGATTCGCGACATGTTTCAAAACCATCTCTTGCAGCTTCTCTGCATGACGGCGATGGAGCCGCCGGTCGCCTTCGCGGCGGACCCGGTGCGGGACGAAAAGGCGAAAGTGCTGCGCGCGATCCGGCCGATCGCTCGGGCCGATATCGAGAAAGTCGCCGTCCGCGGGCAGTACGAGTCGGGCGCCGTGGCCGGAAAAAAAGCGGCGGGCTACCGGGAAGAGAGCGGCGTCGATCCGCATTCGACGACGGAGACCTACGCGGCGCTGAAGCTCTCCATCGAGAACTGGCGGTGGGAAGGCGTGCCGTTTTATCTCCGCTCGGGCAAGCGGCTCGCCAAGCGAGTCACGGAAATCGCGATTCACTTCAAGCAGCCGCCCATGCTGCTTTTCAAGTCGTGCTCGGTCGAGCAATTGAATTCCAACGTGCTGTGCCTGCGCATTCAGCCCGACGAGGGAATTTCGCTCACGTTCGAGGTCAAGCCGCCCGGTCCGGACATTTGCGTGAGCTCGCTCTCGTTGAACTTCGATTACGAAGCCGCGTTTGGCGCGGCGTCGCCCGACGCCTACGAGACCTTGCTGCAGGATTGCATCCGCGGGGATTCGACGCTTTTTATCCGGCAGGACTGGGTCGAGCTGGCGTGGGGTATTCTCACGCCGCTTCTCAAAGCATGGCAAGAGAAGCGCGGCGAAAATCTTGCCGGCTACAAGGCGGGCAGCGAGGGTCCCAAGGAAGCGGACGCGTTCATGGAGAAGGACCACCGGCACTGGCGGCAGCTTTGAAGGATGAAGGCTTTGTGATGCGATGATCCTTGCAGGAGACATCGGCGGCACCAAGACTAACCTGGCGCTGTATTCCGTTCAGGGCGATAAATTAATTTCCACCTTCAAAAAAAGTTTTCCCAGCAAAGATTATCCCTCGCTCGAAGCCGTCCTGCGCGAATTCCGCGCGCAGGCGGCGGACCCGATTAGCGCCGCGTCTTTCGGAGTGGCGGGTCCCGTGATCGACGGCACGAGCAAGACTCCCAACCTGCCGTGGTTTCTCGACGCGCGTGAAATTGCGCGCGGCCTCGATCTGGACTCCGTCGCGTTGATCAACGATCTCGAGGCGACCGGTTACGGCGTCGCGACGCTGGACGCCGGCGAATTTCTCACCTTAAGTGCCGGCAAGGTCCACCCTCAAGCCACCAAGGCGCTCATCGCCGCGGGCACCGGACTCGGCGAGTCGATCCTCTATTGGGACGGTAGCACTTATCGTCCGCTGGCGTCGGAAGGCGGCCACGCGGATTTCGCGCCGAGAACTTCGCTGGAGATCGAGCTGCTCTCTTATTTGATGGCGCGCTTCGAGCACGTCAGCTACGAGCGGGTTATTTCCGGGCCGGGGATATTTAACATCTATAATTTCCTCAAAGACTCCGGACGTCACCGCGAGCCCGGCTGGCTGCGCGAGCGGCTTACGGCTGGAGATCCGGGCGCCGTCATTTCAGAGGCGGCTCTGGCGAAGGAAGCGGAAATTTGCGTACAGGCGTTGGACCTGTTCGTCTCCGCTTACGGCGCCGAGGCGGGGAACCTCGCGCTGCGGGCGAAAGCGCTCGGCGGGATTTACGTCGGCGGCGGCATCGCGCCAAAAATCCTGACCAAGTTGACCGACGGCGAGTTCATGCGCGCCTTTGCCGCCAAGGGGCGCTATGCGGAATTGCTCGCGCGGATACCGGTGCACATCATTCTGAACGACGAAGCGGCGCTCCGAGGCGCGGCCGCCTACGGCGCGCTTCACTCGAAGGGCCCATAGCCGTGGCCCGCGCTGAAGTCGTCGTTTACCGCGACCTCGAAGAGCTGAGCAGCAAGGCGGCGGCGGAATTTGTCCGTCTGGCCAATGAGCGTAGCGCCACGGTCGGGCGTTTTGCCGTCGCGCTATCCGGCGGTTCGACTCCGAGAGCGCTCTACTCTTTGCTTGCGGGCGACGAATTCCAATCGCAAGTTCCGTGGAATCGCGTCCATTTTTTCTGGGGCGACGAGCGCTGTGTGCCGCCGGAACATCCGGACAGCAACTACCGCATGGCGTTCGAAACTCTTCTCTCCAAAGCGCCGGTCCCGGAAAAGAATATTCATCGCATCGAAGCCGAGTGCGCGCCGGAAATCGCCGCCGCTGGGTACGAGCAGACGATTCGAGATTTCTTTCGGCTCTCGGGCTCTGATTGGCCGCGCTTCGATTTGATTCTGCTGGGTCTGGGAGACGACGGCCATACGGCGTCGCTGTTTCCCGGCAGCGAGGCGCTGCAGGAGACAAGGCGTCTGGCGGTGGCGACTTATGTAGAGAAATTGAAGAGTCATCGCGTTACTTTGACTTTGCCGGTATTGAATCACGCCGCTAATATATTTTTCCTCGTCGCTGGAGAGAATAAGACGGGTATTCTCAAGGACGTGCTGCAGCGGGAGTCTTCAAAGAATTTTCCCGCACAGCAGATCGATCCGCCAAACGGAAGGCTGGTTTGGTTTGTAGATCAAGCCGCCGACGCTTCTTTGCAGAGTTGACGCGCCTGGGTTGTTTACCCCAGAGTAAAACTTTCACACCACCTTCCTTTTTACTCGCCTGTAGCTCGTCGCTTCATGGAAATCGCTTGAATTGAGGGATTTTAGTGTCCCCATCGGAGATGGTGGAAACCCCTCGCCTTGTAGGCGAGGGTTGTTCGGTCCGAAGAGACTCAAACAGCCCTCCATCTGTAGGAAACGCCGTCTTCAATGCAACTGGCGTTCGATTGACGAGCCTGCCACTCGCCGCAGAGAAGATATACCTGGAATTGCACCGATTTAAAAAAGTGGCGGGATGAATAGGGTGATGAACACACGATCAGGTTGACTTAACAGTTCGTTATTCGATACTCTTCCCAAAATAGCGCTTCGAAATCAGCGCGCTCTCCCGAACGGGTTCTTCCACTCCGAGCGCGGGCTGTAGGTGATCGTTGGAGCAATCTGGAGTTCCCGATGGCCGTGCCCCAAGAAAAACCTCCCGGCGTAGACTCTCCCGGCAGTCGTGACAACCGGACGCAGATGAATGAGAATCGTTCGGGACGAGAGGTTGCCGGCGAGCTTCCCGATCGCTACTCGGTCCGCAAAAAAGGCGAAGAGCGCGAACTGATTTGCAGTGAGTCGCCCACCATGGCCGTGCGCGTGGAGCGGGGCGCGACCGTGCCCGCGGGCGCCGCCCGCAAGGCGCCGCCTGGGACCATCTATCTCGATGGGGCGGCTGAAGGGGGACCGTTTTTCGACGTCGAAAAGGGTCTCTTCAATCTCGACCACCATGAAGGCTGCGTCCGCTCTTTCACTCTGGCCACGTGCGAGCAGGCCATGGTCGTGGTGCGCAAGGGCGTCGATCTCCAACGCAGAGACTGGACTGTTTACGCCAACGATCCCGACCTCGACACCGTTCTCGCAATCTGGGTGCTGCTCAACCATATGCGATTGAACGACGCCGATCCGGAAATCCGCACGCAGATCATGCCGCTGGTGCGCCTTGAAGGCGTCATCGATGCTCACGGCCTGGAGATGCGGGAGCTGTGCGCGTTTCCTCCGGAACTGCGGGAAGCGGTCCTCGCCGACCTGGAACAGCTTCGGAGCAACGAAGTTGCCCTGAAGAAAGAAGGGAAATGGCAGGAGATCGACTTCCTCGAATACACGGCCGACGTCTTGCGCGCCATCGACGCGATGGTCTATTCCTCGCATCATTTCGAAGGCGTGCTCGAAATCGAAGAGCTGGCGCGCGTCGAGATCGGCGGGAGTCAGTTGGCGATAGTCTGCCGGGGGGAGGCGGGGATCTACGAAATCGAGCCGCACTTGCGCCGGCTTCACGGGAAGCGCCTCGGCGTCATCATCCTGCAAAAGGATCCCAGCACCTACACCTTGCGCCAGGTTGACGTATTCCTCCCGGAGACGCTTGAGAGCGCCTACGAGCGCCTCAATCTGATCGATCCGGCCGCGGGAAGTTGGCGCTCGGGCAACCGCTGGGGTGGCTCAGGAGATATCGGCGGCTCGCCGCGTGCGACGGGAACGTCATTGACGTCCCAGCAGATCGCCGATACCCTCGCCCAGGCGTATCGCAAGCCGACAACGGCGCAGCGGCTGGCTACTCTGGCCGCGGTGCTGCTGGAAAGCGCTGCCGTCATGGCCGTCGCGATCATGGTCATTTATTTTATCGGATGGCTTCGCGATTCGACAGGCTCGGTCGAGGAATACTTCCAGGATCAAGTGGGGAGCTTTGCGGCTGTGCTCAGCGCGCTCACCGGCGTGCTCGCTCTCGTTATTGTTCGAAGCCGTCCGAAGCTCTTTGGGTTTCGCTTACCCGCCGGACTCGACTGGCTGGTTCTGGTTCCCGGAGCGCTGCTGGGTGGGTTGGCGGGAGGCGCCTGGATCTTTGCGGCTCCGGTTACGAGCCTCCGGTCGTTGCTCGGCCGTCACTGGACCGAACTTGCCGTCGCGCTCATCTTTCCGATCGCAGCCGAAACGTTGTTCCGCGGGCTGGTGCACGGCACGCTCGCGCAGCGTTTTCCTACCCAGCACACCGGCGGCCGCTGGTTCCTCTCCCGGCCGGTCATAATCTCGAGCGCGCTCTATGCTCTCTGGTCGCTGCCGCCGTTTCTTCCCTTTTTCTCTCACGGCGTGGTTTTGACCGGCGCCGGCGCTTTTCTCTTTGGAATCAGCTCCGGCATGGCGCGAGAGCGCTCGGAGAGCCTGCTGCCCTGTCTGATCCTGCACTGGTCCTGCCTGATCATGTTGTTGGTGTGGTCCCACTGGTAGAGGGGGGACGTTGTTG
>JBGQBP010000256.1:0-5413 GCA_041494945.1 Binatia bacterium | reverse complement strand
GGTCGCGCGCGACGCGCCGAGCGCTCCGGTCACTACCGGGATGTCGAAGCCTTGGACGCGCTCGAATAAGAGAGCCGATCTCTGCGGCTCGGGAATTCTTTCAAAAGCGACTTTCGATACCGCCGCGATCTCCCAGTCCTTATCGACCGCTTTGGCGATCCGATGGAGTCTGCCTTTTGCTTCGAGCTTGCTTAGAAATTCATGCAGGTCTTTGTAGGGCATAGAAAAGTCCTGGCCATTTCCTCTGCTTTGGAAGTTTGCGAACGGTCACAAGCGCGCAATGATCGTAGTCGCCCGATAGCATCTCCATGCCGCGCAGCTCCAGGGGGATGAACGAATTGAAGTGGATTCCTTTCATGGCCTGGCCCCGCGACCAGTGGCCGAAGCATGAGGCGATGGCGACGACGTCGGGATGGACGCATTCCGACAGCCGCGCCCGCCCTCGCGCAGTGTAGCCGTTGACGCCGGTCAGCTCAATCTCGTCGCCGTCGCCGACGCCCCGCGCCCTGGCGGTTCCACTGTTGAGAGTCACGTAAAGCGCCGTCCGATGATGCTCCGACAGCTCGGCGAGCCAGGGATTGTACTGCGTCGTCGTGGAAGTCTGGAAGGGCAGCTTGTAGTTGACGGCGAAGAGTTGATCGGGTTGACGCGTCTCATGGCTCCAGCAGCCATGCCAGAACGGCAGCGCCTGATAACTCGACAGGTCCCACTTCAACTCCAGCCGCTCCAGCACCTCTTTGAGTTCTTGAGCGCGATCCAACAGGTCGGGAAAATAGACCGGCACGCGCGGTATTTTGAGCGCGCCCCTGGGGTAACGCTCCGGCAAGGCGCGCTCCCAGGCGACCAGACCGTGCTTCTCGAACCAGCTCAAGCCGTGATCTTCGCCGAACATCGAGCGCATGCGCCGTTCGACGATTTCCCGGTTGGAGTAGCGCCGGTCGGGTTCCAGGTTCTGGCCGTTCTTGAGTTTGAGCTCCGCGTTGAGACGACGGTTGACCTCCGGCAGGAGTCCGAGCCGCTCCGCCCATTCGATGAAGAGGTCCACGGTGTGGCGCACGTCCGGCGGCGTCGCTGCGGCGGGTTGGCGCGCGGTAAAATACCAGTGGCGGCCGGTGACCCAGCCCTCCAGACGGTTGGCCGGAAAGTCGAGCCGCTCCAAACCCTGGGCGATCGGGAAAATAAGATCGGCGCATTCCAGCGTCTCGTCGAGCCGGTCGCCGAGAGCGACCACGAAGGGAATCTTCTGAAACGCCTCGGCCATGCGCCTGGGGTCGGCGCCGCTCATCACCACGTTGCTGCCGAGGAGCACCATCATCTCCACCCGGTACGGGATCAGCTCGGGAAAATCGAGCAGCCCGAGCCCGAGCATCGGGCGCGGCTGCTTGCCGACGGGAAAGAGCTCATGAAGCTGCGCGGTTTCGGGAGTGGCCGGTTTTCTTTCCTGGTGCTGCTCGCTTCCGGGCAGAGAGCTGCCGAAAACGATCATGCCGTCGCGCCCCGCTGTGACCCGCGCTTGCCCGTTCGGTCCCACGATGTTGGTGCTGATGCAGCCGCCGGGAACATCCAGGGCGCCCACCATGACGTTCAGCAATTGAATCGCAGTGCCGGTCCAGACTCCCTGGGTATGGCAAGTCGAGCCGCGGCTGTCGGCAAAGGAGCATACCGGGCGGCGAGGCATCCGCATGCCGTCGATCTGTATCGCAGCGCCGATCTCAGCGCTCTCGCCGAACTCCCGCGCCACGCGGCGCAGAGTTTCCGCCGGTACGGTCGAGATCTTCTCGACGACCTCCGGCGTATACCGGGAGATATGGCGGCGGAAAAGCTCCAGCGCCGGACGGCAACTCTCTCTGCCGATGCGGTATTCGCCGGCGATTGCCGGAGTCTTCAGATCCGGGTCGTCGTAGGCCTTCGCCGAGTTGTCCTCCAGGTCCCACACCAACGGTTTGCCCGACTCTCCCTGGCGCGCGTATCGCCCCGAAGCGGCCACCAGGTAAGGCGCGTTGGTCTGCCCTTGCAGGAAACGCTCGTCCAGGATTCCAAGCTCGTTGACGAGAGCGTGCAATAGCGCCAGCGCGACCGCGCCGTCGGTGCCTGGTATGAGAGGGATCCATTCGGTCGCCTTGGAGGCGGTTGGAGAGCAGACCGGATCGAAGACAACCACCTTCATGCCGCGCTCGCGGGCGTTCGCCATGGCCATCGTGCTCTTCATGGTGTCGTGTCCGCTGATCGAGCCCTTCTGCGAGCCGAAGAGGAGAAGCAAGCGGCAGTAATCGAGATCGGGCTCGCTGTGCATCGAGCCGACGTTCATGTAAGAGGCCCGCGTGTGGGTGCCGAAGAAAACTCCGGTGGTGTAGTTGGGGGTGCGAAAGGCCTCGGCGAAGACGGTGCCGACCAGACGCGACATCTCCACCTCGCCGATCCCGTTCACGAACAGGAGTTTTCGCGGATCTTCCTCGGCGATCTTGCGCATGCGGGAGACAACCTCCGCCATTGCCTCTTCCCAGCCGATCTCCTTCCAACCCGGATCCTGGCCGGGACCTTTGCGCGGATTGGTTCGTTTGAGGCAACCGCGCAGGCGGTGGGGATCGTACAGCGCCATGATCGCGGCATGGCCTTTGGCGCAGAGCTTGCCGAAATTGTGCGGGTTGTCGGGGTTGCCTTCGATCTTGACCACGACACCGTTGACGCGATGAACCAGGATGCCGCAGCCGTTGCCGCACATCTTGCAGACGCTGGGAATCCGGACATCCTCATCAGTCGCCGCCGGTTCGGAAGAGCCCGTCCCTGGCGCCGACGGAGTCTCTTGGGAAACTCCTCTCATGGATATCGTTTCCCCAGTTCGATAAAGAAGCCCTCTTTCTCCAGTTCCTGCAGCAGGCTCAAATCAACGAACTGTTCCGGCTTCGCTTTTTTGGCCTGGGGCAATTGCCCCGCGACTTGGTCGAGTAGAAATTGGATGCCTTTGAGCGTGGGGTAGGGCTTTTTGGGAACCATTTTCACGAAGCCCTGGTAAGCGGCGCGCAGCACGTCCGGCTCGGCCCCGCGCAGGTACTTGGCGATGATCGCTCTGGTTCCGTCGGGATTATGATGGATATAATGAATCGCTTCCACATAGCCTTTGAGCGCCGCCTTTGCGGTTTGGCGGTTGGCTTTGATAAACGCGCGGGTGGTGGCGAAGCCGTTGCCCTGGACTTCGACGCCCATGTCGAGCAGATCATAAATTTCGCCGTAGCCGCGCTTCCTTGCCATGACGACTTCCGTGGGCGTGAGGAGCGTTGCATCGATCGCGCCGGCGCCCATGGCGGCCAATCTATCGGTCGTCGGCCCCGCCACGGTGATCATGACATCTTTATTAGGCTCAAGATTGAATTTGCGCAGGAAGATGAGCGAGGCATTGTGCGACGCCGAGCCGAACCCGCTGACGCCCAACTTTTTCCCTTTGAGCTGTTCGATCCTGGTGATCGAGGGCGACGCCACCAACGAGTAGGCGTAGGCGCTTTCGGACGCGGCGATCAAAACCACGTCGTGGCCCTGGAGATTCGCCTGCACCACCGTCCCGATGTTGACGATGGGAGGATCGCCAGCGACCAGCGCCTGAGTGGCCAATTGCCCGCCCCGGAAGAAAACGAGTTCCGTGTCCAAGCCGTGCTTGCGGAAAAGACCGGCATCTTGGGCTACCCAGATGTGGATCTGATTGTAGGAGACGGCCGGATAGCCGACTTTGATCTTTTTAAGCTCCTGAGCTTCGACGCCGGCGGGCCAAAGCAGAAACAGCCAGGCGAGCAAGAAAAAACTCCTAGAGTTATGCGCATATCTCATAATGGGTGACTGCTCTCCGCGCTTCACTTTCCTCCCCCGGCCGCCTGTTGCGCTCCCTGCGCGCGACACGCAGGCGGCAGAATCAACTCCTGCCAGATTTTTTCGTACTCGCTCTCCCGTTTCAGGAACGCCTTGTAATCGAGCAAAATGGTTTCGAATCCCTGGCTCATGCGCGGCGGATCGGCTTCAACGCCCGGACGGCAAGGCACCCTCTTCCACTGGCGATAAATTTTTTGCCCTTCGAGAGAGAGAATGTAATCGATCAACAGGAGCGCGGCGTGGGGGTGCGGCGCCGTGGCCGGCAAAGCCGCGCCGACGAACTCGACCTCCACCGGCTCCAACGGGCGCCAGTCGATGGGCAGGCTGCGCCGCTTAAGCCACTCGGAGTTGTTGCTGTGGATATGCGGTGAAAGTGCGACGCTGCCGGCGGCGATCTGCTCGGCGATGATCTGGTGTCCGACGCGCGCGCTGCCGACTTGCCGCCCCAAGGAACGAAAGAAATCGATGGCTTTTTTTTCGCCCCAGTGGTTCATCAAGGCCGCCATCCAACTGGCATCGTGAGCTTCGATGGTGATCTTGCCCTTCAGTCTTGGGTCGAGTAGGCCGTCGTAGTCATGCGGGACGGCAGCTTCATCAACCAGGTGGAGATTCCAGGCGAGCACCAAATAATTTTTCTGCTCGGCGATCCAGAATCCTTCGCTCTCATGCAGCTCGCGAGGATAAACCTCCGCCTCGGGGGAATAGTACGGGCAGAGAAGTCCGCGCTCCTTCAATTTACCGAGATTGATGTCGTTGAGCTCGATGACATCCGCAGGAGATCCGCCATTGCGGTACTCCTGCGTGAGGCGTTCCCTGATGACGACTCCTTTGTCGCGCACCATCTCGGGCTGAATGAACGGGTAGCGCATGCCGAAGGCGAGGAGCAAGGATTGAACGTCCTCCGGAGCCGTTGAGGTATAAAAGCTCAACGTTCCTTCTTCCATCGCGCCGCGAATCAATGTTTTCTTGCGCTCTTCCCCGCGGAGCTGGGCCAACTCTTTCACGGATAATTTATGACGCAATTAGGGTGCCAGCAAGGATCTATTCCGTATTAGGGCTGGGAGCGCTCGTCAGCAGAACAGATATTCTTATTGATGGGAAAACCCGCAGCCGATTTTCTTATACTTTACAGACCAGGGACCCGTTGGCCGTAGAAGCAATGCTGGTTTGAAAAGAGTCGGGCAACAGATTATAAATAGCCCAAAAGGGGGCCGAGCGGATGGCATTGTCGCGTTTTGATCCTCTGGAAAGCTTTTCCGAAGTTGAGCGCCTCGTGGGCAAAGTCTACTTCCGCTTTTCTCACCTGTTTATGGACCAGCCGGAGCTGAGGGACTTCTGGTGGGAAATGGCGCGGCAGGAAGAGCAGCACGCGCTGATTCTCTTGGCGTGCAAGATCGTCATTCAGAACTATGAAGACGAGCAGTTGGACCCGAGCATCAGCCGGGAAAACGCGGAGCGTCTGAAGGAACATATTCGAAGTTATCTCAGCGAGGGAACTCCCGCTATCGGCGTCGAGGAGGCTTTCAGGATCGCCCTGGATATTGAGACCTCGGAG
>JBGQBP010000255.1:0-5416 GCA_041494945.1 Binatia bacterium | reverse complement strand
CGCCGTAGGCTTTAGCAACGTGGCTACGTCAGCGCTCTTTTTCCCTTCGGACTGGCCGGTCACTTTGAGGGTTTCCGCCTGGTCATAAGAGAGCTGAAGCGCGTGGACCAGCGCTTCGGTAAAGGCCTCTCCGCCGACCGGTAGATCGCCGGTAAACGCCGACACCCCATGTTTCAGCACATTGATGCTTGTATAACGCGCGCCCACATGGATCAGACCGACTACGCCGTTCGATTCCGGCTCATAGTTGATCTCATACATATTCTCCATGGCGAAGTAGTCCACGTCGATGATCGTCGGCGTGAGCCCTGCATCCTTGATGACCTGGGAGTAGCTATTGATGATGTCCTTCTTCACCGCCACGAGAAGAACGTCCATCTTGTTGCCGACCTCCAGATAATCCAACGCCTGGTAATCGAGGTTGACGTTTTCGAGAGTATCCGGAATGACCTGGCTTGCCTGAAATTCCACGTTGGCTTCGAGTTCTTCTTCCCCTTGGACCGGAAGCTGGATCTTTTTGATAATGGCGACTCTCCCGGGCACCGCTGAAATAACCTGCGTCGCCTTGACCCCGTGGTTCTGCACCAGGCTCTGAATCGTTTTGACGACCACGTCTTTATCCGCCACCATATTATTCTGAATCGCGGTCGCCGGAAGCGGAAGAATACCAGCATTGATCAGGCGGTAGCCGTTTTTCTCAACCGCCGCCTCCACCATCTTGATGGAACTGGAGCCGATATCGAGAGCAACGTATCCTTCATCCGTGCGGAAAGGATTGAGCGCCGCCAAATCGAAATTTTTGAGAAAGGATGCCATTTGTGTCTTATTGCCTGAAAACCCGATTTTTTTTAGTGATCTTCAGTCCCAGCGCCAGCAGAATTTTACGTTTGGTCGCCAATCGACAACTCAGGCCCTTCTCGATCCGATCAATGGTTAGAGGCGATATGCCGGCCATGCGCGCTAGTTCCGACTTGCTCAGCATTTTGGCCTCCCGAATTTTTCTAACGTTGTTTTTCGCTTCCATCCTCCACCCGTTTCTTCAGTCGTTCTCCGGCGGCGTGCCGATTGTGAACCAGTTCACGGGAGGTTGTCAAACGAATTAAGCATAATTAAACATAATTACGTAAAGTCGGCGCTTTGAGACTGGCTTGTTCGAGATCCGTCGTTTCATCATAAGCAAGAATTATGCACAGCGGGTCGTGGCGGCTTTCAGAGTTTTTCTGCTTTCCCTGGGATAATTTTTCCTATTTGAGGCGGCCGCAAACACCCGGCCGACGAAATTTGGACAGTTTTTGTTACTCCGGTGGACGTAATCGGCACGGTTCCGAGTGTGGCGCCGGTTAGATTGCTTTTCCATTTTTGAGCAGGTAAGAGACCTGCCATGCCGCGGCAAGAGCGCAGGTTTGTTCAGGTCATTGTCCCTTCCCCGATCAAGGAACCGCTTACTTACGAAGCGCCGCCCGACCTCCGAGACAGGCTCGCAATCGGCCTGAGAGTCATCGTTCCGATGGGAACGAGAAGAGTTACGGGTGTGGTGCTGAATTTTTCTTCCGATACTCGCCTGAAGCAGGTCAAGGCGATTGCAAAGATCGTGGACGACCAGCCGGTCATGGACGACGCCCTGCTCCGGCTCAGCCAATGGGTGGCCCAATATTATCTAGGCTCGATCGGAGAAGTTCTGGCGACCGTCTTACCGCCGGGTATGAGAAAAGAAAGCCGTAGGACCATTACCGTCATACCGGGGCAATTCCCGGTGGCTGGAGTTCTGCAAAAGAAAATTTTGACGGCGTTGCGCGAGCGAAAGGGAACCGTGACGGTCAAAGGTTTGGCGCGAAGATTTCCCGGCAGCGGCTTTTACCGCGCCGTCGAGGCCCTGGAAAAAGCGGGGATGATAAAAATCCGTGAAGCCCCGATTCGGCCGGCAAAAGACAAAAGTCCGAATTCAGCGCCCCGAGAGACAGCCAAATTTCCGTCTGTCCAAGACTTCTTTCTCACATCGGAGCAGCAAAAAGCGCTCGACGCCGTCGGCGAAAGGCTTCACCAAGGCGGCTTCCAATCGTTTCTGCTTTACGGAGTGACCGGAAGCGGCAAGACGGAGATTTACCTTCGGGCGATGGAGCTTGTAAGAAGGGCCAAGAAGCGCAGTCTCATTCTGGTTCCGGAGATTTCTCTGACTCCTCAAATGCTGGATCGCCTTCATGAGCGCTTTCCAGGTCGCGTCGGCGTGCTCCACAGCGCGCTCACGCCATCCGAGCGCTGGGCTCAATGGTGGCGCATCCTCCGCGGCGACGTCGATGTTGTGGTCGGCGCCCGCTCCGCGGTGTTCGCGCCGTTGCCGGACTTGGGCCTCATCGTGGTCGATGAAGAGCATGATCCCTCCTACAAACAGGAAGAGGGCTTGCGCTACAACGCAAGAGACGTGGCTGTGGTTCGGGCCAAGTTACTCGGGTGCCCCGTTATTCTGGGCTCGGCGACTCCAGCGATCGAGAGTTTCGAAAACTGCCGCGCCGGCCGCTACGAGCTTTTAGAGTTGACGCAGCGCGTCGAGCAAAGATCAATGCCCGAGGTTGCAACGGTAGACTTGAGACTGAAGGCCGCAGAGGTGGAAAAACTTCCCGATCATGAAACTCCGCACACGCACGTTCTTTCGCCGCTCTTAAAGCAAGCTTTAAAAGAAAATCTCGCCCGCGGACGGCAGAGCCTGATTTTTTTAAACCGGCGCGGTTTTGCCAATTTTCTCCAGTGCCGCATTTGCGGTTTTGTGCTGCGCTGCTCTCATTGCAGCGTTGCCATGACGTTTCACCGAACACAGGAGAGCGTACTTTGTCATCATTGCGGAGCGCGCAAGCCGGCCCCCGACGTTTGCCCGGGTTGCGGGCAGAGTGCCCTTATGCCGATCGGCTCGGGCACGGAACAGGTGGAGCAGGAGCTCCAGCAGCTACTCCCCGAGGCCAGGATCGCTCGCATGGACCGGGACACGACCGGGAAAAGAGGCTCTCAGGCGCAACTAATCCGCCGGTGGGAAAAAGGTGAGATCGACGTGCTCGTGGGAACGCAGATGATCACCAAAGGGCATGACGTCTCCGGCGTCACTCTCGTGGGCGCAGTTCTTGCCGACCATTCTCTAAATCTTCCGGACTTCAGAGCTACGGAGCGGACCTTTCAGCTTCTCAGCCAAGTATCCGGCAGAGCCGGCAGAGGGCAGGACGCCGGCAGAGTGATCATTCAGACCTACAACCCGGACCATTACGTGTTTCAACACGTTCGAACCCATGATTACAAACGTTTCTTTGCCGCCGAATTGGAATTTCGCCGCGCCTTGAATTATCCGCCCTTCAGCCGCCTGGTTCATCTTCGTTTCGAAGGACCTCGGGCGCCGGAGATCGAAAGTCGCGCCAAAACACTCGGCAATTGGCTCCGCGCCGAGTGCCGGCGCCGGCCCGCGACCTACGCGGACATTGAAGTTCTCGGCCCGGCGCCCGCGCCGATTGCAAAGCTCCGCGGCCGCTATCGCTGGCAAATCCTGCTCAAGGGAAAGAAAACCCAGTCGTTGTTAAGATTGGCCGGTCAAGCGAAAACGGCACTGCCCGGTTCAAGGCACGTGCGTCTTCACATTGATGTAGATCCGCACAATATGCTATGAAATTATGAGTCATGGCGATTTTAGAAATTCTCAAATATCCCGATCCCACGCTCAAAAAAGTTGCGGCGCCGGTAGAGGCCGTTACCGCCGAGACCGTGCGTCTCATCGGCGACATGGTGGAGACCATGTATCGCGCGCCGGGGGTTGGACTGGCGGCGCCGCAGGTCGGCGTATCGCGGCGGATCATCGTCCTGGATACGGATCATGAAAATCCCGGCAAGAATCTTCTCAAGCTGATCAACCCGGAGATCCGCCATGCGGAAGGCGAAGTACTATGGGAAGAGGGCTGCCTCAGCGTCGTTGACTTTACCGTCGAGATTAAAAGGGCCGCGAATGTAAAACTCGTAGCGCTGAACGAGGAGGAAAAAGAGATTTCGATCGACGCCGAAGGCCTCCTCGCGGTTGCCCTGCAGCACGAAGTCGATCACCTCAACGGCAAGCTGATCCTCGATCGCGTAAGCCGCTTGAAGCGCGATCTCTATTCGCGCCGGCTGAAAAAAATGTCGCGCAGCGGAAAATCTTTGCCGGCAAATCCGCGGATGATGATATAGGCTTCCCAACGTTTTCGATCTTCAATCCGACTTTCTCCCCAGTCTGATGCGCATTGTCTTCATGGGAACACCCGAGGTCGCGGCCTTTTCCCTTGAGCGACTCTTCGAGGCGCCGGAGCCGGTGGTCGGCGTGGTCACGCAGCCCGATCGCCCTGCCGGTAGAGGACAGAAGTCGATTCCTTCGCCGGTTCGCAGAGTGGCTGAAAGCCATCATGTCCCGGTCCTAGCGCCTGAGAAGATCCGCGACCCTGCTTTCTTTAATACTCTTAGCGGTTGGACGCCCGATCTCATCGTCGTTGTCGCTTTTGGACGCATTCTCCCGCGCCAGATTCTGGAGCTTGCACCGCACGGCTGCCTAAACGTGCACTACTCGCTCTTGCCCAAATACCGCGGCGCCGCCCCGGTCCCATGGGCGATCATAGGCAGCGAAGAAAAAAGCGGCGTGACGACTATGCGGCTGGTCGAAAAAATGGACGCCGGGCCGATTTTCCTTCAGCGAGAAATCTCTATTGAACCGAACGATACTACGGCTTCTCTACAGGCGAAGCTCGCGCCGGTGGGCGCGGAGCTGCTGGTGGAAACGATCGCCGGACTCAAAGCCGGAAACCTAACGCCCCAAGCCCAGGAGGAATCAAAAGTCACTTATGCGCCGGTGCTCAAAAAGGAAGACGGTCTCATCGACTGGAATCTGCCGGCGGTCTCGATCGAGCGGCGCGTGCGGGGTTTCAACCCGTGGCCTTCCGCTTACACATATCTCGCGGGCAATTTGCTCAAGATTCACCGCGCCCGGGTGATCGAGATGACAGAAAAAGCGGCGCCGGGCGAAGTGCTGAAAGCGGACAAAGAGGGTTTATGGATCGCCACCGGCGCAGGCGCGCTCAGCCTCGAAGAAGTTCAGTTGGAGAACAGAAAAAAATTAACAGCGAGAGAATTTCTCAATGGGACCCGAGTTGAAAAAGGCGCGCGTCTCTGAACCGGCCGGCATAAAAAGTTGCCGGGCGCTGGCGGTTGAAACTCTCCTGAACGTTGAGACGCGAAGAGCCTACGCGGATATTCTGCTCGACAACGCGCTGAAAACAAACGCTCTCTCATCGCAGGATCGGGGCCTCCTCACGCAGCTCGTCTATGGCGCGCTACGCTGGCGCGGCAAGCTCGACTGGCTCCTCGGGAGAATTGTCCATCGGCCGCTCTCCGATATGGACGGCTATCTCAGAAATCTTCT
>JBGQBP010000254.1:0-5449 GCA_041494945.1 Binatia bacterium | reverse complement strand
GGACGCGGTGACTCCGATGCCCGGGCTCATAGCGCCTTTCACTACGTTCACGCTGCTCTACCTCTTCCTCGCCGTCATAACGGTTTGGCTGCTGCTGCGGCAGGTCGCCGCGAGTCCCCGAAAGTTTAAGTCGGCTGAACGGTGATGGAGACCATGCAGTTTTTGTCCATTGAAGTCGTTATCGCGGGAGTCCTCGTCGTCGCGCTTATTTTTTACGCGTTGTTGGGCGGCGCCGACTACGGCGGCGGGGTGTGGGACTTGTTCGCGCGCGGGACTCGCGCGCGCGCGCAACGCGCGCTGATTGCGGAAGCGATCGGGCCGGTGTGGGAAGCCAATCACGTTTGGCTGATCCTGGTGATCGTGGTTCTCTTCACGGCTTTTCCCCCGGCGTTCGCCGCCATCGCAACGGCGCTCCATATCCCGCTCGCCTTGATGCTCATCGGCATCGTTTTGCGCGGCACCGCTTTCACATTTCGAAAATATGACGCCCAGCGCGATGAGGTGCAGCGCCGCTGGAGTTGGGTCTTCTCCATCGCCTGCGTTATCACGCCGGTGCTCCTGGGAATCACCCTCGGCGCTATCTCTTCAAGCGCGATTCGCGTCCGGAACGGCGTCGTTACTTCAGGTTTTTTCGCGGCGTGGCTCGCGCCGTTCCCTTTCGCGGTCGGTCTCTTCGCGCTTACTTTGTTTGCGTTTCTGGCGGCGGTCTATCTGACCCTGGAGACGAGCGACCGCGATTTGCAGGAAGATTTCCGGCGGCGCGCGCTGGCCGCGGGCGTGGCGTTGGGCGCATTGGCGTTGGGCGTCTTTTTGCTGGCGAAGAATGGCGCGCCGGCCGTTTACGCGGGCATCGGCCGAAGTTCCTGGGCGCTGCCGCTGCACGTTTTTACCGGCGCGTGCGCTACGAGCGCTCTCACTTGCTTGTGGTTTAGAAGATACGGTTGGGCGCGCCTGTGCGCCGCCGCTCAGGTGACGTTGATTTTATCCGGCTGGGCGTTGGCGCAGTTTCCTTATCTCGTCCAACCCGACATCGCCATCGCATCCGCCGCAGCGCCGCGCGCAACGCTGGAACTGCTGCTTGGGACCCTTGCTGCGGGCGCGATCGTGCTCTTTCCGTCGCTGTATTATTTGTTTTGGATTTTCAAAGGCAGGAACCTCGCGATTCGTTGACCGAGAGGCGAATCCGATTTGGAAGGAACGCTATGACCAAGCCCATGCCCGCCATTTTTTTCGGCCACGGCAATCCGATGAACGCGCTGCTGCGCAACGAGGTTTTTTGCGCTTGACCCGACGAAGCGACGAGCGCCCGTGTGGCGCAAGAGCTGAAGCGGGCGGGATGGACTCGTGCGCGGGCGCTTGCCGGAGGTTGGGACGCCTGGCGGGCGACGGGACTGCCGATCGAAGCAAAGACCGGGTTTGATGCGCGTTGAAGAAGCTTCGTCGGAAAAGCTGCTGAAATTCAACCGGCGGTTTCACCGAAGCTCATCGATGCATGGAATACCGGGACTATCAGAGAGCCGGTCAGCGCCCGATCGTCTTCTTGGGCTTCTTCTTTTCCAGCTCGCGCATCCTTCTCTCGATGAACTCGCGCGGGCTCTCGTGTTTAGGAGCTGCGCCTGGAGCATCCTGCTCCTGTTTGGCGGTTGAAGGCCCCCGTTGCAATTGTTCTATTCGCTCTCGCAGCCCTTCGGCTCTGGCATTCCGGGCTGCTTTATCGTCCGTGGCGGCTTTTTTCATGACTCTCCTCCGCACTCTCAAGCTTAGTTCGTGGCCTGAGAGCGCGCAAGGGACGGGCATCCCGGCGAATGAAATTATTTCATTGCCGCCTCGATCACTTCACCTATTCGTTTTTTCAGCATCGTAGCTTTGAAATTCGCCGCTTCGCGGTGCGACTCCATCGAGACTTTTGCGGCTTGGAGGTCCTTGCCTTCGACTTGTTTGACCGCCAGACGCTGGGGCGTAACGTTGTAAATCATCCTGCGCAGGTTCTCGCCCTGTTTGGTTGTCAGCGGTCCCAAGTCCCTGAATTGCGGCTTGGGCCCATCGAAAAACGTTTCCTGGAACCAGTGGTCGGTTTTAGGATCATGCCAGCTCAGATATCCGTTCTTCAAAACCTGGCGCGGGGCCGTGATCACGCCGGTGAAACTATACCGCACGCCGGGCGCGGCGACGGGATCGAAATAATGAGGCGTATAAAAATCCGAGACCAATACGCCGTTGGTCCGATAGGCGTACGGCGTATCTTCGCTCGGGTCGCAAACTTCGACGAGAAACTCTACGCGTCCCTGGCCTTTCCGGGGGGATGCGCCGGCCATGAGACGATTGCCGAACGGATCGACCAACATTTCCAGGCATTCGTGGCTTGCCGTCAACGACCAACCGTAACTGTAATGAACCAGAGCAAACGGCTGCCCTTCCTTGTCTTCATGAACGCCGGCGGCATCGCCGAGATTTTTCTCGGTGATGATGATCGGCCAATATCCCACGGGTACATCGTCAAGCGCGGCGAATGAATCGACGGTCGCTTTGATTTCCCAGATCGGGACCAGATCCCGGGTGATTTGTTTTTGCAGCGCGGCCCCCACCCGCGAGAGCGCGGAAAAAGAAACTTTCTTGGTCTCCGAGACCAGAGCAATTTGACGTATCAACATAAGATCCTCCTTTGCGGTTTATTTCGTTTCGTAGCGGTTGAAGCCACGGATTCTTAATATAAATATGTAATGAGTGTCAAGTGTAATTTTTAATACGATTTGAGATCCATTGGATAGATCCAAAATGGCTACGCGCGAAATGGAAATGGAGTCGCCGTGACGGAACGATAAACGCGGGGCGAGAGAAGAAATCGAGGACTTTCGCTTTTATTTTTGCTAAAAGATCTCTCGATATTCCTTCTCGTACAAGGAAATCTTTTTGAACATGTCCGCGGGAACGTAGCGGAGCTTTAAATCCGATTGCTCCAAGCTGGGCGCTGCCGGCGCGATGCCGGGACGGACCGGCACGCGAAAGCGGTCGCGAATCGCCGTCTGTCCCTCCGCCGATAAAATAAAATCGATCAGCAGCTTGCCGGCGTTCGGGCGGCGCGCCTTGGCCGACAACGCGATGCCGTTGACCGAGGTCACGATCGGGTCGGTGCTCCGCACCCACGCGACCGGCGCTCCCTTCGCCCTCAACTGCTCGATTTGATAGGGGAAGACGATCGCCAGAGGAAACTCGCCCGCCGCGAGCAGTTGGGCTAATAAAGTATGGCCGCGGCGAAGCTGGGGTTTTTGCGCCGCCAGCGCCTTCATGAACTTCGCCGTCTTCTCCCGGCCCCAATAATCGACGAGCGTGCCGTACCATTCGAACTCTTCTTCTTCGAGGCCGATTTTTTCTTTCCACTCCGGCCGCAAAAGATCCGGCCAGTCGCGCGGCGCCGCCTTTTCGGAAGTCATGTTCTTGTTGTAGGCGAGGACGAAGTTGCGCGCGTAGATGCCGGTGAAATATCCTTCGCGCTCCTTCGCTCCGGCCGGATAGACTGCGGCCTCCGGCGAGCGGTAGGGCTGCAAAAGGCTCCGGGATTTCAACAGGCCCAATTCCATGCCGTTCATGACCGCCACGTCGAAGAAGTGCTGCCCGGCGGAAGCTTCGGTGAGAATCCGCTCGCGCAGCTTTTCGCCGCTCGTTCGGAGAACTTGGACTTTCACAAACGGATATTTTTTATTGAATCCATTCACGACGGCCTGGTTGTCTTCGTTCGAGGTCGTCGTGTACCAGACGACTTCGCCGTCCTTTCTGGCGCCTTCGATCAAATTTTCAATCCGGCGTTGTTGTGCCGGAGCGAGCGACGGGGAGATGGTTGCCAGCCACCCAAGGATAAAGAAGCCAAACCGCGCGCGGAAAATCCCGTCGGGATTGAATCTTTGCATGATAACCGCCTCCGTTTCCGACCGGAGAGGAGAATGTATCCGATCCGATGCTTTGCTGTCAAAAAGCGCCAAGAAAAATACAGTGAGCTTTAGGGCATCGGCCGAAACGGTCGAACAACAAGAAATTCGACGCGTGCAAGGCCGCCGGCCTCACGCTTCCCGGCGGCGAAGCGGCGCACAAGGTTTTCTCCGACCAGAACTGGCAGATCGTGATCGATTTTGAGGAATGACGCCGAAAGCCGGGCTATTTCCTATCTCCCGAATTGCAGCAACGGTCTTTTACCCATCCAGCTCCGGATAATTTCGAAAGATTCCTTGCAGGTTGAAGGGCAAGCGCCGCTCGGACGCGAGATACACCGCGAGCCGAGGGCGTGCCGCGACGCGGTCGCGCAACGCGACCAGCCGCGGATGTTTGCGTTCTCGTTTCGCCATCGCGCGCGGAAAAGCGTAACGCAAGCCTTCGATCATCTGGAATATCGATAGATCGACGTAAGAAACCGTTTTGCCAACGAGATATTGACTTCCGTTGCGCTTCAGCGCCTGCTCGAAATAATTCATGAACTTCGGCAGGCGCTCGTTTCTGAAATTCTCCGCGCGCCGCTTCGCTTCGCGCTTCTGGTCTTCATAATACAGACTGCCGGCGATCGGATGATGCGTGTCGTGCACCTCGGCAACCCAGTCGGCGATCGTGAGTTGCAGCTGATGCGCCCACAGCCGGCTCGCCTCGTCTTTTGGCGCGAGGCCGAGGCGCGGGCCGAGGAATAGCAGAATATTCGCGGTTTGCGCGATCACCAGCTTGCCTGCTTTAAGAAACGGCGGCGCGAACGGCGGGCGCTTTACTGCGCGGCTTTCGAGAATGCGCGACATTGCCGCCATCCCGCGTGGTAGGCGCGCAACGTCCACGTAATGCGCCCCGGCGTCTTCCAGAACCAGCCGAACAAATTCCCCACGGCCCTGTATCGAGGGCCAATAGTACAGCTCGTAGCGCATATGAGTTTCCTCCGCTACGGCCATTCTGATACGACAGGTAGGGAGGACAAGTGATCTCCGAGTGTCAATACTCAAACCTAGATATCAAGATCCAAGACCCTCAAAGGCTTCTGCTTTCTCGTCCCACGCATCGGCCCTCCGAGACACCCCCCAGGTGGACGTACAATAATTGATTACGACCTCCTTGGGAATCGGTCGCCCATTAGGCGGGCGAAAAAGTCGAGGTGACGTTCTGGCGGCCGTCGTTCTCCGCGAACGCCTCCTCGTAATAGAGCCCCAGCTTCTCAAGCACGGGCGTGTCCTGGATCGAGAAGAGCACCGCGTCTTCGCTCGCGGAAGTATTGACGTGCTCGTGCAGCGCCCACGACGGTTGGGCGATGATGCCCCCTTTATTCCAGACAAAGCGCTGCCCCTCGATCACGGTCTCGCCCTGGCCCTGTACGACGTGGTAAACCGCGCTGCCGGTGTGGCGGTGCGCGAGCGTGCGCTCGCCGGGCCGAAGGAGCTGAATCCAGCAAGCCATCGTCGGCATGACGGGCCCGCCGGTCTGCGGG
>JBGQBP010000253.1:0-5457 GCA_041494945.1 Binatia bacterium | reverse complement strand
GAGCGGTCGATCAGCTCGCTATTCGACTGAGCGGCCGACTCACATTTGGCACAGGGGGTAAGTTTTAGTGGAAACCGTTGAGATAAAAATCGAACCGCGCGAAGCCGGAACCAAAGGCAAGGCGAAGCGTCTGCGCCGCGACGGCAAGCTTCCGGGTGTTTTTTATGGCCCCAAGGCGCAAACTGTTCCGCTGGAGGTCGACAGGAAGGACTTTATGAGCCGCGTCGCCGACCTGGAGGGGTCGCATCTGATTCGCATCAAGTCGGGATCGCCGCTCCTCGCCGATAAAGTCGCTCTGGTCAAGGAGATGCAGTTCCATCCCGTGACCGGCGAGGTCCTCCATGCCGATTTTTACGAAGTCGATCTCAGCGCGAAGATTCGCGTCAAGGTCCCGCTTCACTTCGTCGGCAAAGCCGTGGGCGTCGTGCGCGGAGGCATTCTTCAGCCGATCGTGCGCGAAGTCGAGGTCGAATGTCTGCCGATGGATATTCCCGAGTTCTTCAACGTAGAGGTCTCCGAGCTCGACATCGGCGATTCGCTTCACGTCGCGGGGCTCGCTATGCCGGAAGGCGTTGTCGCTGCATCCGAGTCCGATCTGACGCTCGTGACCGTAGTGCCGCCCAGCATCGAAGAGGCGCCGACGCCGGTCGAGGCCCCGGTGGTTGCGGTGGAGGGAGCGGAAGCGCCTGCCGCCGCCCCGGAGGGGGAAGAGAAAGAGGAAGGGGACGAAAAGGCCAAATCGTGATTGGTGTTTGTCAACCCGTGGGCGCGGTCTCGACCCTGTAGGGGCGGTTCGTGAACCGCCTCTACCTCGTTGTATTCAGTGAAGGTCATCGTCGGGCTAGGAAATCCGGGAAAGAAATACGAACGGACCCGGCACAACCTGGGTTTTTTAGTCTTGGATCGGCTCGCGTTGAAAAGCGGCGTCGCGATCGACAAAGAAAAGCATCAATCCTTAATCGGAGAGTGGCGCCGGGATGGGGACAAAGCGCTGCTGGTGAAGCCGCAGACTTATATGAACTTGAGCGGCGAGGCGCTCCAGAAATTATTGTCTTATTATCCGGTCGAAGCTGAAAACATTGTCGTTATCCACGACGATCTCGATCTTCCCTTCGGACGCATTCGCATTCGTCAACAAGGCAGCCCCGGAGGCCACCGCGGGATGATTTCTGTGACGGGGGTGTTGGGCGAGCGGAGTTTTTCCCGCGTACGGATCGGCATCGGTCGTCCGCCGCCGGGCGTCGAGCCGAGAAATTTCGTTCTGCAGAAATTCTCTCCTGAAGAAGCGGCCCGGCTGGACGAGGTCGTCTCAAGAGCGGTGGAGGCGGTCGAATGTCTCGTGCAGGAGGGCGCGCATCGGGCGATGGAAAAGTTCAACCGCGCGGAATGAATCGGGGCTCAATTGTATTGCCTAGAGCCGTGTGATAAACCTCAAAAGTCTATTTTATGGAGATCAAGCCGACAGTGACACTTTACGAAACGATGTTCATACTCTACCCCGACCGGGGCGGAGCGGTAAAAGAATATATCGAGCGATTCAAGAAGGTCGTGGAAGAGCAGGGCGGAACCATTGCCCACCTGGAAGAATGGGGGCTGAGGGATCTAGCCTATCGGATCCACAAACAGATGAAAGGTTACTACACGTTGCTCCAGTACCGCTCCACGGCGCGCGCCGTAGAAGAGCTGGAGCGGACGTTGAGACTGACCGACGGCGTGCTGCGCTATCTTACGGTGCGGGTAGACGAAAGCGCTCTGCCGGCGCCGGAGGCGCAAAAGCAGCCCTCTGGAGAAGCCGCTAAAAGCGCAGAGGATGCGCCCAAGGCCGAGCCGCAAAGTTAAGCGCCCAAAGTTTCCCCATTTATTAACAGTACGAGGTGGAATTAGACCATGGCCCAGTCAGCTCCTTATTCGAGACCGACGCGCGAGCGAAGCGATGAAGACAAGGGTCCCGGCGGACGCCGCCGGCCCATGATGCGGCGCAAAGTTTGCCGTTTTTGCGCCGATAAAGAGATCAAGATCGATTACAAAGACATCCGGGTATTGACCCAATTCGTCACCGAGAGAGGAAAGGTCACTCCCAGCCGGATCACCGGCACATGCGCGCGTCACCAGCGGCTGCTCACGGTCGCGATCAAGAGAGCGCGCAGCGTCGCTCTCCTGCCTTTCACCACCGTCAAAAACTAAAGGGTTTTACCCTGCGGCTCGTTATGAGTTGGCTGCCATTCGCCAAAAGTTTTTTACTGGCTTTAGCCTCCACGGTTTTGCTCGCTCTGTTCGGAGCCGCGATTCCGGTGGCCGGCATGTTGTTGATCCCGCTCGTGCCACAGCCCGTGCTGGCTTTCGGACTGCGGCATGGAAAGGCCAAAGCGGCCGGCCTTCTTTTGCCGGCAACGGCGATCGTAACTTATCTGGGAGGGAGCGAGCTGGGCATCGCCTACTCTATCCTGGGTCTGATGGTTGTCCTGCTTTTCCTCCGCCTCGGCCGCGATGCGTCGGTCGAGCGTGTGGTGGCGAGCGTGGCGGGGGGAATGCTCGCCGCTCTCGCGGCCGTTCTTTTGCTGGTTTTTGGCTCGCTCTCGGGCATTCAAAATGCCGTGCGCGCGGCTCTCCATGAGAATCTGGATGCCTCGCTCGATCTTTACGACACGATGGGTTTTTCCGCTCAGGGCGTGGATCTCTTGAGGGAGAGCGCCCCGCAAATGATCGAGATGGTGCTGAGAATCCTGCCGGCGCTGGCGTTTGCGGGATTTGCGATCCTGGTCCTGATCAACCTATTTTTTCTTCTGCGCCGTTTCCCCGAGCGCCGTTCCTTCTTCCTGGGCGCGAGCGAGGATTTGCGGGAGTGGCGCGCGCCGGAGTTTCTCATCTGGTGTTTTCTCCTGTCGGGCTTCGGCCTGTTTATTCCGGGCTCGGCGATCGTGAAGACGGCGGCCTTGAATCTCTTCCTCGTGATCGCGCTTTTTTATTTTTTTCAGGGACTGTCGATTCTCTCATACTATTTTCATCACAAGCACGTGCCCTATTTCTTTCGCAGTCTGGCCTATGTCTTGATCGTGTTGGAGCAGGTCTGCACGCTTTTTGTGGTTGCGCTCGGTCTCTTCGACCTGTGGGGCGATTTTCGCCGCTTGAAAAAAAAAGGCCTCAGTCCCGGCGAGATATCCTGAAGGAGGAATCATGGAAGTTATTTTAAAGGAAGACATTCTCAATCTTGGCAAGATGGGCGAGGTGGTGCGGGTCCGGGACGGCTACGCGCGCAACTATTTGCTGCCTCGCGGACTCGTCCTCATCGCCGATAAAAAGACTTTGAAGACTTTTGAGCACCAGAAGCGGGTGGTCGAATCGCAGAAGGACCGGGTCGTGAAACAGGCCCAAATCTTGGCGGACAAGCTTGCGCAAATCTCTCTTACGATGCCGGTCAAGGCCGGCGAAGAGGGAAAGCTTTTCGGTTCGGTGACCAACATCGACATCGAAAAAGCGCTGAAGGCCAAGGGGTTCGACGTCGACCGGCGCAAGATTCAGCTCGCTCAGCCGATCAAAGTTCTCGGCGACTACGAGGTGCCGGTCCGGTTCACCTCCGACGTGACGGCCAACGTGAAGGTTTCGGTGGTTTCCGAAGCGGTGCAATAAGTTTTCGGACAGTAGACCTTCGCCGCAGTTATAAGTCCGAAAGCCTTACTCCAGGCTCATCGCCACTCTAAAACCGTAATCCGCGTACTTAAAAACAGGATTCAGCGAACTGCGCGCAGCCGAGCGGCTGAATTTGATTCGATGCCGCCAGGAGCCGCCGCGCGAAACTTTCCTGAGCCCCGATGATGGCCCGAGGGGATTTCTTTCCGGCGATATTCGATAGTAGGTCGAATCGTAGAAATCGCCGCACCATTCGTGAACGCTTGCGCTCATATCGTACAGGCCGAAGCCGTTGGGCTCGTTGAGTCCGACGCGCTCTGGGCCGCCCGTTTCGACATCATAGCCGGAATAAATTTTCTCTGAAGGCAGCTCGTCGCCCCACGGATATTTCCCGCCCTCTTTCCCGCCGCGCGCCGCGCGCTCCCACTCCGCTTCCGTGGGTAGACGGAACGGTTTCCCGATTCGATCGGTTAACCAGTCGCAGTAACAAACCGCATCGTGCCAACTGACGCCGACGACGGGCTTATCGGGATGAGAGAACATCGCTTCGAGCCAAAACGGCGGCGGTTGAGCGCCCGTCTCTGCGACAAAAATTCCGTATTCTTTGTTCGTCACGGGAAATTTTCCCATCATGAAGCCGTTCACCCACACCCGGTGCGCGGGTTTTTCATTGTCCATCCCGTCGTCGCTGCCCATGAGAAAGTCGCCTTCAGGGATGGAGATCAGCGCGGGCATAAATTCTTTTTTCAGAGGCGCCATGATAGAAACGCTTTAGTCGGGCGCACAGAGTATGTCAAACGAGGGAAACCTTTCGGCACGGGCCGGCGTAAACCGCGGCAGGCTGCTGATCCTCGTCACCGCGTTTCTCTGGAGTCTTGCCGGAGTTTTCATAAAATCTCTGGAGCTTCATCCGCTGACGATCGTTTTTTATCGCAGCCTTTTCGCCGCGCTTTTTTTCGTTCCGCAGGTCAAGCGAAAAAGCTGGACGATCAATCTTCCGCTTCTCGTATCGATGGCGAGTTATACGGCGGCCATCAGCTCCTTTGTCTCGGCGAACAAACTCACCACGGCTGCCAACGCGATCGTTTTGCAATATACGGCGCCGATATTCGTATTCATCTTCGCGCGGATCTTGTTTCGCGAGGCGATCTCGAAGCCGAATCTGACGACGCTGATCGCGGGCACGGTCGGAGTGGGAGTCCTATTTGCCGGCAGCGCCGGTCTGCCGGACATCGGTGGGGTCGGGGTGGCGCTGCTGAGCGGTCTCTTTTTCTCAATTTACATGACGAACTTGCGGTTTTTAAAAGGGGTCGATCCGGCGTACTCGACGCTCGTGAACAATCTCGCCTGCTCGATCGCTTTATTTCCCTGGGTCCATTCGCGGCTTGCGCTTACCACGGAAGAGGCGGTGACGTTAATCGTGATGGGCGTGATCCAGCTCGGGATTCCTTATTTTCTTTTTTCCAAGGGGCTGCAAAAGATCTCACTTCAAGAGGCGTCTCTGATCGTGCTCGTCGAGCCGGTCCTGAATCCGATCTGGGTGGCTCTTACTTTCGGCGAAATTCCGTCGCGCCCAACTTTGATCGGCGGCGGAATTATCCTTTTGAGCTTGGGGCTCCGCTACGCCTGGCCGCCTCCTCGAAGGAATGTTGAATTTTGAGTTTTGAATTTTGAATTGAATTCAAAACTAAGCATTCATAATTCAAAATTGTTTTTAGCGGACGCTGCCGCGGTGACGGATCCTTTCCGACTCTTCGGGCGAGAGCTGCTTGATGTCCTTGCGCAGATCGTAATTGATGTGCTGCAGCGCCTCGTGCGGCCCGGAGCGAT
>JBGQBP010000252.1:0-5488 GCA_041494945.1 Binatia bacterium | reverse complement strand
GGAAATGGATATTTTGGCGGCGTCGGGGACCAGCGTCGTTCACAACCCGGCCAGCAATTTCAAGCTGGGGAGCGGCATCTGTCCGGTTGCCAAACTAAAAGCCCGCGGGGTCAATGTCGCTCTCGGCACGGACGGCGGAGACACGAGCGATACCTATTCTATTTTCGAGCAAATGAGATTGGCTGCTTTTGCATCACGAATCGTCGCGGAAAATCCGCAAAATTGGATTACAGCCCTTGATGCGCTCAGGATGGGAACGGTCAACGGGGCCGAGGCTATTCCGGCCTGGCGGGGCAAGATCGGCGTGATCAAGCCCGGTTACCGCGCGGATCTTGTTCTACTAAGACCCGGCCTTCGACTTCGTCCGCTAAGAAATATCGTCCACCAGTTGGTCTTTTGTGAATCAGGTCAGTCGGTCGATACGGTTCTGGTGGACGGCAAGATCGTCCTGGAGCGCGGACGTCTAATCGGTGTCGACGAGGAGGCTCTAATCCGGAGGGTGGAGCCGATCAGCAAAAAAATGCACCGTCTCTATGGTCTGGTGAAAAAAAAGCCCGACCGTTCTCAACGAACCGCTTGCGACCTGTATAGAAAGTCCTTCACCGCAAAAGGTTCGGCTTCCCGCCGCTCTACCTAACTTAAATTTCATTCAATCGCGGGTTGATTATTTTGAAATTGACAATGAGGCGTTCCGTGTTATAGCTCCATGAGTCACATCGATGGGACGTCGTCAACGCGCGGACAATTTTTTTGAAAGGAAAGACAATATGAGCAATGGGCCTATGGAATTTGATTTGCTGATCGCGAATGGAAAGCTGGTGATCCCGCCGGACATCATATCCGGGAGCATCGGCATCAAAGGGGAAAAGATCGCCGCAATTGCAACCGATCTCAGCGTCTTTGCGGCGAAAAAAACCCTCGACGCCAGGGGGAACTATGTTCTTCCGGGCGTCGTGGATCCGGAAACGCACCTTGGTGTTCACCGTTCCCTGGAAGACGATTTCATCTCTGAAACGAAAGCCGCCATCGCCGGCGGAGTCACGACCTGGGGAATGATGCTGACCAGCCCCACCATTAGTCGCAGTTTCAAACCGGTTAAAGACGCCGGGGACAGCGTGCCTTTCAGTCAGGTCATGTCGATGTACGAAGATATGGGTAACGAGCACTCCATGGTGGATTATTTTTTAACCCCGCTCGTCTCCACCGACGCCCAGGTCGAAGAAATTCCACTGCTGGCGGAGAAATATGGCGCCACCTCCTATAAGTACTATCTTCATCTCAAGCGCGGGCAGGATACCTTGGGACAGTGGGAGCCGCAGAAAAAGATTGGCGTCTACGGCTTCGACGACGGGACCGTCTACATTGGAATGGAGCATGTCGGACGGTTGGGTCCTCCCTGCATCACCTGCATTCATCCGGAAAATTGGGAGTTGATTCGCATTTTTCAAGCCCGTTTGCAAAAACAAGGGCGCAAGGACAACGCGGCGTGGGACGAACGCTGCCCGCACTTTGTCGAAGCCACTCACGTGCGCCAGTACGCCTATCTCGCTAAAGTCACCAACTCGCCTCTGTACATCGTCCACACCACGACCCAGGAAAGCATCGATGAGATTAAACGCGCCCGCAACGAGGGGGTCAAAGTCATCGGTGAGACCGGCTTTGTCTACCTGACGCTTGACCACGACGCCTATAAGATAAACGTCCCTCTGCGGGATCGGCAGACCATGGACCAGCTCTGGAAGGCTGTCGCCAATGGCGATGTCGATTGCGTAGGATCCGATCATGTTAACCACGGCGTCCCCAGGGAGGAGATGGAGGTCAAGGGTGACGTGTGGAAGACCGTTAGCGGATTCTCCTCTCGCGTCGAGGCGATGCTCCCAGTGATGCTGAGCGAAGGCGTCAACAAGGGACGAATCACTTTGCCGCGCTGCGTCGAGTTTTGTTGTGAGAATCCGGCCAAGGCCTTCGGTCTTTTTCCCAAGAAGGGGGTGCTGAGAGTGGGCGCCGATGCTGACATCGTGCTCGTCGACCTGAAAAAGAAGCAAACGATCAATAAAAATATGCTGTTAACTTCTGCCGGCTGGTCCATATTCGAAGGATGGGAGGTCACCGGTTGGCCGTATCAGGTTATCCTGCGCGGCGAGGTTGCCTCGGAGTGGAACGAGCGGGAACAAAAACACAAAATGGTGGGCAAGCCCAGAGGAAGGTACCAAGCCAGGAAGCTGGGGTATGCAACGTATCCGATATAATCCAAAGGCGAAACGACCGGTTCTTGCCTCAATGCTATGACAGGAACTTGACCGGTATGATATTGCGGCAATATCGGTTGGACAAAATGAGCCGCCCCTGACTCGCGTATCTCGTCTTACGGTAATCGGCTTCAGGAACAGACGGGATCAGGGAGCTTAATCCCAGGAGGCCAAAATGCGACGGTTTTTCCTAGGAATTGTTTTGATGCTTTCGGTATCTTTGATTGGCACCCGAGCTTACGCCGCAGCCATTCGCATTGCGAGCGCGGGTCTCAGCGGCGAGTTGCTGCCGCTTTGGGTCGCGCAAGACCGGGGGCTGTTCAAGAAGCACGGATTGGATACCGAAGTGATCACGATTCAGGGAGGCCCTTTGGCGGTACAGGCCCTCGTCTCCGGCTCGGTCCAGTTTCACGCGGGAGGAACGAGCTCTCCCATGGAGGCTAAAATTGCCGGAGCCAACTCGATTACGATAGCCGTCTTTATCGACTCTTTGCCGTACACGCTCGTGTCGTCACCGTCGATCAAATCAGCCGCTCAACTCAAGGGAGGGCGATTTGCCGTCAGCCGGCTCGGCTCCGTGTCCGACTTGTCCCTAAGAATCGCTTTGAGAAACATGGGCATCAATCCCGAAAAAGAGGCGACGATTTTGGGCATCGGCGATCAAACCTCCCGTTTCACGGCGTTGAGATCCGGCACCGTCGATGCGACGGTGATCTCACCTCCCCTGACGGTGACTGCGCGAAAGCTCGGCTTCAACACGATTGCGAGCTTCCAGGACGCCGGAATCGTGTGGGCGTACAATTCTCTCGATGTCACGCAAGAATTCGCCCAGAATAACCGCGGGGTGATCTTGAACTTTCTCAGAGCATTTGTGGAGGCGACTGCGTACATTCACAAGAACAAGGAGGCAAGCCTTGTTACTCTAGGGCGTTGGATGCGCATGAACGATCGGGAAGCTCTCGATGAAACCTACGACTACCTATTGAAGATCGTGCCGAAGAAACCCTACGCGAGTGACAAGGGAATCCAAGCGGTCCTGGACGCGATCGCCATTCGCAGCCCCGTAGCGAAGAAGTTTAAGCCGCAAGATTTTTACGACATGAGCTATCTGCGGGAACTGGACAAAAGCGGTTTCCTTGACCGGGTTTTCCAATAAACACGGTAAACCTCTCAGGAACTCGCTCTCGAGTCAACGCCGATTTTCGCCGGGGGATCCCGCTCTGTGTGAAGCCCTTCAATACGCGTTGACGAAACCGTCTTGCTTGAGATTGTCAAGGCTCTGTTTCCATCGCCCGTCGCGTTCAGGGAAAAAATTTCACTTCCGTCGCGTCGGAGGATCATTGGAAAAAAGAAAGGCGTTGAGGGTTCATGGTACCGGCTGAAATCCAAAAAAAGATATTTGCGAACATCGAAGAAAATAATTTGCTCCGGCTGGCGGTGGAATTAGGAAACATAACCGCTCCTTCGGGGTACGAGCAGCCGGTCGCGGATTATGTGGAGGAGTGGTTTCTAACCCGGGGGTTTCATGCCTTTCAGCAAAATCTGTGCGAAGGCCGCTCGAACACGATCGGAATCCTGAAGGGTGAAGGCGGTGGAAGGACGCTTATTTTCAACAGTCACATGGATTCCGATCAGGGACTCCCTCGTGTCCACGGCGGGCCGATTCCTCCCGGCCCGAAAGTCCGGATTGAAGGCCGGCGCATTTTTGGCAAGACCGTGCAAAACGACCGGGGGCCTATGGCGGCCTTCATGATCGGAGTGAACGCGATCAAAAACGCCGGCATTCGTCTGAAGGGCGACGTCACAATGACGGCGGTCGTGGGCGAGATCGGCATGGCTCCGATTGATGAGTTTCAGGGACCGCGCTACATCGGAAAGGGCTATGGAAGCCGCCACGCCGTAGCTCACGGAATCTGGGGCGACTTTGCTCTGGTGGCTGAAAGCACCGACTTCGGCGTAACCTGGATTGAGGCGGGCGCTGCTTACTTCAAAGTTTCCCTGCGGGGCGCGGGATATTACACTCCGCGGCTTCCTCCGCGGGGAGCGCTCAAGGACCATCCCAATGCGATTGTCAGGATGGCGACGATCATACAAGCCATCGAAGAGTGGGCAGTCCAGTACGAAGAACGGAACACGGTCGAATATCCGGTGGGTGTGATGGTTCCAAAGGTGGCCATCGGAGCCATTCGGGGAGGCCGCCCTTTCAGCCCGAGCACCGGCGTCGACGATTGCAGCATCTATGTCGACGTGCGCGTCCCGCCGGCCGTGAGCTTCACCGACGTCGAGAAGGAATTGCGGCGGGTGGTTCTGTCGCGGGGCCTGGGAGGAGAAGTGGAATTGTATATGGCCCGCAAGGGATATGAGGGCAAAAATGTCGAGCCGCTCGTCGAGTCGATTCGCCGAGCCCATCGCGCGGTGCGGGGCAAGGATTGCCCTCCCGTGACCACCCCGGAGATCAGCATGTGGCGCGATGTCAATGTCTTCAACGAGGTCGGAATACCGTCGGCGACGTTCGGTTTCCCTCGTCGAAGCGTGCCCGGCTTGCCCGAGAAATTCGTCGAGACGGATGATCTCGTCGACTGCGCCAGGATGTACGCGCTCGTGGCGGTCGATATCTGCGAAATCGCTGCAACATAAATAGTTGCGAGATCGATACTCGACACCGCTTTGTCGAGAATAAAAAAAGAGGAGCATGAACATGCCGGTCGCCAAGTTCGAAGACCATTGCTGGAAAGACATCGTTACCCAGGAGATTCTTGAAACCTACACACCCTATCATCGCGAGACTTATATCGGGCAACGGCCCGCCCTGTTGGCCATCGATCTGTATAATTTGGTCTATGAAGGCGGCCCGAAACAACCCTACGAGCTGGTAAAAACCCATAAGAGTTCTTGCGGCATCTACGCTTATAACGCCATCAAGCCAACGCAGGAGCTTTTTGCGCTCGCCCGCTTGTTGAAGATTCCAATCTTCTACACCACTACGGAAACACGCAAGGAAGTGAATCCGGACGCGGTGTCCGCCACCAACCGCGAAAAGACGACGCTCGCCGACGATGCTTATAAAATTCGCGAGGAGTTCAAGCCGCAAGCGGGCAATATCATCATCTACAAAGAGCGCGCCAGCGGCTTTTTCGGCACGCCGTTGGTCGCCCATTTGACGCAAAGAGGCATCGACAGTCTTATCGTCTGCGGGGAGACGACGAGCGGCTGCGTGCGCGCATCCTGCGTCGACGCTT
>JBGQBP010000251.1:0-5507 GCA_041494945.1 Binatia bacterium | reverse complement strand
GCCGAGAAAAGCTCGCGCTCGTCATTGTCAAAGTCGTGATCCTCTCTTGTCAGGACAATGAAGCATCCAATGACGTCGCTCATGACCGTCAGAGGGACGCCAAGGAACGAGACGATGCCCTCTCTCTGCATGAATTCAGGGTTGGCCGTTCTTGGATCGCGCCGGACATCACGCACGGCTAGGGGCGCATTGGTGTCTAAAACGACTTTGGCAAGGCCGCGTCCGGCACGGATCGCCCGCCAATCGCCGATGTCAAGGTTTCTGCACGCGGTCGGCTCCAGAACTTCAGTTTCTCTATTGAGGAGTCTGATCTCCGCAGCCGCGTGCGGGACAACACGACCGGCCTGGTCGAACAGCACATTCAAAATTGAGTTCAAGTCCAGGTTCGAGTTTACCGCCAGGCTGACCTCATGGAGCGCCCGGAACCGCTCGACGTTCCGCCGGAGTCTGCTGATCAGCTCGGCGTTTTCAAAGGCTACTCCGAGCTGCTCCACGATCGAGCGGATCAAAATCTCTTCGTAAGTCTCGAGGCGGCGGGGAGATCGGCCGATGAACACCATCACGCCGAGCGTTTCGGCTTTGGACTTCACGGGGTAGACGGCAAGAAAGCTGCAGCCGGCGGCGTCGGCCGCTTTGCTTCGGCTTAGCTCGTGGTAGCAGGGATCCGTCTGAACGTTCTCGAAGACGATCGACTCTCCGGTTTCGTACACTCTTCCGAGAATCCCCTCTCCCCGTCGACAAACTTTCAGCGGCGTCCAGAGGTTCGGGTCCGCTTCATGGGAGCAGAAAAGATGAATCTCGTCCTTCGCGCGGTTGTAAAGGAAAACCCTCGTGGCCTCGAATTGAAAAATCCTCGTGATCTCCTGGACGGCGTTGTGAATGACGGGCTCGGCTTGGAGAGACTGATTGAGAGACGATGCGACGCTATAAAGGGCGCGCAGAGACTGAAGTGAACGGTGCAGCTCTTCGTTCACCTTCTGAAGCTGCGCTTCAACTTCTCTACGCCTGACAGCGGCGTCTTGAATCTCGTGCGCCGCCTCACTGACCTCGATGATCGGCGAAGACGTAATCTTCGGCAACTCGCCGCGTCCGAGCGCCTCGGCCGAAGCGGATAGTTCGGCGATGGGCTTCGCGATCCGCCGGCCGAAGAGAAACGCGAGCACTACGGCTCCGATGAAAAGCAAAGCCCCTCCCGCCACCGTGGCCAGGAGCGAACGGCGCAGCGGAGCCTCAAGGACCGACACGGGTATCGCCAGGCGCACGGACCAGCCGGTAAGCTCCGAGCGGCGAGAGGCAGCCTGCATTTGGATCCCTTCTTGAGTAACGCTGCGCCACGAGCCTTCGTTCGGTAATCCGCTGCTGGTTCCGAGCGGCAACATTGCGGGCTTGCCGACGAGTTCCGTGGCCCCTCGAGTTGTGGCGACGACGATGCCTTTTCCATCGACGATCGTCCCGATCCAGTCGGGCCGTACATCCTGCTGCACCAATATTTGCAGCAGGGAGTTTGGCGATGCGCTCGACGCCAGCACGTACCGGGCCTTGCCGTCGCGCACCACAGGCACGGTTACGCCGAGCAGATGCTCGTGCGACACGCGACCGACGTAGAGGTTGGAAAAAGCCGGCCGGGCTGTTCTGATGGTCTGCTGGAACTGTTCCAGGTCCCTGACCGAAGGCAAGGGCGCGCCAAGGGGACGGCGGAGGTTTAGAAGCTGGCGACCTTCCGAATCGGCCAGCAAGATATTGTTCCAACCTTCGCGGGCTTTTAGAACCCGCTGCGCCTCCTCGTAGAACGCGCGCAGATGTCCGGAATCAAGCTGCTTCGACGCGCCGAGTCCCTCTAAGGTGCCGGTCCAAGCCGTCACTTCGCGATCGACGGCCAGCGAGAGGGCGCGAGCCGTGTCTATCATTCGGGTTTCTACAGAAGCTCGCTGTTGTCTGTCGAACAGCACAATCATCACGCCCGCGAAGATCAACAACGGCAAGAGCGCGGCAACAACTAACACGATGAGGTGTGAACGTAGCTTCATCTCAAAGGCGACCACAAATGCTCACGGCGCCGGCTCCCTGAACCAAAGAAGCCCAACTGGGAACATTCAGCCGGGCTTCTCTTTCTGCTTCTTCCGCCGTGACACTACCGAGAGCTCGGCTGCATCACTTCAACTTATCATGAGGTTAGCGCGCATTATCCATTTTCTCCGGAACAGCGTCAAGGTCAGATTGGATTTGCGCGTTGCGAGTGATAAATAAACTTCTACCATGGCGCGTTCAGCCGTAGTGATCGATCCCGAATATCTCAAGCACGACCCGGGCCGGTATCATCCGGAGCGGCCCGAGCGGCTCAAAGTCCTGCTCGAATTGGCGCGCGGACTCGATTCGCAAAAATTCCAGCTCCTGCCGCCGCGAGCGGCATCGCGGGAAGAGATCGCATCTTGCCACGCGGGCGATTATATCGATCGCGTTCAGGCGACATCGACCGTCAATCGTTGCGCGCTGGACGGCGACACGGTGACCTCGAGGGATTCTTTCGGGGTCGGGCTGTTGGCGACCGGCGGCTTGTTGAAGCTCTGCGATGCGATCGCCGCCGGCGAGGCGCGAAACGGGTTTGCCCTGGTGCGCCCGCCGGGACATCACGCGCTCAAAGACCGCGCGATGGGCTTTTGCCTCTTCAATACGGTGGCGGTCGGCGCCCGCCACGTCCTGCGCCAATACGGCGCAGAGCGGGTTTTGATCGTGGATTGGGACGTGCACCACGGCAACGGCACGCAGGACGCGTTTTATTCCGATCGCTCGGTACTTTATCTTTCGACGCATCAGTATCCTTATTATCCGGGTACGGGCGCGGCCGAAGAGACGGGCGAAGGGGCGGGCGAGGGTTTTACGGTGAATGTTCCGCTGCCCGCCGGCTGCGGCGATCCTGAATACTTGCGTGTTTTCAAAGACATCGTGCTCCCGATTGCGGAGAAATTCGCGCCGGATTGGATTTTTGTCTCCGCCGGGTTCGATCCGCACCGGCGCGATCCGCTGGGCGGAATGAACGTGACCGAGAGCGGTTTTGGCGCGATGGCCGCCATGCTCGTCGCGCTCGCCGAAAAATACGCGGGCGGCAAGATCGCTTTCCTACTCGAAGGTGGATATGATCTTTCGGCGCTCAAAAATTCCGTCGCCGCCGTACTCGAAAACATCAAATCCGGGGAAACGGCTGATATTCCGGACGACGTGGGGGGAGAGGCGATCGAACCGGTGATTCGCAAAGTTCTTGCCATTCAAGAAAAGTATTGGCTCTGAAAATCTGATGAATGTTGAATTTTGAGTTGTGAATTTTGAATTCAAAATTCAGCATTCAAAATTTAACGTTGTGCTTTGAGCTATTGACCCACCGGCCGGACTGATTTATTTTGATGCCTCGCTAAAGGAACCGCTATGAAACTTTCAGAACCGCGCCGCGTTGTCGTGACCGGCCTCGGGCTCGTGACTCCGTTGGGCACGGGCGTGGAAAAAAACTGGGAAGCGATCACGGCGGGGCGCTCGGGTATCCGGCCGATCAGCCGTTTTCCCAATACGGAGTTTTTCGCCAGCCGCATCGCGGGCGAGGTGCCGGATTTCCGCGCCGAGGATTTCATCGAAGCGAAAGAGATCAAGAAAATGGATCTCTTTATTCAATACAGCGTGGCCGCGGCCCAGATGGCGGCCGAGGACAGCGGCTTCAAGATAGATCCCGACGTGTCCGCCCGCGTCGGAGTCATTGTCGGAGTGGGGCTGTGCGGGCTGGAGACGATCGAGACTTACCACAAGGCTTATCTCGAAGGCGGCCCGCGGAAGATATCGCCGTTTTTTATTCCGAAAGTGATTTCCAACCTGGCGCCGGGCCAGATCGCCATTAGGCACGGCGCCAAAGGCGTGAACTGGACTCCGACTTCGGCCTGCGCCTCGGGAACCCACGCGATCGGAGAGGCCTACCATCTGATCCGCCGCGGGCTTCAGGACGCCGTCATCGCCGGCGGCGCGGAGGCGGCCATCACGCCTCTGGGCGTCGGGGGATTCGCTTCCATGAAGGCCCTGTCCACGCGCAACGACGCTCCCGAGCGCGCGAGCCGGCCGTTTGACAAAGAGCGCGACGGCTTCGTCATCGCCGAAGGATCGGGCATTCTCATTCTCGAGGAGCGAGAGCGGGCGCTCAAGAGGGGCGCGAAGATTTACGCGGAGATCATCGGCTATGCCGCCAACGGCGACGCCCATCACATGACCGCGCCGGCGCCGGAAGGCGAGGGGGCGGCGCGCTGCATGGCCCTGGCCGTGGAGGATGCGGAGATCCGGCCGAACGAGGTGGATTATATCAACGCCCACGGGACATCGACCGAATACAACGACATCAACGAGACGCAGGCGATCAAAAAAGTTTTCGGCGAGCACGCCTATAAGATTCCGGTAAGCTCGACCAAATCGATGACCGGCCATTTGCTGGGCGCCGCCGGAGCGATAGAAGGGGTTTATAGCGTCCTGGCGCTCCACCACGGATTGGTTCCGCCGACGATCAATTATGAAAACCCCGATCCCCAATGCGACCTGGATTATGTGCCGAACCAGGCGCGCAAGGCGGATATCCAGGTGGTGCTCTCCAACTCTTTCGGCTTCGGTGGCACCAATGCCTGCGTGATTTTCAGGAGGACGCCGTGAGAAGCTCGCAGATAAGAAGCGTCATTCTCGGCACCGGCTCCGAGCTTCCCTCCCGGGTCATTACCAACGCCGCTCTGGAGCGGCTCGTCGATACCAGCGACGAGTGGATCACCTCGCGCACCGGCATCAAGGAGCGGCGCGTTCTGGAGGAAGGAAAAGGCAACGCGGACATGGCCTACCGCGCGGCGGTGCGCGCCCTCAAAGACGCGGCGATCGAAGCGAAAGACATCGACGCCATCATCATGGGGACGGTAACGCCCGATTATCCGTTCCCAAGCTCGGCCTGCGTCCTGGAAGACATGCTGGGCGCGCGCAAAGCTTTTTCCTTCGACGTGAACGCAGCCTGCTCGGGATTTTTGAACGCGCTGGCTATCGCTGACTCCATGATCAAGACGGACGTGATCCGCCACGCGCTGGTCCTGGGCTCGGATGCGCTCAGCCGTATGCTCAATTGGAAGGACCGATCCACCTGCATTCTTTTCGGTGACGGCGCCGGCGCGGTGGTCGTCGGCGCTTCTCACGACGGACAGCGCGGAATCCTCAGCACGAAACTCCGCACCGACGGGTCGTACGTGAAAACGCTCTACGTTCCGGCGGGCGGCTCGCTCAAGCCGGCGAGCGCCGAGAGCGTCAAAAAAAACGAGCACACGATCGTCATGAACGGCAAGGAAGTTTTCAAAATCGCCGTGCGCTCGATGGAAGAGATCAGCCGCGCGGCGCTCGACGAGGCGGACGTGAGCATCGAGCAAATCTCGCTGGTGATTCCGCATCAGGCCAATTTGAGAATCATCAGCGCGTTGGCCGAGCGCCTGAAAGTTCCGATGTCGAAGGTG
>JBGQBP010000250.1:0-5508 GCA_041494945.1 Binatia bacterium | reverse complement strand
GCACAACAGCAACGACAAAACTGCAAGCCATCTAACGGTTTTCATCACGTCCTCCTTGGCCGGTCGATATTGAATCTGCTCTTCCGCGAAACTAGCTAAAGTTTGAAATAGTGTCAAGCCGTCCCGAGCAATTCACGCCGCATACCGGACCGGCATCGTGATTCGGAAGGTCGTTCCCTTGCCCACCTCGCTCGCCACTTCCACCTTGCCATGAAGAAGATTGAGCAGCCTCTTGGCGATGGCGAGGCCCAGGCCCACTCCGCCGAGGCTGCGGCTCGACGAGCCTTCCACCTGGCGGAAGGGTTCGAAGATAAGAGGCAAAGACTCCTGGGAAATGCCTACCCCCGTATCTTTGATCTCGATCTCTATTTGGTCGCCCGACTCGGTCGGAGCGGCGGTGACTCGAACCTGCCCCTTGTCGGTGTATTTCACCGCGTTGAAAACGATGTTGCTGAGGATTTCCTTGACTTTCATCCGGTCGCTCTTCAGCGCGGGAAGCGTGCCCGCTATCTCCCAGCAAAGTTCCACGGGTTTGCCGCTGAGTCCGATGCGGAACAATATCTCCAGCTCGGTCCAGATTTCTTCGAGGCGAAACTCTTCGACGCGGATGACGACTTGACCCGCCTCGAAGCGGGACAGGTCCAAAATGCTGCTCACCAGATTGAGCGCCTCCCCGGAATTGCGCAGCGAGGTCTCGATGCATTTCCGCTGCCGCTCGTTGGTCTCGCCGAGAAAGCCGCCCAAAAGCAAATCGAGGTTGCCGATCACGATGTTGATCGGCGTGCGCATTTCGTGCGTCATCGTGGCGAGAAACTCGGCCTTGAGACGGCTCGCCTCTCCCAGCTTATCGTGCAGCGTCTTGACTTCCTGAATCAATCTGGCGTTGTCGATCATGATCGCGACCGGCCCCGCGATCGCGGTGAGCATGTCGAGTTCCTTGTCGCCGAAGAGCCCCGTTTTCTTGCTCACCACCTCGATGACGCCCTTGAGCTCGCCCCTCACCTTGAGCGGCACGCAGGCGATCGCGCGCGTCTTGAAGCCGGTCGTCTGATCGACGCGTTTGGAAAAGCGCGTCTCGCGGCGCACGTCGGAAACGACCATCGGCAGCCCCGTTGAGGCCACGAAGCCGGCGATGCCTTCGCCCTTCGCCAGCGTCATGTTTTTGAGCTGGCTCGCCTTTTCGCCCAGCGCGATGAAAAAATTGAGCTTGTCTTGCTCCCGGTCCAAGAGAAGAATCGAAGATCCGTCCGCCCCCATCATCGCCGAAGTAAACCGCATCGCCGCGGTGATGACCTCCTCCAGGGGCATCGAGGTCCCCATGAAATCGGCGATGTGCGCCAGGAGCCGGACTTCGCTGTCGGCTTCCAGCGGATTCAGCGCGTTCACGATTTTCCCTTCCCCAACTCCTGAGAGCGGCGGGTCGCCTGCAGCACGGCTTCCATCACGGTCCCCCTCATGCCTCCCTTCTCCAAAGCATAGAGACCGGCGATCGTGGTCCCGCCGGGGGAGGTGACTTCGTCTCTGAGCTCGCCCAAATGCTTGCCGCTCTCCAGCGCCATGCGCGCGGAGCCGTAAACGGTCTGGAGCGCGAGCTTCAACGCCACTTCCCGGCTGAGACCCACTTGAACTCCGCCGTCGGCCAGCGACTCGATAAAGAGGAATACATAGGCCGGTCCGCTGCCGCTGAGTCCGGTGACAGCGTCCAAATATTTTTCCTCCAACGGCAAGCCGACGCCGAAACTGTTCAAGATCGAACCGACCCTTTCTAGATCCTTGACGATCGCATGCGCTCCTCCAGCATAGCAGGAAGCGCCGGCGCCCACCACGCAAGGAATGTTGGGCATGACCCGAACCACGCGCGCGCCTTTGGCCAAATTCTTCTCGATGCGCTCGAGCGGAACGCCCGCCGCGACCGAGACCAGGAGCTTCGTTTTGCCCAATTTTCCCGCGATCTCTTTAAGTACAGAATCGACGATCTGGGGCTTGACCGCAAGGATCACGATGTCGGCGAATTCACAGACCTTGGCGTTGCTCGGCGTGACTTCGATCCCGAGCTCCGCCGCGGCGGACTGCCTGAGCGCCTTGCTCACGTCGCTCGCCATGACCTGCTTTTTACCGACCAGGCCGGCTCCGATCACTCCGCGCATGATGGCGGAGCCGATCTTGCCCGCGCCGATCACGCCGATCTTCTCTTTGAGCATCTCTTTTCCTATTGCCTGATGCCTGTTGCCTATTGCCTGTCAGTATCTTTTACCCAATTTTTTTAGCTCCTGCCACGCTTCCGCGTCATCGGAGCTGATGGACAGGACTTCGCGAAATTTCAGCTCCGCCTCTCTCGTTCTTCCCAGGTTCGCCAGCGCAATGCCGAGGTTGCGCCGCCAGTCGACGTTGCTCCTTCTGAATTTCAGCGCGCGGCGGTAAGCGCCGGCGGCCTCCTGCCACAGCCCGAGCTTGCGATACGCTTCCCCGAGCGCGCTGTAAAGAACGTCGGAATCTTCTCCCTTTTCTTTGGCCTGCTCCAGAAACTCTTTCGCCTTTTCCGTTTCCCCTTTTTCCAGGTACAAACGGCCCCAGGCCATCAGCACCCCGGCGTGCTCCGGTTGCATTTGCCTTGCCTGCTCAAACCATTTTTCGGCCTCCGGCAACTGATGATAGTAAAGAGCGATTTTCCCCAGTCCTAAATAGGGCTTCACCTCTTTGCTTTTCATCTCGATCGCCTTGGAGTAAATCACTTTGGCTTCGGGCAGGTAAAAATCATCGCTGAGAGCAAGGATGGCTCGCAACGTCTGAGGCGAACGGGTCAGGGCAACCACCGCCGCCTTGGCGGCTTCGCCGCTTTTTTCCGCTTCGAGAAGAATTTTAGTTTTGAGCACGTAAAAATCGGCGTTCGGCGGCTCCAGCGCGATCGCCCGCTCGATCTCCTCAAGCGCGCGGCTGTGCCAGCCGTTGGCCTCGTGGGCCTCGGCGAGATAATAGTGGCCGAGAGCCTCGGAGATACCGGCGGACGCCTTCCATGGCGCATCGGCGAGAAAGGGATTCATCAGTTTGCGATTGAGCTCCGAAGTGGCGCGTCCGAGACTCTTGGGCGCGGAGAACTCCAACTGGGCGCCATCGTCCGTATTGAGCGTCGCCCCCTCGCTGAAGCCGAGCACGCCCTCTCTGCCCATGCGATAAAATCCTAGAACGGCGTACGGGTCGCTGAGGCCCAGCGCATCGAAGTCCGCCCTGAGAATACGGTTTTTCGCAAAGACTTCCTTCAGCTCCGAATGGCGGAAGACCTGTTCCTGCATGCTCCCGACCATGAGGAAATCGCTTTCTTTCATTCCCCAGACCGTCATGTAAGGAAACGCCTCGGCGAACGTGCGAAAGACCATGCGAAAATCGTCCGGCGACATGGAATAGTTATGGAACCATTGCGCAAAGATTCCGTCCGGCTTGAGCTTCGACTTCACGACGCCGTAAAATTCCCGCGTGTAAAGATTGGCGATGCCGGCGATCCAGGGATTGGACGGCTCGGCGGCGATGATGTCGTACACTTTCGGAGTGGCGAGAATATAGTTGCGGCCGTCGGTGGGAATCAAGCGCACTTTGGGATTTTCCAGAATCTTGCCGTTCCTGTCGTTAAAGTAGGTCGTAGCTTCGCGCATCGCGGGCTCGATCTCGAGCACCTCGACCTCGCGCACGGGAAACGACGCGACGGCCCTCGTCGTCATGCCGGTGCCGAGCCCGATCACCGCCGCCCGGTCGCCGCGCGGATGAAGCAACATCGGGATGTAGCCGGTCATGAGCTGGCTCAAGGCGTCGCCGTGGGAGCCGTCGATTTTTCCGTTGGTCCTGAAATAACGGTACTCGCTGCCGGTGCTCTGGTGGACGCTGACGGTGGCGGTCAAGCCTTCCTTATAATAGAGGATGTCGTCGCGGTGCATCTCCTCGACGCGTAGCGAGTCGCTGCGCAGGCTTTCGTAGCGGTCGCTGTAGACCGTCACGCCGCTGGTCATGACGTTGCGGTCCCAACGGGGCGTCTTCCAGGGAATCAATATGGCCGCCGCGAGAACGACCAGGCCCAGCGCGATACGGGGCACGAGGGACATGCGCGGATCGGCGACGATCAGGAACCATCCGACGACGAGATTCAAGACCACGGCCAGGATAATCGAGTTCTGCACGCCGATCTGCGGAATAAAAATAAACCCTCCGGCGAAGGCGCCCACGATGGCGCCGAGAGTGTTGGCCGCGTAGGAGGTTCCCACGCTGCTGCCGACGCGATAAAGACTCTGGGTGAAGAGGCGCGCGACGAGCGGGAAGGTCATCCCGAGAAGCAACGTCGGCAGGAACATCACCAGCGCAGCGGTGGCGATCTGGATCGAGAGAAAAAGGTTGAACGAGTCGCCGAATCCGTGCATCAGCCGGAGAAAGATCAGCGGGAGCCTGCCGAAAAGCGGGATCGTCGCCAGCGCGGTCAGTCCGACCAACAGCTCGATCACGCCGAACGTGGCCATTCTGACTTCGCGATCCCCCATCAGCCGGGCGTAGAGAAATCCGCCGAGAGCGAGGCCGACGAGGAAAGTCACCAGCATCGTCGTGAAAGAATAAATGGAACTCCCGATCACGAGTGTCAGAGCGCGCGTCCACGCGTTCTCGTAGACGAGCGCGGCCATTCCGGAAAGGCCGAAGGAGAGCAGCAGCACCCAGCCAAGATTCGAGGGCGCGGCTCCGGAGACTTCCGCGCTCGGCTCCGCTTCTTCAACCGCGGCGGCCGGCTCGCTCGCTTCCCGGTCGCGCAGCCGGTCCACGATCAAGATGACCACGGCGATCGCAAGATTGAGCGCGGCGGCGACATGCACCGTCGTGCGCATGCCGAAGCTGGGAATTAAATAATATCCGGATACGGCGCAGCCCAGGACCGCCCCGAACGTATTGGTTGCGTAAAGGTCGCCGACGCGGCGGCCGATCTGGGCGAAGCTCTTGATGAAAAAGCGGCTCAGAACCGGAAGCGTCGCCCCCATGAGCAGCGTGGGCAGCACGAGCAGAACGAAGGACAAAAGGAAGAGCAGCAGGTTGAAGACCATCGGATAGGCGTCGTTCAAGTGAAATAACGGTATATAGATCCGCCGGCCCGCGTCGAATAACCAGGGGACGGCCAGGCCGTAAATGCCGACTCCGGCTTCGAGGATGCCATAGAGCAGAAAATCGTTTTTACCGCGATCGGCGATCCGGCCAAAGAGATAACTTCCCACGGCGAGCCCGGCCATGAACGCGGCCAGGACGGTGGCGATGGCGTAGGTGGTATTGCCGAAAATCTGGGTCAGCATGCGGGTCCATACGACTTCGTAGATCAGACCGGCGGAGCCCGACAAAAAGAAGCAGAGCAGCGCGATTAAAAGAAGCCCATTCCCCCGCGAGCGGCTAATGCCTGTTGTCATAGCGTTTTCTTCGACCCTCCCTGAATTAAATCATCCGCACTGATATCAGCCCTTGAAAGCACTGTAAAGAGCAGGTTCGCGCTTG
>JBGQBP010000249.1:0-5515 GCA_041494945.1 Binatia bacterium | reverse complement strand
CGCGGCGGGAAAGCTGCCAGGCCGCCTCGCACCCGGCCAATCCTCCGCCGATGATTTGAACGATCGTTTTCACGGGAAGCCAAACACTGAAAACAGAATTCAGACGGGGGAAACTTCCGGACTCCGGCTACTGACTTGGGAGCGCCGTTTGAACTTCATCGGCCATCTTTACTTTATAGCCGCATTCCTTTTTATGGCAATGGCGCGTGCGCCCGGCGCGCTTGGTGATTTTTTCAACCAGGAGCGGCGCGCCGCATTGCGGGCAGCTCTCGGCGACCGGCTTGTCCCACACCGCGAACTTGCAATCCGGATAACGCGCGCAACTGTAAAATATTTTTCCCCGGCGCGATTTCCTCTGCTGCAAGTTGGCCTGCTTGCATTCGGGGCACTGCACTCCCGTATCGACCGGCTTTTCCAGCGAGCGGATGTTTTTGCATTCCGGATAACCGCTGCAGCCGAGAAAGCGGCCGTATTTTCCCCAGCGGAGCTGCATCGGCCGGCCGCACTTCTCGCACGTTTCGTTGATCTCTTCTTCCTTGGCCACCTCGACGTTGCCGTTCTCGCCGCGCGTGAAGTTTTTGGTGCTTTTACACTCAGGATATTTGGGGCAGGCAAGAAACTCGCCGTTCCGGCCCCATTTGATCACCATCATGGCGCCGCATTTCTCGCACGGGATATCGGTCGGCACCTCCTGGCGCTTGACGTCGCGCATCTCGCGATCGGCTTTCTTCAAGTCGCGCGCGAAGGGGGTGTAAAAACGCTTCATCATCTTCTGCCAGTTCTCTTTTCCTTCCTCGACCTTGTCGAGACTATCTTCCATGCCGGCGGTGAACTTGACGTTGAGAATGTCGGGGAAGGCGTCGACCAGAAGATCGGTCACGAGGAATCCGAGCTCGGTCGGCGCCAGAGTCCGCCGCTCGTCGAGCGTCACGTACTCGCGGTTGAGAATATTGGAGACGATGCTGGCATAGGTGGAGGGGCGGCCGATGCCGTCCTCTTCCAACTCTTTGATCAGCGTCGCCTGCGTGAAGCGCGGCGGCGGCTGGGTAAAGTGCTGGCGCGGGTCGAGCGAGAGCAGCTTGAGCGAATCTCCCTGCTGAAGATCCGGCAGCAGCGCCTCCTGCTCGTCGTCGGCTTCGTCCTGCCCTTCGATGTAGATGCGCATGAAGCCGTCGAACTTGAGCTGCTGGCCAGTGGCGCGGAACAGCGCGTCGCCGACTTGAATGTCGAATCCGGTCTGGTCGTAGACCGCAGGCGCCATCTGGCTCGCGACGAAGCGGTCCCAAATGAGAGAGTAAAGCTGGAAATGATCGCGGCGAAGATAACGCCGCACGCGGTCTGGCGTGTATTCCATAGACGTCGGCCGGATCGCCTCGTGCGCGTCCTGCGCGCTTTTCTTCGAGCGGTAGACGTTGGGCTTTTCCGGCATATAAGATTTGCCGTACTGGCCTTCAATCAGTTTCCGCGCCTCTTGCAGCGCGTCGGCGGAGATGCGCGTGGAGTCCGTGCGCATATAGGTGATGAGACCGACCGAGCCTTCCGGGCCGAGCTCTTCGCCTTCGTAGAGCCGCTGGGCGATTTGCATTGTGCGCTGCGGCTGGAAGCCCAACTTGCGCGACGCCTCCTGCTGCAGCTTGCTGGTGATGAAGGGCGGGGTCGGGAAACGGCGCCGCTCCTTTTTTTCGACGGCGCCGATGCTCCAGGCCAGGCCTTCGAGCGAGGCGATGATCTCCTTGACGCGCGCTTCGTTATCGATGTGGTCGTCCTTGTCGATCTTCTTGCCGCGCCACTGCGTGAGGCGCGCAGCAAAAAACGGCGCGACACTGCCTTCGAGCATCGCGGTCAGCGACCAGTATTCTAGCGCCACGAAGGCGCGGATCTCTTTTTCGCGCTCGCACACGAGCCTGACGGCGACCGACTGTACTCTGCCGGCGCTCAGGCCCCGGCGGACTTTTTTCCACAGGATCGGGCTGATCTTATATCCGACCAGCCGGTCGAGAATGCGGCGGGCGATCTGCGCCTCGAATTTAGGCCGGTCGAGCTTCTGCGGGTTGGCGATCGCTTCCTGCACCGCTTTCTTCGTGATCTCGTTGATCAGCACGCGGTGCATGCGCTGGTGGTTCTTGCCGAGCTGATCGGCGATGTGCCAGGCGATCGCCTCGCCTTCGCGGTCGGGGTCGGAGGCGAGATAAATATTTTCTTTTCCCTTGGCCGCGCGCTTCAGCTCATCGACGACCTTTTTTTTGCCCTGGATGACGTGGAAGTCCGGCTTAAAATCTTTTTTGATGTCCACGCCGAGCTTGCTCTTGGGCAAATCCACGACGTGGCCGACGGAGGCCTTCACTTGAAAATCCCGGCCGAGATACTTCCCCAACGTCTTGGCCTTGGCCGGCGATTCTACGATGACGAGATTTTTAGCTGCCATATGCCCTTCGGGATTAAAAATTTCAGATCTCAGATTTCATATTCGAATCTGAGATATCACTTCGTTGCGCTAAATCTTTTTCCCGGCAATTGTTTCAATAATCCTAAAATCTCCAGATCGAGCAAAATCTCGGAAACTTTCGCCGGCGTGAGACCGCTCGTCTCGATGACTTCGTCGATCTGTCGCGGCTGGCCAAGAACCAGCTCGAAGATTTTCTTCGCCTCCGGGCTCAGGTTCGGCGGCAACGCGAGCGGCAAAGATGCTTGCGGCGTCGCGGAGCGGCCCGCAAGCTGCGGCGCGACTTCTTCGAGGATGTCCTCGACCCGCTCTACAAGTTTCGCGCCTTGGCGGATCAACTGGTGCGTGCCGCGGCTGCGGCTAGCTCCGGCCTCGCCCGGAACCGCGAAGACTTCGCGGCCTTGCTCCAACGCCAGCCCCGCCGTGATCAACGAGCCGCTTTTTTCCGTCGCCTCGACCACCACGACGCCTACCGCCATCCCGCTGATCAATCGGTTGCGCGCGGGAAAATTAAAGGAGAGCGGCGGCGTTCCCACCGGCAGCTCCGAGACGACCGCGCCCTGCCGGCCGATCCTTTGGTAGAGTTGTTCGTGCTCCGGCGGATAGACCACGTCGATTCCGGAGCCCAGGACCGCGACGGTCCTGCCGCCCGCTTCCAGCGCTGCCTCGTGCGCGGCCGCGTCGATCCCGCGCGCCATGCCGCTCACGATAGTAAACCCTAAAGAAGCGAGACCTCGGCAGAGGTCGCGCGTCACGCGGAGTCCGTATTCGCTCGCGCTGCGCGAGCCCACCACCGCGATCGCCCGCTCATCTTCATCGCGCAGCTCGCCTTTGACGTAGAGAAACGGCGGCGGATCCGCGATCGTCTTGAGCCGCGCCGGATAGCGCGCGGCCGCGTAGGGAACAATGGTTGCGCCCGCCTGGGCGCTCCGTTCGATCTCTTTTCCGACCTCGTCCCATTCGGAGAAGCCGAGAATCCCTTCGATCGCGGGCCGCTCCAAGCCCGGCACCTGCGCTAGCGTGTTTTTAGAAGCGGAGAGCGCGCGGCTTGGATCGCCGAAAAAATCGGCGAGCTTCTTAAAGCTCGCGCAGCCCAGCCCGCGAATGCGCGCGAGCGCGAGCCAGGACGCGTACGGGCTTTCCTCCGGCGCGGAGGAAAGTGGAGCGGCGATATTTTCCGAAGGTTGAACCATCATTACTCTTCAACGACACCGGACCGACGGCATAGCCGCCCGGCCATGAAGCACAGTCTTATAATTGTATTTGAAAAAAGCTGCAAACTCCAGCAAAGGCTGGTTCGAAGTTGTCGCGTCTTCCAAGAGATCAAGAGGTACAGGCAACCGGCGGTGAAGTCAAGATTTCTTCCGCAATACTTTTATCTTTTGTCTTTTTCCTTTTACCTTCGATTCTTCCCGTCTCCCCCGTAGGATCAGCCGTATCGGCGAGGCTTCCAATCCCAGTGCCTGGCGCATTTGGCGCACGAGGTAACGCTCGTAGCTCGCTGCGACGCCCTTGGGAAAGTTGACGAACAAGAGGAAAGTCGGCGGACGCGCGCCGAGCTGCGTGGCGTAAAAAAATTTAACCGGCTTGCCGTGCGCGAGCGGCGGCGGGTTGCGGGCAAAGATCTTGCGCACCGCCTGGTTCAGCGCCGACGTCGAAACCCGGCGCTGGTAGTCGGCCGCGACGTTTTTTATCGCCGCTCTTATTTTATGCACGCCGTATCCGGTGGCGGCCGAAATAAAAACGACCGGGGCAAAATCGACAAACGCAAGCTTGCGGTAAACCTGTTCGCTGTAGGTCCGAACGTCCCGGCAATCCGGCGCCATGAGATCCCACTTGTTCACGGCGAGAATCAAGCCCTTGCCCCGCTGGGCGGCGTACGCCAGAATCTGCGCGTCCTGGCTCGTCACGCCCTCGGGACCGTCGATCAGATAGATCACGAGGTCGCCGCGCTCCACGGAATTGAGAGACCGGATCACGCTGTAACGCTCGACGCGGTCGGCGATCCGCGCCTTGCGGCGGATGCCGGCGGTATCGACCAGCGTGTACGGCTCGCCGCCGGAGGTAAACGGCGTGTCGAGCGCGTCCCGCGTTGTTCCCGGCTCGGCATCGACCACGGAGCGCTCGAAGCCCAACAGACAATTCACCAGGGTAGATTTTCCCACGTTCGGCCGCCCCACGACCGCCAGAGCGAGCGGTGTAGCTTCACCTTCCTCCTCTTCCTCCGTCTCCGCTTCGGTCTCGGTTTCCGCTTCCGCCTCTTTCGGCTCCGCGGGAAAACCGGCAACGACCTGCTCCATGATTTCGGAGAGCCCCAGGCCGTGCTCCGCCGAGAGCGGAAAAATCTCCTCGAGTCCCAGCGCGTAAAATTCGTAGAGGGCGTTTTCTTTCGCCTGCGTGTCGAGTTTGTTGACGGCAAAAAATACCGGCTTAGCGACCTTGCGCAAAAGATCGACCGCATCCCGGTCGAGCGGATGGAGACCGTTCTTGCCGTCGAACAAAAATAAAATCGCGTCCGCCTCTTCGATCGCGAGCCGCGTCTGCTCTTGCACCTGCTTTTTAAGCGACGTGTCGGCTTCGGGCTCGAAGCCGCCGGTGTCGATCACGAGAAACTGGCGGCCGTACCACTCCGCCGCGCCGTAGTTGCGGTCGCGCGTCACGCCTGGGAGATTATCGACGATCGCGCTGCGATGATGCGTCAGACGATTGAAGAGAGTGGACTTGCCGACGTTCGGCCGCCCCACGAGCGCCAGCACCGGCAAGCGATTCAAGTTCATAACTCAATGCAAAATGTAAATTGCAAAACGCAAAAATCAAAGGTTTTCGGATTGAGAAGATTCCCGGAAGCCGGCTTCTCGCTCCCATTTTTCATTTTCCATTTTGCACTTTGCATTTTGAACTACAGCCCCAACTCCGTCAATGCGTTCGGGTCCTGCGTCCATCCGCTGTCAACGCGGATAAAAAGCTCGAGGAAAATCCTGCATCCGAGAAGCCGCTCCAGCTCTTCTCTTGCCTGGCTGCCGATCTCTTTCAGCATGGACCCTTTTTTCCCGATGAGAATCGGCTTGTGGG
>JBGQBP010000248.1:0-5520 GCA_041494945.1 Binatia bacterium | reverse complement strand
GCGAGCCTTTGACGAACGACGAAGGGCTGCGCGCGGAGATCAGGCCGTCGATCTCGCCGCTCTCGAGCATACCGTTAAGAGTTTTGTCGTCGGCGATCGGGCTCACTTTGATCTCGGGCGGAAGGCTCAGGCGCACTCGTTCCTTCCTGCCCGTTTCTTCCTGTCCGCCGACGAACCACTGCATGTCGCTTGCTTTCACGCCGTAGTCGTCGCCCAGAAAGCCGCGAATCCACACCGCCGCTGTTATCGAGTATTCCGGCGCGCCGATTTTTTTGCCTTTGAAATCCTGCGGTCCCTGAATGCCGGAATCGGTGTTGATGAAGACGCAGGAGTGTCTAAAGAAGCGCGATGGAAAGACCGGAATCGCAACGAACGGAGAGTTGCCGCGGCTTACCATCGTGATGTGATTCGAGAGCGACATCTCGGAGGCGTCGAATTCCTTAAAATTGCTCATGCGCCAGAAGATCTCTTCCGCCTGCAGGGGAAGATAGTTGAGCTGTATGCCTTCCGGCTGGACCGCTCCCGTTTGCAGCGCTTTGGTCCGGTCGTAATCGCCGCACGCAATCGTTAAATGCAATTTTTCCACGATATTGCTCCCGTTGTTCAGATTTGAGGAATATTCGATTACGCCGTGTCCCAGCGCGATAGTCTCTGCGCGATCGCGATGAGGATAACGGAGATCAGAGAAATAACCAGGCCGATGGCCGCCACTCGGCCGCGCATGCCGTCGAGGTAAAGAAAATAAAGCAGAGGCCCCAATGCTTCGGAGCCGGGGCTGTATAGAAACAGGGTGGCGCTGAACTCGCGCATGAAGGTCGTGGCGAGAATAATCCAGCCGGCCATGATTCCCGGCCGCATCATCGGGACGAGGATGCGGCGAAAGGTCGCGAAAAAACCGGCGCCGCACGCCGTGGACGCCTCTTCGAGCTCTTTGTGGATCTGAATGATCGTGCTGCTGACCGCTCTCAGTCCGTAGGGGAGAAAGCGGGTGATGTAGGCGATCATGATGATCCAGATAGTCCCGTAGATCGGGATTGGAAAATTGACGTAAGCCCACAGGAGGCCGAGAGCAAGCGCGGTTCCCGGGAAGGCCCAGGGAATAAAAATGAGTCCTTCCAGAAGGCCGCGGGCGGCGATCTTGGTTCTGATCGTGATGTAAGCGGTCAAAGACGCAAGCACCATGCAGATGGTGGCGCCGCCGATGGCCAGAAAAATGCTGTTGCGGAAAGCCCTGTAGACGCGCGGGTTCTCCACCACAAAGCGGAAGTTGTTTAAAGTTAAGTTGCTCCACGTTTGCCAGGTGGGAACGTGGTAGTAGGGCAGCACGGATACGAGCAGAAGGACCAGAATCGGCAGAATAACCATAAGAATAAGCAGCAGCAGAGCGACTCCCGAGGCGAGATAGCGCGCCCTGCCCAAATCGATCTCGTGCGGTCTGAAGCCCTTGCCCGTAACCGTGGAGAAGCTCTCCACCTTAGACGTAAATCTGCGGTAGAGATAAACAAAGACGAGAGCGATCAGAAGAATGCCGACGCCGTAAGCGGCGGCCAGATTGTGGTTTGTCGGAAAAGAACCCAGGGCCTCGCGCCAGATCTTTGTCGTGAAGACTTCAAGCCGCGCCGGCAACGCGATGATGGCCGGCGTGTCGAAACTCTCGACCGCTCTCACGAAATTCAGCGTGCCGGCTGCCAAAATCGCCGGCCTCATCAAGGGAAAAGTGATCCGCGCCGCGACTCCCATTTCACTGGAGCCGAGAGTTTTAGCCGATTCTTCCAGCGATGGGTCCATACCTTTAAGAGCTGCCGAGATGATGAGGAAAGCCAGCGGACTGAGAATCAATCCTTCGACAAAGATGAGACCCGGGAGCGAGTAGATATTGAAGGGACCTTTCTCGATACCAAAGAACCGAACCAGAATCCCGTTGATGAGACCGTTGCTGGGATTGAGGAGCAGCACCCAGGATATGGCGATCAGCAGAGGCGGCAAGATGTTCGGGACGATGGCGATCAGCTCGAAGAGCCTTCTGTAAGGCGCGTTGGTTCGGATTGTAATCCAGGCAAGGGTGAGCGCGAGGATTATGGAGAGACCCGAGGCGCCGATGCCGAAAATAAACGAAGTCAGAATCAGCGGATAGGCGGTCGGGTCGGAGTAGGCCTGAATATAATTCTGCAGCGTGAAGTGTCCCGGAACTCCCAGCGGAGCGTCGGTCAGGCTCCCGTACAAAAGAAAAAAGCTCGGGTAGAGCGCCAGAAAACCGATGACGGCGGCGACTCCGATAAAGACGAGATTAATGGGCTGACTAAAGAATAAAACGACTCGGGCGAGGCCCCCCGACGAAGGGAGCGCTCGCCCGATCGCAACGCTTCTGTTTTCCACCGGCTTTGAGATTTCCTACTGCAAGAAGATCTTGGTGTACTCCTTCTTCTTCTCCGCAAAACCCTTTTCATCGAGATCGTACATTTGGACGAACTGAATCTTGTCGGCATCGGGCAGCGGCGGATAGACCCCTTTGCGATTCACAAACTCGCCCATCTTGGCGATGAGCATCATGCTCTCCTGCCCGAGGAAATAGTCGATAAAGGTCTTGCCGGCGTTCGGATGCGGCGCCTTGTTGCCGAGGGTCAGATAGTGGCCGTCTCCCATCATTTTCGGCAGCCTGACGTGGTCGAGCGGCGCTCCTTTTTGACCGAAGATGAGAGCATATTTCACGTAAGTGATCGCAATCGGCGTCTCTCCGGTCGAGACCCGCTCCGCGGCAGGCAAAAGAGACTCGACCAAGAAGGGCTTCATAGCGGCCAAGTCCCGAATATATTTTTCGGCCTTCTCTTTGCCCATCAGCTTCTCCAGACTGGCGACCCACTGTGTCGTGGTCGTGTGCTGCGTGGGATCGGGCATCACGAGCTTGCCGCGATACTGAGGTTTCACCAGATCTTCGAGCGATTTCGGCGCGTCGGCAGGGCTGACCATGCTTTTATTATAGACGATGCCGATAATCACATTGCGGTATCTGGGACCGAGGTTGGGATCAAGCGACTCTTTGGTAAAATCCTTCGCCGAGGGAGAATTGTATTTGGCGAAGATTCCCTGCTTCTGCATGAGCTGCATGGGATTGTCGTTGGTCAGGATGATATCGAAGCCGGGTTTGCCGGCGCGGTATTCAGTGAGCGCCCGGTCCATCACTTTCGTAGCCGATGCGCGCCAATATTCAACTTCGATTCCAATCTTTTTTTGGAATGCCTTCGTGACGGCATCCATGGTGTCGGATTCGAGCGAGCCGTAGACGACGACCTTACCCTCTTTTTTGCCCGCCTCGATGAGCTTCGCGTCCTGGCCGAAGCTCGGACCCGCCGCGAAGATCAACAGCGCCAGCCCTGCAAAGAACGAACTCAGAATTTGCCTCATGGAAGTGTCCTCCTTCACCCTGTTAGACGAAGTCCGAGAGAATACTTTCAAATTCCCCCGGCGGAGTCAAGCTCCGAAAGCGCAGCTTCTGGCGCCTCTGTTGACAGGGGTAAACATGGATCATATAAAGGTTTCTTGAACTTTTTTCGAACGGAGAAAGCAACCTTATGGATCGGGTAGATCTCGTCGTAAAAAACGGAGACGTATGGACGCCGGGCGGGTTTGTCGCCGCCGACGTCGCGGTAAACCAGGGGAAGATCGTCGCGCTCGGCAGGCCGACGGCGCTTCCCGAATCGATCAAGGTCATCGACGCGAAAGGCAAGAAGGTCATCCCGGGATTGATCGACACGCATACGCATCACCGCGATCCCGGCTTCACGCATAAGGAAGATTTGACGACCGCCACGATGGCGGCCGCCGCGGGAGGCGTGACGCTCTCGATCGGCATGCCGAACGTCAATCCTCCCACGACGACAGTCGAGCGTTATCGGGCTTTGATCGAGGATCACAAGAAAAAAGCCATCGTCGATTTCAACCACAACCCGTCGGGAACCGTTCCGGAGCAGATTCCCGGACTCGCCAAAGAAGGCTGCCTCGCGTTCAAAATTTTCATGGTGCGGGACACCGGCCGCGATTATCCGCACATGCCGGGCATCGGGCTGCACAACCACGGCGAGCTTTTTCGCTCGTTCGAAGCCGTGGCGAAGACCGGCCTGCCGCTCATGGTCCATCCGCACGATCAGGATTTGATGGACGTGATCGAGCAGCGCTACTGGGAGCGCGGTGACCGCAGCCCGCAGGCGTACGGCAAGGCATATCGAGATTTCGACGGCATCATCTGGGACACGGCGATCGCGACGCTGATCCGTTTTCAAAAATCGACCGGCACCAAGCTCCACATCCTTCACATGAGCACGCCGGGAGGGATCGAGATGATCCGGCGCGCGAAGGAGGAAGGCCGGCCGGTGACCGGCGAAGTGAATCCCTGGGCGCTTTTCCTCGCGACCTGGGAGAACGTGGAGAAGTTGGGGCCTTATTGTCTCGGCTTCTGGGTGCCGGACGAGCATGCGGAGGCTCTCTGGACGGCGATCAAGGACGGGACGATCGAGGTCGTCGGCACCGACCACGCGCCGCACACCAAGGAGGAAAAAGACGTCGGCTGGAAGGACATGTGGAAATCGCCCGGCGGCGAGCCGCAGATTCAAGACTACCTGAGATTATTTTTGACCGCGGTCAACCAGGGAAAGTTGACGCTCGATCAGCTCGTGCGCATCACTTCGTACAATCCCGCGCGCATCTTCGGCGTCTATCCGCGCAAAGGAGTTATCCAGGTCGGGTCCGATGCCGACATCACGATCGTCGACATGGAACGCGAGGAGACGATCACGAACGAAACTACGTACACCAAAGTCGGCTGGACTCCTTACCACGGGCGCAAAGTCAAAGGCGTGCCGATCTATACGATCGTCCGCGGCAAAGTGGTGATGGAGAACGGCAAGGTCGTCGGCAAACCGGGCGACGGGGAATTTGTGCCGCCGGTCGGAAGTTAGATGTCGCGAGATCAAATAGTACAAAAAATGTGGCGGATCTGACCAATGTTAGCGAAACGTGCGATGGGCTCGCAGCGGGATCTTCGATAGAGCGCGACAAAATAAGAAGGGACGCTTTTTGCAAGACAAATACGTGGCGGATGTTGGCGACTGGGGCAAATACGGCCTCCTGCGAGCGCTCGCTCGAGGAGTTAGCTTAGGAATTATTTGGTACTTGGTGCCTGATGACAACCGTTGCAAAGACGGCCGGTACATACAATACCTAAAACAGCCTGACAAATTTAGGCAACCGGATTAAAAGTTGTTTGATGCCCTGGCTGGGCTCGTCCCCGATCGTCGGAGCGTAGCAGATGTCGAGAGTTCGGGAATTCTTCCAAGTGGGACTCGGTTCTTCTCCGAGCGGCTCGTTCTCAAAGACATCTCCGCTTTCTCAATGCGTGGGCGGCAGGAACGCATTGCGAGGCGCTCGGAATGGTTCTCGCGCGCTATCGCAAAGGTGAGGGACTGCGGTATCGTCTTGGTAGATCCTGACAATGGTGTCGAGTGCGCCTCGGTTGAGCCGTGCGCG
>JBGQBP010000247.1:0-5548 GCA_041494945.1 Binatia bacterium | reverse complement strand
GCGCACATCCCCGCCGCGTCTCCGTCCGTTCGCCTGGTATCGGCATCGGACAAGCTCCACAACGCGCGGGCGATTCTCAGCGACTACCGGCGGCACGGCGAGGCGCTTTGGTCGCGTTTTAACGGCGGGCGAGAGGGGACCCTGTGGTATTATCGGTCGCTCCTCAAAGCCTTCGCAGCGGCGGATCAAAATGCGCTGGTGGAAGAATTGGACCGTGTGGTTGCCGAAATCGAACGGTTGAGCCGTAAGTAGTAGACGCGATTCGCGGAACGCTTGGCCGGAAGCGGACGGCAGAAAGAAAATTTACGCGAGGGGCTTTTTTGCCGGCTGGGCGAGTCGGACAAGCTCGCCGGGTTTGGTGATTTGAGGAAAAGACAGCTGGTTTTGCGTGTCGGTGTTTTTCAGCTGGCCTTCCAGCGTTTGTCTTAAAACTTCCTCCTGCAGCGATCCTTTATTAATCCCGGCCGCGAGCTTCCCGTTCTCCCCGGGCTGGCTATCGTCGTTGATAAAAACCGCGGCCGCGAAGACGGTGGTCCAGAGACCCTCTTTGTTGCCCACCGCGGACTGGGTGATATTGGTCGTGCGCACGATCTTGCCCGACATTTTAAAAATCTGCTCGCGCTCGTCCCAATCCAGCTCGGAATCGAACTCGATTCCCAAAGTAGTCGCGAGCATGCTGGCGGCGAGGTCTTCGGCGTATTCGCCCGCTCGTTCGTCGGTCTCGCCGAACGAATGATGCTCGGAAAGGTAGCCGTGCATGGAAGGGTCCGAGGGGACCGCCAAGCCGACCGAAGCCGCGATCAGCCGGTTCGGCTCGTTGTTACTTTCGCGATCGTACACCGCAAAAATAATCTCCCCGGGCCGTAAGAGCTTCAGCCCTTCGTCTTTGGAGATGATCTTGCAGCCGGGCGGGTAAATGCTCGAGACGAGAACCAGATTGCAGTGGGCCAGGCCGGCGGCTCTCAGCGCCAACTCGAAGGAAGCCAGTTTTTCTTTGTGAACCCCGACTCCCTTGGTAAAAAGGACCTTTTTCGGAACCACTTGAGCGCATTATAATTCGAAACGGGCCGGCTGACAAGAAAAATTTCTCTTTACGGAGAAATTTCGCCGCTCTCATTTTCCTTTCCCATACACTCGATCGATAAAGCCCTCCTTCTCGATCTCTCTCACGATCGTGTCGTCGACCAGGCCGTCCACCGTCACCTTGCTTGCGGGGTTTTGCTTCAACGCTTCGTCGAGCTGGATCTTCATTCCCTCGCGCGTCGTGTAGGGAACGCGCTCGAGGATCTTCACGGTCGACTGGTAGGAGCTTTCGAGATAGGCCTTGTTCGCGCCGCGAAGGTATTTGGCGATAATTTTTTGCGTGCCTTCCTTGTTGGTCTTGAAATAGTGCGACGCTTCGATCAATGCCATGAGGACTTTTTTCACCGTGTCGCGCTTCCTGGCCACGTAGCTCTTGGTCGTCGCCGCGCAGATGAACGGCAGGGGATACGGCTTGGGCAGGTCCGCCATATTGGCGAGGATGCGGTGCGGCAACCCGCCGGGAATGAGATCGACGTTCCCCGGCGGAGAGGGAAAACCGGCGATGACCCCGCGGCTGAAACCCGCGGCGCGCTCCGAGGCCCCGCCCACTTGCAGGATCTTGACGTCTTCCATCGGTCTCAGCCCCAATCCCTTCAGCAGCTCGCGCGCCGCCACGTCCGACACGCTGCCGAACCGGCTGATGCCGATCGACTTGCCTTTCAAATCCTCCGCCGACTTGATGCTGTCGAGGACCACCAGCTCGTAGGCCAGAACGTTGATCACGCAGCCCGCGCTCACCAGATCGGCGCCGCGTACCGCCGCGTTGGCGATGCCGCTGCCGGCGGCGTTGCCCACCGGAACGTCCTGCGCCATGATCGCCGTAACGGCGACCGTGGTGCTGCCGATGTAGACCAGCTCGACGTCCAGGCCGTGCTTTTTAAAAAATCCGGCGTCATAGGCCACGGTCCACGGTTGGTTGGTCGTGTCGGTCGATGTGTAGGCGACTCTCAGCCGCTCCTGCGCATCCGCGTCGATCTTCGGGACGGCGCCGAGAGCGAGCGCGCCCGCAAAAATAAATATCCGGCTCAGCTGCTTTTGCGTATTCATACGGGCCCCCTGATTTTTGCCCTGCGCGTGTTGGCCTTTACGGGCGGACCTTAACCCGTCCGCTTCATGCCCGTCAATCGATGAAAGCGGGCGCTTCGCAAGCAAGGGGCGATTGGCGCTGCGACCAATGTTGAATCCAGGTCCACGATAGAATACATTCTCGTCGTTTTGGCGCGGTTTCTGCCGGAGGTAAATTCATGGCCATCAAATTGTACCATGCGGTGCCGTCATCGAACAGCGATCGGGTGAAGATCGCTCTCCACGAGAAGGGGCTCGCTTACGAGGGCATCAAGCTCGATCTCGCCAAGCGGGATCAAAAGAAGCCCGAGCATCTGCAGCGCAACCCCTACGGCAAGGTGCCGGTGGTCGACAACGGCGGGAACGTGCTCTTCGAATCCTGCATCATCAACGAGTACCTCGACGAGAAATATCCCGCCCCGCCGCTGATGCCGAAAGACCCGTATCTCCGCGGACGCGGCCGGGTCCTAATCGACTACGGGTTGAACTACCTCCATGAGCCTTACTGGGCGCTCCGGAATGAAATATTTTTTAAGAAAGAAGCGGAGCGCAGCGAATCTCTGATGGAAGAAAAGCGCCGGATGCTTCGCCACCTGCTCCGCTATCTCGAAGACGCGCTCGGCGACAGGCCGTACTTTTTAGGCGAGATCAGTCTAACCGATATCGACTTGTGGCCGCGCTTTGCCCGCATGGAATACTACGGCGTTCTCCCGGCGCCGAACCTGCCGCGTCTTAACGCATGGATAGAGAGAATGAAGGCGCGCCCGTCGGTCAAGGCGCTTGTGTGAGACGAGTTTTGGGAATTTCCGAAACGTCGAAACGATCGAGCGCCATATGATCCCAGCTAAAATCATCTTGCTTCTGCTCGTCGTCCAATCCCTCGGCTGCGCCGGTCCGCTCCCGCGTCGCGACTTGGAGAAAGAGCGGCGGGAGGAAAAGAAAGAAAGCGCGCCGCCGACTTTTATTTATCGACCGTAAGAAACAGGCGAGAGGCATCTTCATCAACGCGATTCAGCACAACCGGGTCAACTATCACGATCCATAAAAATATGAGAGCGGCGTCGGCAAAGTGTCTTCAATGCGATGAGTGATCCTACGCCATCGAACCCGATGCCCCGGCATCGCGGTAAGACTCGCAGCAGTTTTGCGCATGCAGGCGACCAGGGCGCCCGGTACTTCCGACTTTCACGCGCCGCAGGCAGGGGGCACGAATATTTCGGATCGGGATTGACATCACCCAGGGGAACGCGTACAGTGCATTATCTTCTTCAGTATATGGCCTTCTGAGGAGAACAGAAATTTGAAGGCCTCTTGTCAGTCTCTCTCCTTGCGAACGATCTCTAAATGACAATCCGACCAGGGCGTGGTTTTAGTAAGTTTAAAAACCCATGTTCTACCGCATTTGCAGTCAGATTCTCAGGGGCAAAGACCATAACAGTATCTCTTAGGAGGAGAACATGGGTAGTAAATTATATGTCGGTGGTTTGCCTTATTCCGTAACGGAAGGGCGTTTACAGGAACTTTTTGCGACGCATGGCACGGTGCAATCCGCGAACGTAATCTCGGATAAGTTCACCGGTCAATCCCGCGGCTTCGGCTTTGTCGAGATGTCGTCGGGCGACGAGGCCCAAAAGGCGATCTCGGCGCTGAACGGCACGCAATTCGATGGCCGCACTCTGGTGGTGAACGAGGCCAAGCCGATGGCGAAGCGCGATAACTCCGGCGGCGGCAATGGCGGTGGTGACCGCGACGGCGGACGTAACCGCTGGTAGTTTTCGCGTTACATAAATAACCGGAAGAGGGAGGCAACAGGTCGGGTTGCCTCCTTTTTTTGGTCTAAGGGTCGGGCCACTCAAAGGTCAAAATAGAGGAGGGCAATGGCGATATTCGAATCCTTGACGAATGTGTTGAGAACGCTTGCCGTAGGCGAGCGGGTTAAAGTCACTCTCCGTCCGGAAACCGGCCGGTTCCCGAATCCGATGGAAGGGGAGATCGTGCAGAAGGACGACTCTGGAAACTTTTCGTTAAAGTCGGAACGGGGCGAGGTCCGGATCAACGCCGGCGATATTCTCTCCATCAGCAAACTGAGTAAACAGAGCATCCGTTCATAATCCGCATCATTGTTTCAATTTGACACCCCAGGGGAGGTTTGCGAAGATGGCTTTCAATCATGGCCAATCGCTCCGAGCCGTCCACGCGCCACTACGACGAGAAACTCAAGGAGATCCTCAAGCGGGCCGCCAAGATCTTCGCCGAGAAAGGTTTTCACCATACGTCGATTCGGGACATCGCACGCGCGACCGGCATGAGCCTGGCCGGCCTGTACTATTATTTCCGCACCAAAGAAGAGCTCTTGTTTCTCATCCAGGAGCATTGTTTCCTGACGCTCTTGCAACGGTGGGAGCGGGGCGTCAGCCAGGACGCCGACGCGCGCGTGCGCATCCGCGCCTTCGCCGAAAATCACCTGGGCTATTTCCTCCACAACATGCACGAGATGAAGGTCATGGCGCACGAAGACGAGTCTCTAACGGGCGAGTTCGATGAAAAAATTCTGGTCCTCAAGCGCCGCTACGTGAAAATTTTGATGGACCTGATCGGCGAGCTGCAGGGACGCGAGAGCGGCCGGGTGATCGACCTCCGGGCGGCGACGTTTTCGCTTTTCGGCATGATGAACTGGATCTACACCTGGTATCATCCCGACCGCGACCTCCCGCTGCCGCAGTTGATCGAGCAGATGCTGAGAATTTATTTTTTCGGTATCCTGCAAGGCGCGGAAGCCCGGGAGTCCTGGTTCACGGACGCCGCATCCGACAGCGCGAGCGAAACTTTTTCCCTCTGGCAAAACCTGCCCTAATACCCCGCCCCATTCAAAAGGATAGACGAGGAGGTCAAAGTCTAGGCCGTCTGCTTTTCAAACCCATTCTATAGGACAGAGGAATTCGACTTTCTTAAACTCCGGGTCACCCGTGACTATGGCGGCCTTCTCTCTCAGAGTTGTAGCGAGGAGAAAAGCGTCGGCGTAAGAAATCGCATAGCTGCCCTTAAGTTCTGCGGCTGCGTAGACTAAGTTATCCGAGGCGGAGATAATTCTGAAACCCAGACGGATCACACTGCGGATCACGCGGATATTGGACTCATCGCCAAAATCTTTTTTGGTCCGATAGATAATTTCGCCGAAGTTGATGATTTGAAGAAGCGGAGCTTCTCTGCTTTTGAGGTCTTCTTCTAAAAGTCTGGCAACCTTCTCGTAATTTCGCTCTTTTTGGAAAAGTTTGAGAAGGGCAAAGCTGTCGTAAATTCTTGAAGGCAACGAGTCACTCCGTTGCTCGATCCTTTAAGAGTTTTTTGGACATGGAAGGTCGCAGCGGTAGGATACCGATTGCCGCTTTCACCGGGTTCT
>JBGQBP010000246.1:0-5549 GCA_041494945.1 Binatia bacterium | reverse complement strand
GCGGAGAAAACTCACCGCGTCGCGAAGCTGCCGGTAATTTGCGAGCTGAAGGCCGAGCGACATGCAAGTGGAGTGCGCGCTCAGCCCCAACGGCTCGCGCATCGCGAGCGGATAGAGCGCGAGCGAATGGTGCTCCGTGTTGGCGCGCAGAAACAGACAACGATGGCCGCGCCAGTGGACTTCTTCCGTGATCGTAAAGCCCAGCGTTTCTCTATAGAACGACTCGGCCGCTTCCAGGTCTTTGACGAAAAGCTCCACCGGCCCCAGGCGGACGATCTTGAACGGTCGCGGCAAAAGAATGCCGTCCACGTCGTAGGTCGCCGGCAACGTCTCGACGTGTCGATGGCCCGACGTGAGATCGACGCCCTGCTTCAGCGCTCGTTGAATCTCTTCGAACTCGGAAATTTGCGGCAGCTCGGGCGGCTGGTTAAATTCCCGGTCGTACATCGCCTTGGGCTTGCTGTGGCCGTTCCAGCCGATCTGCTCGATACCGTAGTAAAGCTCGTTCGTGTGGCCATCGAAATCGTTAAGGTAAGTGTGCCAGTTGGAGCCGGGCATGTCGCGCCCTGAGCGTTGCAGCTTGTTCCCTTTTTTCGTGAAACACTGGATCGCGCCGCCGACTTCGCCGAGGCTTCCCACCTGCCAGGTGATCTGATTGATCGTAACTCCAGGTGGATCGTTTCTACCCAATGCATCGCGTACGCGCTTGTTGAAGAGGACGAGCGCGTGGTGGTCAGTTCCGTAGCGCGTGAAGTAACCCTTGGGATCGCCGAGACCGGTGAGCTGCTCCGGGCTCTTCGCGCGGCGCGAATAATCGATCACGTCGGAGACGCGAAAACCCAGGAGGTCGGTGTAAAAGCGCAGGCCCTCGTCCATCTTCGTGAGATTGAAGCCGAAGTGGCCGAGCCGCCGGATCTTGAACGGCCGATCTAAAAGAACGCCGCCGACGTTAAATTTAGCTTTTTTCGAGGCTTTCATAATTCATCTCTACGACCATGTTAATTACGGTTCGTAAATCAAGAGGTCGACCGGCTTTCCTCCGACCGGCATATCCGGACAGGCGCTCAGAGCCACGACCAGGTCCATTTCGGCGCGCAAATCGACGTAGCTTCCCGGCTTGGCTCTTACCGTCGTGTGCTCCATTTTCCCGGTCTTGCCGTCGATGATCATGTGCTGATTGAGGTTCCAGGGATTCGGAATGTCCTCCGGGTCGATCTTGTACGGCGCCAAAGCCCTTGACAGGTTTTCGTAGCAGCCGTGGTCCGGAATCTCCTCGTCCTTAAAATCCCGGTGGTAATAGTCCCTCAGCTTTCCCTCTTTTTTGGCGAGCTGAAAGCGGTATCCGCTGCACATGCCTTTTTGAAGATCGTGGGTTCCCTGATCGTTGGTGTTCTCGACGATCGTCATCATGTGCTGGTTGTTGCGGCCCATCAGCTTGTCGCCGGTGGTGATGAAAATCTTTCCATTGTACACCTTGGTTCGCGCCTGATCGAAGCGCTCCTTCAAATTTTCGCGCCTCAAGCATACGAAGTCTACCGTGGTCGTGGCGATGATCCGAATCACCTGTCCCTTCTTCAGTTCTCCGGACCAGCCGGTGTTGTACGGGACATGTTGCTCTTTGACTTTTTTCATAATCTCTTCTCCTTTGTCGGTGTGTAATATTCAGGCTTCCGTAAGGTATAGACCCGATTGCAAGCTTTCTTACGATATGACATTAATCCCGTCAAATTCGGAAGGAGGGGATTTTATGACCAAGACATTGAGGATGCTTGCGATTTGCATGTTGCTTCTCATGGGCGTTTCCGGGTGCGTGGCGATGACCGGAGAGACCCTGGGACAGAACATCGACGATACTAACATCACGGCGGCGGTGAAGGCAAAGCTCGCGGCCGAGAAGGCTTCGACCCTTACGCGAATCGACGTCGACACGGTCAGGGGCGTGGTTCACCTCGGCGGCGTGGTCGCCAACGATGCGGAGCGCGCTCGCGCGGAACAACTGGCTTCCCAGGTCGGCGGCGTGAAGAGGGTGATCAACGATCTCCAGGTGCAGAAGCGCTAGGAAGCTGCTCGGTTTCCGACTCACGGTTTGTGCCGGCCCGAAGCGTCCTGCCGGATCGTGTGGATCGAAACCACCGTTCCAAAAGAAGTTATCGGCCCTGATATAGCGAATCAGCGAAGCCGCTGGTCACGATTTCGTTGATGAAGCGCGGCTCGACAAACCTCTGCGGCGTGACTCCCGCAGGAAGAGGGCGGCTTGCGGCGATCTCGTCCAAGATCGTCTGGATGCCTTCAGCGGTCGCCTCGGGAATCCGCTTGACGTATCGGCCGGCAAAAATCTCATAAACCCGCTCCGTGGCGGGCGACGTTTTGAGTCTGGTCTGCTTTTCTATCGTCGCCAGGGCGAAACGTTTGTCGGTCTTGAAGCGGTGAATGCCTTCCACGTAGGCTTTCATGAAGCGACTCACCGTATCCGGCTGAGAGCGGATAAAAGATCCGAGCGCGGCAAAAGGGCCGAAGGCGTAGGCCAACCCCATGGTGGAAACATCCGCCAGGCGCGTGAAGCCCGCTTTTTCCGCCTCGATCGTGTAGGGTCCCGTGCTCATGACCCCACTTTGAATCGAGCCGCCTTTTAGAGCGGCGAAGACTTCCGGTCCCGCTCCCGTCTGAAAAATCACTACGTCGCTGCCCGGCTTCAGGCCCCATTTCTTAAGAACGTAGCGCCCGACGAAATCGGATGTTGCGCCGATGCGCGTCACGCCCATCTTGGTCCCCTTGAGATGGGACGGCTCGCGGATCGCCGGCACGGACCAAATTTCAAAAGGAAGCATATCGATCGTCGTGCCGAGGAGGACGGCATCGGAGCCCGCGAGATTGGCCGCGACCACCGCCCCCGCGGCGGTAAAAGAAATCTTCACGTCGCCGGCCAGCAGCGCTTGCGTCGAGGGAGGACCGCCGCCGATGTAAAGGAGTTCCACATCGAGGCCATGTTTCTTGAAAATTCCCGCCGCCTGGGTCGTCCAGAGCGGCGCAAAGACCATCGCGATGGACGTATATGCGATGCGCAGAGGCTCGGCGAAAACAGGCCCAGGCTCGAAAAGCGCGAAAGCAAAAATCAGATAAAACAAACTCGCCAGGATCATCCGCCGCTCTTTCCGTTGCTTCATGACTGCCTACCTTTCTAGGAAGTAGTCTCTCATTCCGGTCACCATCAAGTTGGCGAGCCGCTCGTTGTGCGCCTCGACGTGGCCGTAGTGCGTGAGCCGCGGGATCACGACCAGACGCACGGCATCCGCGTATTCCGCGAAGCGCCGGAGCGCGAACACCTCGCGGCGAAAGCCGAGTCCTTTCTCGGCCCCGTCGAGCCAGTGCCCTTTGTCCAGCTCGCCGACGAAGTGGAGCATCTTTTTGCCGCGCAGCCGGTTCAGATCCGCCTTGAAGGTGATGAACAGCTCCTCATCCGGCAAGCGCGATTTTTTTCTGACCTCGTCGAGCAAGACGTCATAGGCGCTGTGCTCGATGTCCTGGAGAAACGGCTTGAACTGCGGCCGGCGGTTGTTTTCCAGCTCGAACCAGCGCTCGACGGCGCCCCACGGCTGATTCGGCCCCACGTAGCCGCTCTTGACGTAGCCCTTCGGACTTCTGCGGCTGAGACCGGTAATCGGCCGGAATTTCGCGGCCCTCACCTCGGGAGGTTTATCGTCGGCGGCCAGGTCCCACTCTTTGCGCAGCCACGCCGGCATGCCGGTGCCGAAACCCAGGCCGCCGAGCATCCGGTTCTTCAACCCGTACTGTTCCATCAGATAAAAATACTCGCCGCCCGTCGAGTGGCCCCAGATATATAACTGGTGATTCGGCAGGCGGCGCTCGATCAATTGCTTGATCGCTTCCAGGCACATGCGGAACGTGTACACTGCCAGGCGATTTTCCAGCTCCGCGTCGCCGGGGATCTCTCCGATGACGAATTCGGGCCGCCGGGTCGCAATCGGCGGCCACGGCTTGCGGCTGTAATGGCCGGGCAAAGACACGGCGAGCACGGGGATGCCGAGCGACGCGAGGTGCTGCGCGACGCCGGCCCTCGCGCCGGCAGGCGAAATTTTTTTGAGGTCGAGAAACTCTTCGGGTCCGTCGGGAGTAAAGAGAAATTCGTATTCATTGGCCGCGCCGCCGTGGATCATGACGACGGCCGCGCCGGGTATCGACTCTTTCGCCGGAGCCAACAGTCTGCCGTGAATGTCCCAGCGAAAAAGCTCTCCCGGTCTTTCAGGATTGGGATAGCGATGGATTGTTTCCTGGACTTCCTCTACGGCGAAGGCGCAGCGCGGGAAGGGATCGGGAAACGAAGCATAGTCTTCGAAGCTTAAATCGAAGATGAAATCGTCGCGCAGCCCTTCGCCTCGATTGAGTGCCGCGATCCATCTTGTTCCAGCATCGTCATTCATCGACAGAACATATCGCGCCGACTGGCTCGGCTGTCAAGTCAAGTCCTTCCTTGACAACAACCTTCTCTTCCCGGTAGAGAATCGCTGACATGCCGAGAAGATTTTGCGCCAAGCTTGCGGCAGCATTGTTTTGCGCGTCATTGATGACGGCCTTATTCGTCGAGCTGTCTGCCGAGGCGCAGGAGCGCATCACATTTCTCTATCCGAGCCCGGCGGGAAGCTGGGCCACGCCCATGATCGCCAAAGAGGCGGGGTATTTCGACGACGAGGGGCTCGCTGTCGAGTTGGTTCGCGTCGGCGGGAGCACGAGAATTGTCGCGGCGCTCATCGGTGGCAGCGGGCAATTGATTCACGCGGGCGAGCCCGCGATCGTCCCGGCCGTGGCCCAGGGCGGCGACGCGGTCATGATCGCGTCGATCAGCAGAGTCAACCGTCATCACCTCATCAGCCGCCCGGAGATCAAGGACGTGAAAGATTTGAAGGGCAAGGCCGTAGGCATTACGAGCTTCGGCTCCACGTCCGACTTTATTCTCCGCACGATTTTGGAAAAGAACGGGGTCGATCCCAACAAGGACGTTTCCATCGTTCAGACCGGCGGCCAGCCCGAAGGAATGGCGGCCATGGTCGGCGGGAAAATTTACGCGCAGAGAATGTCTTTTCCGCTTCATCTGATAGCCATTCAGCTGGGCATGAGAGAGCTGGTGGATTTGCCGACCGACGAGAACACCGGCACCGTGATCACGACCCGCAGCTACATCGCCCAGCATCGTCCTACCGTTATTAAGTTCATGCGCGCGTTCATCCGGGGAATGCATCGCTATAAAACGGACAAGGAGTTTGCCAAAAAAGTAATCTCCAAGTTCGCCCAGTTGAAAGACGACCAGATCCTCGAAGCCACGTGGCGCGAATATGCCGCGGACCTTCAGCGTGTGCCGCGGCCCACTTTGAAAGGCGTTCAACAGGTGATCGACAGCGGCATGGGAGGAAAGAAGATCGATTTCAAAGCTGAGAAACTGGTCGATCTCTCGATCGTCGATGAGCTGGAACGCAGCGGCTTTATCGATTCGGTTTACGCAGGCCGTTGAGAAAAACGCAATTGCTCTAACAGGG
>JBGQBP010000245.1:0-5576 GCA_041494945.1 Binatia bacterium | reverse complement strand
GACCGGCGGCTGGACGCTGCCGACGATGTCGTGCGAGATCCAGATGCTTCGCGCGGGAGAAAAGACGCGCTCACATCGCCACACGAGCACGGCGATCTATCACGCCTTTCGCGGCGGCGGCGTCACGGAGATCAACGGTGAGAGATTCGAGTGGCAGCAGGGCGATTGCTTCGTCGTGCCGCTCTGGAGTTGGCACCATCACCGGAATGCTTCGGACAATGAAGAAGCGATTCTCTTCTCCATCAACGACCGGCCGATGATGGAATCCCTAAACCTTTATAGAGAGGAAACGAAAACAACATGAAGATTACTCCGGGAGCGAAGTTGAAACCGTCGGAAGCAAAAGCCGTCGTGGACGAAATCTATGCTAATGTGGCGGCGCGGTGGGAGGAGCGGGTGAACCGCACTCCTTTTATGCAGGAGTTGGTTACGGGAGTGTTGCCGCTCTCCACGATCCGTCTGTTTTTCAAAAACTGGGGTGCGTGGACGATCGAGATCAATACTCTTACCGCCTGCTCCTATCAACGGTTTCTACCTTTTTTCAAAACGCATCGGGAGTTGATGGCGCCGCTCGGCGAGAAGATCGCCGACGAGTTCATTCATCCCAAGCCGCCGGGCCACTACCTCGTGATGATGCAGACCGCCAAGGCGCTCGGCCTTACCGAGGAAGAAGTCTTCACGCAACCGTTGCTCTCGGAATTCCGCGCCAAGATCGATTTCATGCGCGGCGTGATGTACGAGGGTACGGCCGCCGAGTGGTATTCCTGCGTGACGACGGAGGAGCGCATCGGCCACTGGGCGGGCGACTGGTTCAAGGCGCTGACGACGCACTACGGTTTCTCGAAAGAGCAGGCGATTTATTTTTCCACGCACCACGAGGCCGACCTCGAAGAGCACGAAGAGGGCGTGATGGGTCATGGGCAATTCAACCGCACGGTGCTTCAGCGCCTTCTCGAAGACGGCGTGGCCGAGGAGCGCCCGACGTATGGCATGGAATACTGCGCGATGACTTCGGTCGACCTGCACGCGCTCATGCAGCGCACGGCGCTGGAGGAAGCGGAGCGGCTGAAGGGGAAGGGCCTCTAGAAGGATCAAAAAATGAAATTTGCGTCTGTAAAACCCAACCATCTGGCCGTCGTTCAAGACAACCAATTGATTTTCATCGACGACGCGCTGCCGAAGGGCGCGACGATGATCGATTTGATCGCGCAGTACGACGGTCTCAAGCCTTCGCTAGCCGGCGCGACTGAAAAAGGAAAGAGGATTCCGCTCGATCCCAAGCAGCTCAAAACCCCGATCGAGAATCCGTCGAAGCTTTGGGCGGCGGCGACGAATTACCAACGCGGCAGCGAGGGGCTGGGCGACGCGCGCGGCAGAGGAACGGCCGGCACGGCGACGCCGCAGGAGATCCTCGAAAAAACTTTTTTGAAGCCGCCCTCGGCGATCATCGGCCCCGAGGAGGCGGTCGTGATTCCGCCGCACGCGGCGAATATTTTTCCCGAGTTGGAGCTTGGCGTCGTGATCGGAAAAAGGGCGCGCAACTTGAGTAAAGACCAGGCGCTCGACGCCGTCTTCGGTTACACGATCATTCTCGACGTCACCGCGCGCTCGTACGGCACCGGCAAGGGCGGGCAGGGGACGCGCTGCGTGCGCAAGGGCTTCGAGACCTTCGCGCCCGTCGGTCCATGGATCACGACGCGAGACGAGATCGAAGATCCGCAAAATCTTTCCATGCGCCTTTGGGTAAACGGCGAGCTACGACAATCGGCGCGCACCGACGCGATGGTGAACGGCGTCGCCGAGTTGGTGAGCTTCCTCTCTCAGGTGAGCACGCTCCTGCCTGGAGACCTGATCGCCACCGGCAATCCCGACGCGCCGGCATTTCAAAAGCAGCTCGGTCCCGGCGACACGCTCAAAGCGGAGATCGAAGGGATCGGGTCGATGAATCTTCTCGTCGCGTAACAAAATGGCGCGAATCATTTTTCTCGCTCTCATATTAATGCTGCTGTCGTCCCTGCGCGGCTTCGCGCAGGATCAGGTCATCGTCAGCTACGACGGCAACTCCGGCTTTCAGGGGCCGATCTGGGCCACCAAAGATCTCGGCCTCTTCGAAAAATACGGCCTCAAAGCCGAGCTGGTGCTGGTTCCCGGCGGGACGCGCGGCATGCAAGCGCTGGTCTCGGGCAGCACGCATTTCGCGCAAGGATCGGCGACCTCGCCCATCTCTCTCAGGCTCCAGGGCGGCGACGTCGTCATCGTGGCCGCGGCGCTGAACAAATTTCCCTTCAGCATGGTGGCGCAAAAACAAATTCGCCGCCCGGCGGACTTAATCGGAAAGAAAATCGGCATCGTCAATTTCGGCGGCTCGAACGAGCTGGCGGTGGTCCTGGCGCTCAAAGAATGGCACATCCCGCGCCAGGCGGTGACTCTGGTGCCGGCCGGAGAGGCGGCGTACCGCCTGGTTGCAATGACCGCCGGCAATCTCGACGCCACCGTCCTGTCGCCGCCTTACACGAGCGAAGCGGCGCGCCTGGGAATGAACATCCTGGCGCACATGAGCGAGATGGATCTGCCTTTTCCGCAGACGGTGATCAGCGTGCGCCGCTCATTCTTGGAAAAAAACCGCGAGACGGTGAAGCGCTTCGTGCGCGCCTACAGCGACGCGATTTATCAATTTACCACCCAGAAGCAGCAGGCGCTGGCGATTTACGTAAAGCGGTTGAAGCAGCAAAATCCAGAAGTGGTGGAAGAAACCTATCAGTACTACGCCGGGAAGTTTTCTCTGCCGCCGCGCGTCAGTCGCACCGGAATGCAGAGCGCGCTCAGCCTGATAGGAGAGAAGGCCGCGGAGGCAAAGACCGATTTCGTCGATGAGAGCGTCATCGACGAACTGGAGCGCGAAGGATTTTTCAGCAAATTATCCGGGAGGAGTCCGGCAAAATGAATTTATCCGAGCTTGCCGCTTACCATTCGGCGACGCCGTATGAGTTATGGCAGCAGAACGAAGAATTGCCGATCGTGCGCGGCCACTCGGTCGAGGATTTGCGGTCGCTTCACGTCTCGCCCTGGAAGCGCAAAGGGGTCGCCGGCTCGTTTATCAATTTCGTAGGCTCGGGCCGCACCTGCGACGCGTACGTGTGCGAGATCCCGCCGAAAGGCGAGGCCAAGCCGCAGCGCCATCTCTTCGAAGAGCTGATCTACGTTCTTCACGGCCGCGGCGCAACGACCGTGTGGAACGAAGGCGGCGCCAAGCAGACTTTCGAATGGCAGGAGGGGAGCCTCTTCTCGCCGCCGCTCAATTCCTGGCACCAGCATTTCAACGCGCAAGGCGACGAGCCGGCGCGTTACGTGGCGCTGACCGACGCGCCGCAGATGATCAACCGGTTTCGCAATTTCGATTTTATCTTCCGCAATCCATTCACCTTCACCGATCGTTTTTCCGGCGAGAAAGGCTATTTCAGCGCGCGGGGAACGGAGATCCCCGACTTTCGCACCTGGGAGTCCAATTTCGTGCCCGAGATTCCGGCGTTCAAGCTTCAAGACCGCAGCCGGCGCGGCCAGGGCGCGACCGGAATCCGTCTTCACCTGGCGGCCAACACGATGAGCGCGCACATCGAGGAGTATCCCGTGGGGACTTACCCGCGCGGCCACCGGCATGGCCCCGGCGCTCATATTTTGATTCTCAGCGGCGAGGGATATTCTTTCTTGTGGGAGGAAGGAAAGCCCAAAATCCGCATCGACTGGCGTCCGGGAAGCTTGTTCGTGCCGCCGGCTAACTGGTTCCATCAGCATTTCAATCCCAGCCCCGATCCTGCGCGCTATCTGGCGCTCAAGCCCTGGGGTTTTACCTATAAGGTGGAAGATCTCTCCAAGACCGACCAGGACATCAAGTCCGGCGGCACGCAGATCGAGTACAAGGACCAGGACCCGGAGATTCACAAAATTTTCGTCGAGGAATGCAAGAAGAGGGGAACGACGGTGAAGATTGAGATAAAGTAAAAAGGAAAAAGGAAAAAATGAAATCGATCGGTCATGGAGTAAAGCGATGACGCAGCGGATGAGCGGCAGCGAAGCGAAGGCAGCGGTAGACGAGCATTACAAGAAAGTCGCCAAGCGGTGGAAGGAGCGCGTCACCGACGCGCCGTTCATGCAGAAGCTAAGATCGGGCGAGCTTTCGCGCGACGCGCTCAAAGTTTTTTTTAAAAACTGGGGCGCCTATACGATCGAGATCAACACGCTGGAGGCCGCTTCCTATCACAAGCACATCGCCTTTTTTCGCAAGCATCGCGATCTGATGGCGCCGATGGCGCAAAAGCTGGCGGACGAGTTGATCCATCCCAAGCCGCCGGGCCACGTGCACGTCGTCGTGGAAACGGCCAAGGCGCTGGGGATCACCGAGGACGAGATCTTCGTCGCGCCGATGCTCGCCGAGTTCCGCGCCAAGATCGATTTCAAGCGCGCGATTCTCTGGGAGGGAACCGTGGCGGAGTTCTACGCCGCCGGCGCGACCGAGGAGCAAACCGGCTACTGGTCGGCGGATTTCTTCAAGGCGCTCACGACTCACTATGGCCTCACGTGCGCGCAGGCGGTTTATTTTTCCACGCACGAAGAAGCGGATCTCAAGGAGCACGACGGCGTCATGGGCCACGGCAGCTTCCGCCGCATCGTCCTGCAGCGGCTGCTCGAAGACGGCATGGCGGATGTGAGGCCGGGCTACAGCCTGGAGTATTGCGGTCTGACCGCGGTGGATTTACACGGAGTGATTTTACAGGCGGCGCTGAACGCGGCAGAAAGAAAATTGTAGGGGCGGGTTTTAAGCCCGCCCCTACCCGGTTTATTTTGGGTTCGGTCTTACTAATTTCCCGATCGGCTTGCCGACGGGTTCGCCGTCGCGCATCTGGACGTTGCCGCGCACGACCGTCGCGACCGGCATGCCTTTGACTTTCCAACCGTGCCACGGGCTCGGCTTATTCTTGCTGTGCAGCTTGTTGACGTCGATCGTTCCTTCCTTGTTCATGTCCACGATCGTCACGTCGCCGTCCGAGCCCAGGCGGATCGCGCCCTTCTTGGGATAGATCTGCCAGACCTTCGCGGGATTTTCCGAAGTGATCTTGGCATAGTGGTTCAGCGTCATGCGGCCTTTATTGACTTCGGTAAGCAGGACGGGGACGGCGGTCTCGACGCCGCAAAATCCCGAGATGCAATCCCAGATCGCCGGCTTGGTCATTTTCCCGTAGATGTCCGAGCCTTTTTCTTCCAGCGTGTGTGGCGAGTGATCGGTCGCGATCATATCGACGTAGCCGTTGAGGAGTCCGTCCCAGAGAACTTCCCCGTGGTCGCGGCTGCGCACCGGCGGGTTCATCTTGAGGAGCGGCCCGACCTTCTCCATGTCTTTAGGTTCGCGCAGCAGATAATGCGGTCCGGTCTCGGCGGTCACTCTCATGCCCCTGGCTTTGGCGTCGCGCACCATCCAGGCCGCCTGCTTGGAGCTCATGTGATAGACGTGCAACTTGGTGCCGAACATCTCGGCGAAAAAAATCGCGTGCGCGACCGATTCCGCTTCGCAAATCGCCGGG
>JBGQBP010000244.1:0-5585 GCA_041494945.1 Binatia bacterium | reverse complement strand
GACCTCCGCCTGCGTTCGTTGAGAGACGAATCCTAAAGAGATCGTCTTAACTTTTGCCGGCGAACGCTCCGCGGCGTTGGCGCGCGGGTTGACGAGAATCAGAAAAGCGCACAGGCCGAGAGTGAAAAGGATCCGCCGCCGAATCATAACCGCAACCTCATCGGGTGACATTCGCGCCGCCCACACAATAAACCACGTCGAAAACTACTATAACCGAAACGGCCTTGGCAAGGACAAAAATAGACCTGATGAGCGCGGGCCGGGTTAACTTTTTCCGCCGCGTTTTTTTTCTTCCCAGCTCTTCAACCTTTCCTGGATCGTCTTCTCGTAGCCGGAGTCGGAAGGGACGTAGTATTTCTTTCCTTTGAGCGCGTCGGGCAAATGCTGTTGTTCGACGATGTTGTCCGGAAAATTGTGCGCGTAGCGGTAGTCTTTTCCGTAGCCCAGCTTTTCCATCAGTTGGGTGGGCGCGTTGCGCAGATGCAGCGGCACCGGCAGCGCGCCTTTTTCTTCCACGTCTTTCGCCGCCGCGAGCATCGCCTTGTACGACGCGTTGGACTTCGGCGCGGTCGCTAAATAGGCGACCGCCTGGGCCAGCGGAATTCTGCCCTCGGGAAGCCCGACAAAATGCAGCGCGTCCTTGGCCGCGACCGCGACCTGAAGCGCCCGCGGGTCGGCGTTGCCGATGTCTTCCGCGGCGAGGATGATCATGCGCCGCGCGATGAAGAGCGGGTCCTCGCCCGCTTCGAGCATTCTCATCAACCAGTAAAGGGCGGCATCCGGATCGCTTCCTCTCATGCTCTTGATGAAGGCCGAAATAACGTTGTAGTGCTCTTCGCCGGCCTTGTCGTAGGCCAACGCTTTTTTCTGCAGCGCTTCTTGCAGAGCGGGAAGATCGATTGGTCTTTTTCCTCGGTCGGGCCGGACGAGGCCCGCGGCGGTCTCGAGCGCGTTCAGCGCGATGCGCGCGTCGCCTTGAGACTGCTCGACGAGAAACTCGCGGGCTTCAAGAGTCAACTCCAGCCGGTAATTTCCCAGACCTGCCTTCGTGTCGCTAAGCGCGCGCTCGATGATCGTATCGATATCTTTCGGCGACAGCGGTTGGAGCACCAGTACCTGGGAGCGCGACAGCAAAGGAGAGATGACTTCGAAAGAAGGGTTCTCCGTCGTGGCGCCGATCAGAATGAGCGTGCCGCTCTCGACGTGCGGGAGAAAATTGTCCTGCTGCGTCTTGTTGAAATGGTGGATCTCGTCGACGAAGAGCACGGTCCGCTTTCCCATTCGGCGCAGCCGCTCCGCTTCCTCGATGATTTTTTTAAGCTCTTTGACGCCGGAGGAGACCGCCGAAAAATGAACGCAGTGGGCGCCGCCGGATTGCGCGAGGATCCTCGCCAGCGTGGTCTTGCCGCTTCCGGGCGGGCCCCAGAGAATGAGCGAGCGCAGCTCGCCCGCATGCGCCATTTCCCGCAGCAGTTTTCCGGGACCGAGAAGGTGCTGTTGCCCGACGAATTCATCGAGAGTCGCGGGGCGCATCTTCTCCGCTAGCGGCGCTGTGTCGGCCAGCGGCGCCGGACTGCTGGGTTCCTTGCCGCTACCGGCGTCGAACAGCTCCATAAAAATAGGCTATCACAATTTCGTCGCGGAGGTGTAGGCGCCCTCAATGGGTCGGTTTCGCAACTTGTAGGGGCGCCCCCCTGTGGTCGCCCAAAATCCGGGCAGGCACGGGGGCCTGCCCCTACATTGGAACGATATACAAACACATTGAACCACGACCAGGCGCCGATCGTTTTGAAATGGCCGCCCGTTTGTTGTATAGAATGCGCGGCTGGAGCCACGATGAAAGAAGAGCGCCAAGATCCGTCGTTTTTAGAAGAGCAGCCCCGCACCGTGCTGCAGCAAGGCGCGGCCGTCTCCGGCAAACTGGTTTTCGATATGCCGGTGAAGATCGACGGCCGCTTTAAAGGGGAGGTGAAGGCCGCGGCGCTCTTAGTGCTCGGCCCGAACGCGGAAGTCGCCGCGAGGATTTCGGCGGGTGAGCTCAGAATCGAAGGGAATCTCACCGGAACGGTCCGCGTGGACGGCTGGATAGAGATTCTGCCCGGGGGCCGGTTTCAAGGCGAGATCGAAGGTGGAAAACTAAAAATTCACGCCGGCGGGGCGTTCGAGGGAAAAGCCGACGTGAAGGCTTCTCAACTTTCTTCTTCGGAGAGACGGGCGCCTTTACCGGATCTATCTCTCAGGTAGTAGAGCTTGGCGCGCCGGACTTTTCCGTGGGAAACCACTTCGACCTTATCGACGCGCGGCGAATGGAACGGAAAGATGCGCTCCACGCCGATGCCGTAGGAGATCTTGCGCACGGTGAAGGTGCCGCGGTGTCCTTTGCCGGATATTCGGATCACGATTCCTTCGAAAACCTGCGTCCGCTCTTTTTCGCCTTCGACCACTTTCACGTGGACACGAACGGTCTCTCCCGGCCGCAGGTCGGCAACTTTTTTTTTGCTTTGCTCGGCTTCGAGCTGCTCTAGAATATTCATACGGTTTCTCCCTCGCTCTAATCCGTTCCCAACAGGCGGTCCAAGATAATAGCCGCCGCGGAGCGGACCGATAGATGATTGTAGTCTGTTCCGCCCTCGATCGGTTCTAGAATGTAGTCGGATTGCGCCAGCACTTCGTCGGTTAGGCCCCATCCCGTTCCCAGGAGGAGCAAGAAAGGCGCAGGGGTTACACTTAACATTTTCCTGAGCGCAGCGAAAGAGGTGCGGTTTTTTCCGGCGCGCGCCGAGGTCACGACGAGTATGGGCTTGGCGCCGCACTCCCGCTCCACGTCGAGGATCGCGTCGTCCAGAGTGTCTTTCACTTGCGCCAGAGCGAGCGCCTCTTTGCGCGTGTGATTGTACTCGGCGCCGTAGCCGCTCTCCCAATGCGCGATGATTTTTAGGGCCAGCCGCTGGAGCGCCTTGACCGGCGTCGCCACGTAGAATTTTTTGATGCCGTAGGTTTTTCCCGACCGCGCGATGTCGTGGATGTCCATGTTCGTCACCGCGGTCGTGACGACTTCGCCGTTCTTGTCGTAGACGGGATGGTGGAGCAGCGCGACGTAGACCCGGCCCGGCGCGGCGCGGGGGATTTTTTTCTCCTCCGGAGCGAGCGGCGCTTTGCGGAATAGGTCGGGCCGCCGCTCGCGCGTGAGCGCGAGGCTCATCTCCCGGCGCCATTTTTGGATGCGCTCGTGATCGCCGGAGATGAGCACGTCCGGAACTTTCATGCCGCGAAATTCTTCCGGCCGGGTGTATTGCGGATATTCCAGCAGGCCGTCGGAGAAAGATTCTTCTTCCGGCGATTTCACATTTCCCAAAACGCCGGGAATCAGGCGCGCGACCGCGTCGATCACGACCATGGCGGGCAGCTCGCCGCCGGAGAGCGTGTAATCGCCGACCGACAGCTCTTCGTCGACAAACGCCTTGACCCGCTCGTCGACGCCTTCATAGCGGCCGCAGACCAGCACCAACTCTTGTTCGTGAGAGAGCCGCTCCGCCTCGGCCTGTTCGAGGAGCTTCCCCTGGGGGCTCAAGAGAATGACGCGCGGATGCTTCAAATTTTTTTTCACATCCTCGATCGCCGCCACGAGCGGCTCCGGCTTCATCACCATTCCCTGGCCGCCGCCGTAGGGAGCGTCGTCCGCCGTGCGATGCTTGTCCACAGTGTAGTCCCGCGGATCGACGAGCCGAACCGAGATCAATCCCTTCTCCCGGGCCTTTTTCAGAATGCTGTGGCCCAGCGGCGATTCGAACATCGGCGGGAACAAAGTGATGACGGTAAAGTCGAGCATGGAATTTTCAGTCTAACGCCCATGCAGGACTAAGTCTAACACTCGGTGGATGAATGTATCTTACCGTTGCGCCACGATCAGGCGGTTGAATGGGATATTAGGGCGCGGGAGTTATCGTATTCGAACCGGCGAGGCTTATTATTCAAGTTTGTCGCAGGCGAGCAAACCGCTGCTTCATCGCGTCGATCCGACTCAGATATCCGCGGAGGCTGTGAGTCCCGCATTGCTCGCCCGCGGCTGCCTGAAAGCGTTGTTTGATAAAGCTCTCGCCTCTCTTTGCTCCGCACAGATGAATCACGCCGGCCAACCTTTGCTTTTGAACGAGGCTCGCCTTTGCGATGCGCCGGGCAGCCAGCGCATTCTCCACACTCTGGTGGAGATATGCGGCGGTCATTTCGATCGCGTGGCTCGGCAGCACTCGGGTATAAAAACTGTTGAACCAGCAAGAACGGAAGTCGTGCCACGAGCCGTCGCTGACGACCTTGTGATCGTGGATGCAGTACTTGCGCGCTTCAGCGAACGTGCCATCGGTGATTTGGAACATGCCGAGCGCGCTCGAGGCGGGACGAAAAATTTTAAACGGGTTCCACGACCGCTGCCAACGCCAGTAGGTATGGGCGACGGGGTTGCCGTCGCCTTCGACCTGGGCCAAGGCGGCGAGAAATTCAGGTGAAAGTATGTCGGTGGAATTTTTCTCGAAGAGCGATCCATAGCTTTCCCACGTGGACTCAGGACTTTTTGCGGCACCCACCGGGGCTAAAAGCTCGCCGGGTTTACGATAGACCTGGTAGGCCCAGTTGATTAAGAAAAATCCGGCGACCGCGAGAACGCAGCACCCGACAATGGCGCCTTTCCCTCGGAGCCGTGCGAACCCGCCGGACCGTCGGCGAAAGTAACGAAGCGTACCGCTATAGAACGTAGCCGACATTGGCGTAGTTTAGCGCACATCGCTGCGGGCGTTAAGAGGTGTAGATAGAGAAGGGGGGTTGACGGTGACGCTACCACGATTAGGTCCCAGAGTCACAAGTCCAACAACCCCTCCGGCGGGTCGATGATCATTCTTCCCGTAGTGAAATCGACTTTCTCATCGATCTCCTTGGTCACCGGAATCAAATACTCCTTCGCTTCGCCCTGGACGACATACAAATCGCCGCCGGAGGTGGACCAGAGGCGATCGCCTGCCGGTCGTACTTTCCACGGACTCCGCCCTTGAGCTTGGAAAGATCGTATTCCCGCCGCAACTCGTCAACTTTTCTATTCGATCCCTTCTTCATGCTGCTTTCAGAAGCAGTCGTTAGGTCAAAGCAACCTCATACGTTTGCTTCTCCACTAAGCGGTGGCGCGTTTGCGTGCGGCCCGTCTTGAGCGTTCAGTTGAACGCTGAGAAAAACGTGCGACCTGGAGCAGCGAGCGCAAAGCGTCGTTCACGGCTGCTGAGTCTCGGAATGCCTTGGCAACGTCCGGGTCTAGCACGACGACGTTTGAGCCTTCCTTCAAAAGACGCCTGTAATATTTTCCGCGAACCGCTTTCGAGTAATCAAAGTCGTACTCGGGTCGCAGTTCATCACTATGGATTCGATTCTTACGCCTCATGCCTCTCTCTCACGGTTCATCCAAATCTACAACTCCAACAACCCCTCCGGCGGGTTGATGATCATTCTTCCCGCGGCGAAATCGACTTTCTCGACGATCTCCTTCGTCACGGGGATTAGATGCTCCTTCACTTCGCCCTGGACAACATACAAATCGCCGCTGG
>JBGQBP010000243.1:0-5631 GCA_041494945.1 Binatia bacterium | reverse complement strand
GTCAGGAGAATACCATGATGAAGCAAAATCGAGATCCACGGACAGCGAGTTCTAGCTTTCAACGGAAAGAGGGGAAGTTGGATCAGGTGGTAGGGGAGGTGAGGCATTTCAAAAGGGAGCATCAGATGAAGACATTAAAGCTCATTTTCTTGGTGCTGGCGGTACTTCTACTGCCCAGATACGCTCATGCATTGGACCTCGGTTCTGTGCGCATCAGCTTTTTGGAAGGCGATGTCCAGGTGAGAACGACCGAGGCGGGTGACTGGTTCCCTGCTGCTATCAACACACCTCTGGATGAGGGCGACGAGATATGGGTGCCTGAGGGGGGAAGAATTGAATTCCAGCTAAATTCGGGGACCTCGGTGAGGCTGGATCAGAATTCAGCTCTGCAGATACTGACCCTGGACAGGACTTCTTCCCAGTTTTATCTTTCCGAAGGGCATATGTACGTCGATTACAATGCACCGCGCGGCAACGTCATCCAGTTCGACACCCCAGTATCATCCCTGCGCGCCTATGACAGATCAGTTTTTAGAGTAGATGTCCCTGACCAGTATACCGATGTCTCGGTGTTCCGGGGTTGGGTGGACGCAGAAGGAAGAGACGGCAAGACGCGGGTCAATGCAGGCAGGACTCTGACACTCGGAGAGGACAGAGAAGCGGAACTCGCGCTGATCGGACGGCCCGATGACTGGCAAAACTGGAATGTGGAACGGGATCGGAGGTTCGCTTCCAGAGGGGACAGTTACCGTTACCTCCCTGAAGAACTGAGGGCCTACTCCAGCGATTTAGATGACAATGGAAGGTGGGTACAGGTTGCGGAATACGGTTACGTATGGACTCTCAGGGCGGTATCAGCGGACTGGGCGCCTTACCGGACGGGGAGATGGATGTGGAGAGGCGGAGATTATGTCTGGATATCCTATGAGCCCTGGGGATGGACACCTTATCATTACGGCAGGTGGGCCCATGCTCCCCGTATCGGATGGTTTTGGGTCCCGCCGCCACGCGGCGAAGTTTACTGGGGGCCGGGCTATGTGGGCTGGGTCAGGACCGCAGATCACGTCGCGTGGGTCCCGCTCGCGCCGAGAGAAACGTACTACGGCTACGGCAACTTCGGCCCACACAGCGTGGATATAAGGAGACGCGACAACCGGCAGATCAACGTAACCAATATCACTTACAGGAACGTGCAGGTGAACAACAGCGTGACGATCATCAACCATAATACCTTTGTGACCGGAAGGCAGGAGACGGTCAATGTCAAACAAAACCTGTTCCTCACGGAGAAGGTAAGCATAGGCAGACCCGATATTAAACCCGAGAGGGCGAGTTTTGCGCCGGTGATAAAAGTTATCGAGCCCGCCAAGCTGCCGCCGCAGCAAGTCAACAAGATAGAAGTAAAGCAACTGAAACAGGAAAGGCGGCTGGAGAAGGAGCAGACCAAGTCTGTGATCAACAGGGGCGCTCCGGCGAAGGCATTGGTTGTAAAAACGGTGGAGCGACCGAAGAGCCCGGCTGAAAAGGTAAAAGAGCGGCAGCAGATACGGCTCGAAGAAAAGTCTACCGGCTCTGCCGCGCCGGCCGCGACAGAAGAGAAGAAGGGAAAGCAGTTAAGCCCTGAGGAGAAGGGAAAGTCCGTTGTTGCCCCGGAGATAAAGGGCGCGGGAAAGGGAGAAGAAAAGTCAACCGGCTCTGCCGCTCCGCCCGAGACAAAAGATAGAAGAAGCGGAAAGCAGTTAAGCCCTGAGGAGAAGGGAAAGCCCGCCGTTGCCCCGGAGACAAAGGGCGTGGGAAAGGGAGAAGAAAAGTCCGGAGGCTCCGCCGCGCCGCCCGAGACAAAAGATAGAAGAAGCGGAAAACAGTTAAGCCCTGAGGAGAAGGGAAAGCCGGGAGGAGGGCCGTCCGGCGCCTCTGAGACGAGAGGTGAAAGTAAAGGCGGGAAACAGTCTGTGGCAGAAGGCACGAGAAAAACTACCGAGCAGGAACTAAAGAAGGGAAACGGGAAGGTCAGGAAAGAGGCGGCGGAAGGCAAAGGAAAGTCCGGCGAGACTGCGGAGGAGAAACTTCAGAAATGACCGCTTGATTAGCCCGACAACAATACGCGCAAGCGCTACACCCAACGCACGACCAGGAACTGCTGATTTGCGAAATTTGTGAAGTGATGGGAGAGACAAAGAGCGTGGCCGAGGAACAGATAAACAGGGCTCTCGAACAGTGAAAAGAAGCATGAGGGAGAATAGGGATCGGCTGGAAGCCGGAGGCTCGCGGAATCTAAAAACGCCGTGCGCACGTGCGGGCCGCAATATTTCTTTTCAAAAGCGTTCAAGATTAGACAGTAATCTCCCCCCGGTCGGTCTATCATCAAAACAATTTAAGACTTAAGGCATAGGGTTTTACTCCTGAGGTTGCTCGAAATTCTTCCAGTAAGCCTTACTTAAACCCTCTAATCAGTCCAACCAAGGAGGTTGCGATGAAAAAATCGATGTTAGTGTTTGCAGCAGCGGGATTGCTGGCGCTGCCCGGCGCGGCGTCAGCACAGCAGGAAGGGTCAAGAGGCTGGTGGGGCGGATGGGGCGATCATAACACAGAAGGTCAGTGTCCGCAGCCCAAGCGTACGGCCGAGAAAATTACCGAGGATCAAGCGAGAGATTTGGCCCAAGCGTACGGCAACAAAAACCTGCCGGGCTACAAGGTAGTGAGGCCCGCGGGTTACGGCGGAGGGTATGAGACCACATGCTACCAGATAACCAACAACGGATCGTACCAACTCCTGAGTTCCGTGGAGTATTCCATCGACCTGACGACTCCGGCGGGCGATAGGCGCAATGTTCGCGTCGATCAGTTCGGGAATGTGGTCCCGTTCGGCGGTCCCTTTGGAATGGCGGGCGCTCAAGGCCGTGACGGCGTCGCAGGCGCGCAAGGCTTAGTTGGCCCGGCCGGACAGATGGGCGGGCAAGGCCCAGCCGGACCCATGGGGCCACAAGGCATGGCTGGTGCGATAAAGCACTGGGCCTCGTTCAACAACTTCCTGTTCGATTACGACAAGTCGGACATTCGGTCTAACGAGATGAGCAAGGTCAATGATGTCGCGGCCTATATGCGGGAGAATTCGTCCGCTAGGGTCGGAATCGACGGCCACGCGGATCCGCGCGGCACCGATGCATACAACCAATCCCTGAGTGAGCGTCGTGTTAACGCCATTCGTGACGCGCTGGCTAAGGCCGGTGTGGCGGGTGACAGGATCCACACGGGCGCCTTCGGCGAGTCGCAGCTCAAGTGCATTGAATCCACCGAGTCGTGCTGGCAGCGCGACCGGCGGGTCGAAGTGCTGATCGGCACCGACACCGCGAGCAGGTAACGGGCAAGATCTATCCGCATGCTGCCCTCAGTATGCTTTGCCGGGAGTCTCCTTCGCGTCCGACACGCGGAGGGGATTCTCCGGCGAAGTGCGTGAAGGGATTAAGCGGTATGAAAATAAATCATAATGACAAGAGGACTGCCACTACCTTGAGGGAGCTTCTAGCGATCGCCAGCGATTTGGCCTTTGAATACTCCGGTGACACCAAAGACGCTTATGATCTCACACGTCAGGCATTGGTTGAGTTTCTGAGAGACGCACCCCCTAGCTGTAAGTCCATTGACCGGCACCTTCCCGGAACCAAGTACCTGCATTGATATGTTTCAGATGGGCTAGAGCGGCTGCGTAAAGCCACACTCGTAATAATTCTTTTCAAAGCCGTCTACTATTGGACGGAAATGCCGCGCGAGGCGGTGTAAGTTTCATCCAAAGGAGGGGACTGATTATGGGACTACTGTTGGTGATTATCCTGGTTCTGTTCCTGTTTGGAGGTCTCCCCCACTGGGGATATCACTCGTATGGCTATGCTCCGTCGGGCTTCGTCGGAGTGGTGCTGATTGTTCTGCTCGTTCTGCTCTTGACCGGACGACTCTAAAAGGGCAACGAGCGGACCTGGCCGGCGAGGCTCTTGCGCAAATAGCAGCGCGAGGGCAGGCGCCGCTGGTAGCAGAGGGTATTAAGGAACCGGATGATGCATATCGTCAATCGTGCGGAATTTCGTCTAGGAAAATCCGGCGCGTATTTGGCCACGCCTTCGAAACGGGGGTTCGCGACGTTGTGACTCATGATCGTGGAGGAGCATGCGGATCGGAATAAAATTTCTAAAAAACTCAAAACAAAAGAAGGAGCCTTTATGCGTATAGATCTTCCTACGAGTATAAATCCGACAGTGCTTATGGGGATTGCTCTCATCGTCCTCGGTATAGTGGCTTTTGCCTACCAGGGCATCACCTATACAACGCGTGAGAACGTTGTCGATCTTGGCCCCATCCAAGCCAGCGTAGAGACCAAAAAGACCATCCCACTCCCGCCTATCTTGGGCGGATTGGTGCTTGCAGGCGGGATCGTGTTGGTTGTTGCCGGAAACAAGAAGTCGCGGATGAGTTGACGGTAATAACTCGGACAGAAGGTGATCGCCATGGTGAATTTGTTTTGGACTCTAGTCATTGCAATCCTCGCGGCTTGGGTGGCAGTGCAGGTCATGAAGGGACAAATTTGATCGGCGGGCTGATCGTTTAACTAGACCGCCTGACGGCTTACCCGCACTTTGTTTCACTAAGAGACAGGTACGGGCAACACGCCAGGCGTGATTTCCCCAAAGGAGGCGCCTTATGCATTTGAGTCGGTTTCTTCTCGTCGCTGTATCTTTGACAATACTCCCGGTTTTTTCCGCCGGGGGGCAGGTTAACCGTACGCCTGCAGGGGAGACTCGAACACTTGAGCTGGTCGATCAGCTTAAAGATGTGATTCAAAAGGCGGAGAAAAGTCGCACCGACCCGGCGTTGATGCAGCAACTGCGCGACCTCGTGCGTCGCTACGATTGGCCGTGGAGAGTTGCACTTTTATACGACGACTTTCGTGATGGTGATTACACGGCAAATCCGTCTTGGGTTGTTGACAAAGGTGACTTCCGGGTGAGCCAATTTGGGCTTGGGACCGTTTTTACTCAGCCGGCAAGCCCCACTCGCGGCTCATCTGAACCGAGAGGCGAAAAGTCCACGCTAGAGGTTTTAGGTGGGATACTAGGAGGGATGACACGACGGGAAGAAGCTGCTGCTCCCCAGCCGCCTTTGCCATCTGCGGCCGAAATCTCCACGGAGCTCCATATCAGCAACCCCTTTGCCGTGAAGCTTCAGATGACTTCCAGAGGGAAACCTTCGGACGGTTCCCGCCTTGAATTTGGTCCTTATCAAGGTAGGGAGCATGCCCGGGGCTATCGGCTAGTCTATACTCCCGGGAGCAAGCCGGCCTTTTCGCTGAATCGAATCGCGCCGGGACGCTCATCGACTATCGAAGTTTATGACCAATTAGTGAATTTGGAAGACGGACGCTCTCACAATGTCGAATGGCGCCGCGGCACAGACGGCGAAATGGTCGTGCTGCTGGACGATAAGGAGATCATCCGTACGGTTGACCGCGCGTCCGAGGAATCCTTCGACGGCTTCACTGTTATCAATGGAGGCGGGGACTACGCTTTTAGCCAGATCGCGATCTTCGGCACGCTCCGATAGAGAAAGTATAAGCGCCTTTTTCATGTTCATCGGAGTTTG
>JBGQBP010000242.1:0-5799 GCA_041494945.1 Binatia bacterium | reverse complement strand
CGCGCTGCTGGGGAAAAAGCTCCGCTTCGTTAGCCATGGAAATCTTAAACCGCGCTCCGCCGCGGCCAGTAGCGGTAGATCAGCCGCTTTGGGTGAATGATAGCGAGATAGAGCGCGCGCAACTTTCCCGCTACGCCGCAGCGGGGAGTGAAAAGGTCTTTGAGCATGAGAGGCAAGGGAATCTTGTGCTGGGGATATTTTTCGCTGCCGACCGGGCGCAGGCCGTAGGCTTCATTTTTTTCCTTGAGCACGTAGATCACCTGAGTCCCGCCGGCTTCTTTATCGCCGTAGAGCGCGCCGCCGATCTCTTCGGCACGCTTCTTTGCCTTCGCAGACATGTCCTCCTGTAGGCCGAAGTCCAACGCCTCGACCGGACAGGCCTGAACGCAGAAGGGCTCTTTGCTTTCGCTAATCCGATCGCTGCACATCGTGCACTTGCTCGCCTTTTGCGTGATGTCATTCTTGGAGATCACACCCCACGGGCAGGCATAGACGCAGTACTCGCAGCCGATGCAAACGTCTTGATTGATCACCACCGGCCCTTCTTCGTATTTTGTGATCGCTTCCACGGGGCACACCGCGGCGCACATCGGGAACTCGCAGTGCATGCAACTGTTCCGCGCCCATAAGGGAGAGAGCCCTTCGAGCACCGGCGGCTCCATGGTGATCCAGTTGGTGCTGGAAAACTCGTAGACCGACGTGCGCGGATGGTCGTGCCAGTCCTTGCACGCGTGCACGCACTGGCGGCAGCCGATACACTTGGAGGCGTCGAAGAGAATCGTTCTAGGTTTGCCGTCGAGAAGTTTTCCGGTCGGAATCAGCGTGCCGTACTTTTCACTCATTGGAGTTACTCCGGTTCAAAAGATGCTGCGCAGCGGCATGATATTAGTTTTACTCTTCTCGCCGTGTCAAGGCTTTTTGCGTTGTCATTGACAACCGGCCTCATCTGCGGGAAAAAGAATGAATAATAAAAATTTGAGGAGGTAGTTCATGAGCGCGCGGAAAAAACTGAGAGTGATTTACCGTTCCAACGCCCACGCCCCGCTTTGGGTTGTTGCCGACAAGAGCGGGTTGTGGGGAGAGAACGGCTTAGATGTGGACACCAGTCCCCAGTTGGTGCGGGAAAAAGCGGTCGAGTCGCTTAAGGACGGCAGTGTCGACGTCATATCCGGAAATCACCACAACCTTTACGCCAGGAACGCCAAGGGAGAAGACTTCGTGCACCTGGCCCAGGCGGCCAACACCTGGACGGATAATCTCATGGTGGTTCGGGATGGGATTAAAAGCGTTCAGGACCTTCGCGGAAAGAAAATCGCCGTCGATAAATTGAATTCCCACTCCGGGCTCAACGTCTGGCTTTTTCTGCGCCAGGAAGGGCTCGACGCCGATCGCGGCGACATGGACCTTGTGGCGATTCCGGGTTCTGCCGAGGAAAGATACAGCCGCGTGCTCAAGGGTGAATTCGACGCCACCTTCGTGTGCATTCCTCATGGCCAGCGCGTGGTCAAAGCCGGCGGCCGCGTCATCCCCGTGCGCGTCATGCCGATGATTCGCGGGGTGACGCTTACCACGACGATGACTTTCGTAAAGAGCCATGAGGAGGAGATCCGACGCCTCATTCGCGGCTTCGTGGATACGATCCACTTCTTTCTCACCCGCAAAGAGGAGACGATGAAAATCTTGAAGAATCATCTTCCGGCAGCTCTGGGGATCAAAACGGACGAGGAGCTTGCCGCATTATACGGCGAGTGGGCTGAGTCGTTGGAACGCAAGCCCTATCCGTCGATGGACGCCATGGCCAACGTGTTTAAACTGGCGCTCCGGCGCAATCCGGAGGTCGAAGGCTACAATCCGGTTGCGATGTGGAATACGCATTATCTCCGTGAGTTGGACGACAGCGGGTATATCGACAAGCTGTATTCTTGATCGCACTCGTGTTTTTGGTTGCGGTGTAGGGGCGGTTCGCGAACCGCCCCTACGGGTTTATTTTACCTCGCGCCGGGAAAAATTTCCCGGTACTGATTTCCGATCGCGTTGTAACGCCGGCCGATGTCTAAGATATCCGGCACTCGGATATCCAACCCTTCGAGAATTTGCGCCTCTTTCGACTTGACGCGCGTGTTCGCCGCCATGCGGTTAGTCGAGACGATGACGCGCTGGCCGTCCTCCGAGAGCAGATAGTCGATGAAGAGCGCACCGGCGTGCGGGTGTGGCGCGCCCTGACTAAGAAAGACGAGGCTCGGGCTGTAGAAGAGCGGCTGAATGGGAGCGAACCACACCGGCGCGCCCTGGCCGGCGAACGTCAGAACCGAATTCAAATTCGTCTCGATGGTCATATCGAATTCGCCCGCGGCGATGAGCTGGCTCGCAAGCCGCCGCCCGCGCACGTGCCGCAGATCCTGTTCGTTCAACTTTTTCATGAAGCGGAGTCCCGCTTCTTTTCCGAGGAATTGCAAAACCGTGCCAAACCACACGTAGGACTGGCTGTCCATCGCCAGCTTGCCTTTCCAGCGCGGTTTCACCAGGTCTTCGATTTTACCCGGCGCTTCCTCTTTCTTCACCAGCCTCGTGTTGTACGCGCTTACCATGACGTTGGTCATGTAAGCGGTCCAGTAGCCGTCTTTGTCTTTGAAACCCTCGCGCAAAAATTCTCGCTGCGGCGAGCGATAGCGCGCCATCATTTTCTTATCCATCAAAGCGAGCATCCCGAGTTGCCCGCTGTCGATCACATCCGACTGGGCTTTCCCCGCGCGCATCTCCGAGTCGACGCGCGTGATGATGCCCGCGCCCGACACACGAACCGGGCTTGCTTTGATGAAAGGATATTTCTTCACAAAGCCGTCCGCGATCGCCTGCGCCGCGGCTGTGTCCAGGTTGCCGTAGGCGACGACTTCGCCTTCCTTGCGAGCCGCCTCGACGAGCCGCGCTTGCCGCTCCTCCGGCTTGAGCGATTCAAGCCACGCGAGCTTGGATTCGGTCGTCTGAGCGTAAACGTTCGGCGCCAAGCCAAGACAAAATAAAATAATCAGCGGTGCGATTCTTCTCACCATATTGTCCTCGCTACAGGTATCCACGCTCCCGATAAAATCGCTTCGCCCCCGGATGCAGCGGAATCGTGAGCGGCCCGCCTTCGCTACCGCGGCAGAATTCCTCCATTGTCATCGTCTTGCGGTCGAGGTGATCGGCCTCGATCTTGTCGCGGCAGCGATCGATCGCCTTGGCCATGGTGTAGGCGATCCCCGCGGGCAGCCTCTGCCGGCAGAAAAAAGTCCAGCCACTGAAATCCACTGTAGCGATTTCTTCGTCCAGGTTTGGGAATGCGGTTTTGTTTAGCGCAGCGCCGCCAAATCCCAGCCGCTGCATCTTTCTCAGCACGTCGTCGCGCACCGGCAGGAACTTCATTCCTGCTTCCAGCGCCGCCGCGCCCCAGCTTTTGATTCCTTCGTCAAAGACCGCGTGAACTTTCCCCGAGCGGAGGTGCTCCGCGCGCGCCGGATCGCTCGGGCTCTGGACGCGGAGAACCATACCGCCCCATTTTCTAATGTCGTCGAAGCTGAAACCGTGCGCCTTTAAAATCTGGTTGATCACATAGAGCGTTACGTGAAATTCGCCGCCGGCGCGGGTGGAGACGACCAGCGGATATTTTTTCTTTCGGATTTCGTCGAGCGAATAAATCCCGGAATTTTTTTGCACGGCGAACACGAGCCGGTCCCAGGAAGGGAAGACGCCGATCGCGCGCAGGCTCAATTTTTTTCTGTACGGACCGACACCGAGCAACGCCATGCGCGCGAGACCCGCGGGATTGGCGAAGCCGAAGTCGTATTTCTTCTGATCGACGAGAATAGGAATGGCAGTCCCGCCGAGCTTCGAGTCGCGATAACCTAGGCCGAGGTTGACCTGGGAAGTGGGCGTCAAGGACGCCGTGCGATAAAATGAGAGAGCGACGCGGGCCGCGATCTCCGCCCGCCTCGAGGTAGTGCCGATGGAAATATTGGTCTCGCGGCTCACGACGCCGCTCGCCGAGTCTTCGACGGCGCGAGGTGCCTGGCAAAAAACTCCAGCGTGTGCGGCCATGCGGCATTGGCGGCATGGGGCCGGTATTTGTTGCCGTGCGGATCCATGAAGGCGTGGCCGGTGCCGGCGTAAGAAAAGAATTCATGAGGCTTGCCGTGCTTGGTCAGCTCCGCATCGAGCTTGCGCACGTCTTCGGGCGAGGGGTTTTCGTCTTCCAAGCCGAAGTGGCCCATGATCGGGCAATGTATGTGCGCCGTCCGCTCAAACGGCGACGGGCCGTCGCCCCACGGCGAGAAAGCGTTGCCGCCGTAATGGTCCACCGCGGCCTTGAAGGCGGGACCGGCGGCGGCCATCAAATAAGAAAGGCGGCCGCCCATGCAGAAGCCCGTGATGCCCAGCCGGTTGCCGTCCACCGAGCGCTGGCGCATGAGAAAATCCACGGCCGCATTGACATCGCCGATGACCGTCGCGTCGCGGAGCCTCGCTCTCTTTGTCGGCGCGTCGTCGCGGCAATCGGGACTCTCGCGATGATAGAGATCGGGCGCCGCGGCCACGTAGCCTTCGGCTGCGAGTCTTTGGGTAAACTCCTCGATGAAACGATCGACTCCCCTCTGTCCCTGAATCACCACGACGCCGGGAAACGGTCCCGGGCCGTTGGGCCGGCTCACGTAAAGCTTCATCGTTCCGCCGTCAACCTTTGTCGATTCCCAAGCTGATTCCATGAGATCCTCCTAGTCCTCGCTTTGCTCGGAATTTCAAATCGTGGTTCGACGAGCTCACCACCCTGAGGTCACTCGAAGGGCAGATTTCAAATCTCATACCTGCGAGTTGAGATCCCGAAGACCTCTTTAGCGTTTCTTTTCCAGCTCGTCTTTGACCTCGGCGGCGAGCCGCAAATTCAAGAACTTCTCCGGTGCGACATCTTCCTTTATTTTAAGCGGGGCCTTCACGTCAAACTCGATCACGTTTTTTAGTCCCTGCGCCGACGGCAGGCCGGGAACGCCGTTGGGAAGGGCCTTGGCGAAAAGGCGGACGCCTTCGATCAACATCGGACGCGTGAGATTCCCCAGCGGCAATTTCTTGCGCGCGATGTCGGCAGCTTCTTCCGGTTTTTCCCGAATAAACATGAGCGATCGCATCATCGCGCGGAGCCATCTTTTGACCTCGCCGGGCTTCTCGGCGATTTTTTTGTCCGTCGCGAGAAAGCCCTGGAACGGATAGGGGAACAGGTCGCCGATAAACGCGAGCGTGTGCAGCCCTTCCTTCTCGCCCAAGAGCGCTTCGTCTCCGTTCACGACTGCGGCCTGGACCGCGCCGGACTTGAGCGAGAGAAAGGTCGTGAACGTATTTCTCGATGGCATGGCCACACGCGTGATATCGCGCGCCGACAGGCCGTTGCGCTCGACCAGCATCGTGATGAGCGTGTCCTGCGTGTCGCCGATCGTGCCGACCGCAATTCTTTTTCCCTTGAGATCCGAAATCTTCTGAACCTCGGGTGCGGTGAGCAGATACCACGTCACTTTTTCCGTCTGGAACATGATCGCCTTGATTGGCGCGCCTCTCACGGCAGCGCGCATCCCGCTTCCCCCGGCCCCGCTGTAATCCACCTCGCCGCTGACGAGCGCGGCGATTGCGGTCGTGCCGGGGATGACGATGGTTTCGTTTTCGAGACCCTCGTCGCGGAAAAAACCCTTCGCTTCCGCCACCGGCACGGAAAGATAGTTGAGCGTCGCGCGCGGCGTGATCGTCCGCACTTTTTCCGCCAACGCGTTGATGGGCAGCAGG
>JBGQBP010000241.1:0-5832 GCA_041494945.1 Binatia bacterium | reverse complement strand
TGCTGATCAACCTTTCGACGAAGGCCGATAACGGACTCCTCGTCACTTTCTGCAAAATGGTTTCCAATTCGCCTTGGTCCAACCAGATTCCTCCGCATGCCGAACAGCGGTCCAAGACAAAGTCCATGAACCTGTAAGTCTCCAGCGCCCCGCGACATTTCGGACAGGGGGGAAGCGCGGCTGTATCGCCGCTCTCCATCTTCTTAAGCCGAGCCTTCAGCTTCTCTATCAGCTCGCGATCCTTTTCGGCGAAGTAAATATCCTCCTTGGCCCGCTCTACGAGCTTCATCGTCTCGCCAAATCGGTCTTTTTCATTTTCCATGGAGGCCTCTATTTCAACCTCCGCACATTCTATGCCACCCAGGCGGTAGATAATGGCTGCGTTTTCGAAGACTCGGAGCGAGTTCGTCAGGAGCTTTTTCGCAGAAATCGGAAAAGCCAGGGCGAAGAAATCTCATCCGCGCAAAAGTCGAACAGTAAATATAGAACGTTTCCACCAGTGTGCGCTGCCTCGCTTGGGCATAGTTATTGCTCCGTCCCTAGGAAGGGAGGATTGCCGATGGACGCAGTCAAAATCGAGCGATGCGGAGAGAATCTCCAGACCTAGAGTTCGACATGAAAATAAAAAAAATACTTGCGCCGACGGACCTCTCTGAGTTGTCCCGGGCAGGGCTCAGATACGCTCTGGAGTTGGGGAAGTCCGAAGGAGCGGAGGTGCTTGTATATAACGTCGTCGGACCATCCCAGGAGTGGCTGGACAAGCATGATGACTTTTATACCGTTGATCGGCTGATCGAAAATCACAAAAATATTCTTGGCCGATTCCTCAAGCTTGCCGTCGGCGATTTGCTCCCGCAGGTTTCAGTGCGGCAGGAAGTTGGGTTCGGTGTCTCTTACAAGACGATCGTCGAGAAGGCCGAAGAGGAAAAGGCCGATCTCATCGTTATGTCCACGCATGGCTCGACCGGTTTGTCACACGCGCTGATTGGAAGCGTCACGGAAAAAGTCGTCAGAACGGCTTCCTGTCCCGTCCTATCAATCCACCCGACCGAAGAATCTACTTCGGCGGGAGTCGGCGCCGCGTAACGAAGAGATGACGATGTCGCAGGCCTACATCCGATGGTTTAAGGAAATCGGCATCGAAGACGTCCCGCTGGTGGGAGGAAAAAATGCCTCTCTCGGTGAGATGTACCGGGAGATGGCTTCCCAAGGCATCAAGGTGCCGAACGGCTTTGCGGTCACGGCCGAGGCTTACTGGTCGTTCCTGCGCGAGGCGGGGCTCGGCGCGCGCATCCAAAGTCTCCTCGAAAATTTGGACGCTCAAGACGTTTCGAAGCTCCAGGCCGCGGGCGGCAAAATACGCCGAGCTATCATGGAGGCCGCCATTCCCCGTGACATCCAGGGCGAGATCCTCGACGCTTACCATATATTGAGCGCGGCGGAAGGAGGAGCGGTCGATGTCGCGGTTAGAAGCAGCGCTACCGCCGAGGACTTGCCCGGCGCCAGCTTTGCGGGACAGCAGGAAACATTTCTCAACGTTCGCGGCGACGCGGCCTTGTTGGAAAGCTGCAAAAAATCTTTCGCCTCGCTCTTTACCGACCGGGCGATCTCCTATCGGCAGGACAAGGGATTCGACCATATGAAGGTCGGACTGTCGATTGGAATCCAGCGAATGGTCCGTTCGGATCTGGCCTCGGCCGGCGTCATGTTTTCGATCGAGACCGAGACCGGCTTCCAAGATGTCGTGCTGATCAATGCCGCTTTCGGCCTCGGAGAAAGTGTCGTCAAAGGCGCGGTCAATCCGGACGAGTTCTACGTATTCAAACCTACGCTCAGGATGGGTTTCAGACCCATCCTGCAAAAAATCCTCGGCGGCAAAGAAACCAAGCTCGTATACAACCTTGGCGCAAGCGGCAGCGTGCGCACCGTTCAAGTTTTTCCCGAAGAGCGTGCGCGCTTTGCGCTCGACGACGATGAGATCCTGACGCTGTCGCGGTGGGCCTGTCTCATCGAGGATCACTACAGCAAAAAAGCCGGCCGGCACACGCCGATGGATATCGAGTGGGCCAAAGACGGCAGGTCGGGCGAGCTTTTCATCCTCCAGGCTCGGCCCGAGACCGTCCAGTCGCAGAAGCGGGGCGACACGCTGGAAGTCTATCGCTTGAAAGAAAAAGGCCGTGTGCTCGCGCGGGGACACAGCGTGGGCGCGAAAATCGCTCGCGGGCGGGCGCGCGTGATCAGCGGCGTCGCGGACCTGCACCTCGTCGAGCCGGGTGACGTTCTGGTTGCGGAGAAGACGGACCCCGACTGGGAACCGACGATGAAAAAAGCGGCCGCGATCGTCACCAATCGCGGCGGCAGGACCTGCCACGCCGCCATTGTGAGCCGCGAGCTGGGATTGCCCGCTGTCGTCGGCACTGAAAACGCCACCGCGGTATTGAAAGACGGCCAGGCCGTTACCGTTTCCTGTGCCGAAGGAGATATCGGCTTCGTCTATGATGGCCGCCTGAATTTCGACCTGGAACGAATCAATCTCGTCGCGCTGTCTCGTCCCCGGACCAAAGTGATGATGAACGTCGGTAACCCGCAAGAGGCGTTTGGCCTTTCTTTTATTCCCAACGACGGCGTCGGGCTGGCGCGCGAAGAGTTCATCATTACGAACTACATCAAGATCCATCCGATGGCTTTGCTGGATTACGACCGCTTAAAAGATCCCGCGGTCCGCGCCGAGATCGATCGTCTCACGGCCGGCTATAGAGAAAAACCTCAATTTTTCGTCGACAAACTGGCTCAAGGCGTAGCGATGATCGCCGCGGCGTTCTATCCAAAGGACGTGATCGTCCGGCTGAGCGACTTCAAGACGAACGAATATGCCAATTTGATCGGCGGGAGCCCCTACGAGCCGGCTGAAGAAAATCCCATGATCGGTTTTCGCGGCGCGTCGCGCTATTACAATCCGCGCTACCAGGCTGGTTTCGCGCTCGAATGCAAGGCGATGAGAAAAGTACGCGAGGAGATGGGTCTCACCAATGTCAAGCTCATGATTCCATTCTGCCGCACCGTGGAAGAAGGCCGCCGCGTCGTCGCGGAGATGGCCAAGCATGGGCTCGTACGCGGGGCAAACGGCCTCGAAATCTACGTCATGTGCGAGATCCCGAGCAACGTGATCCTGGCGGACGAGTTTTCCAAAGTGTTCGACGGATTCTCCATCGGCTCCAACGATCTCACGCAGCTCATTCTGGGCATAGACCGCGATTCGGAAATCGTGGCGCACATCTTCGACGAGCGCAATCCCGCCGTGAAAACCATGATCGCGAGCGTCATCAAGTCGGCCAAGGCCAATGGAAGAAAAATCGGCATCTGCGGCCAGGCGCCCAGCGACTATCCGGAATTTGCCGCGTTCTTGGTCGAGCAAGGCATTGACAGCATCTCGCTAAACCCGGACGCGGTCCTGAAGACTACCGTCAACATCCTGAACGTCGAGCGGCGGTTGGGGCGGACCAGCAGCTTGTCTAACGTAAAAACGGCCTCGGCGGTCTCCTAGAACCGATCCGGTGGCAATAAAAGTTGTTCGCCACGACCCGGTAGATTACGAACGCTAACCCTGAGGCTTCATCCGCGAAAGCAGATATGAGACGCAACCGGCCAAGCTTGCGAGCTTGGGCAGATCCGCGTCCGGGATGTCCACGCCCAATTCTTTGTTTAGCCCGATGGCGAAGTTGAGGAAGTCCACCGAGTCGATATCCAATTGATCGCGGAAGCTCGTGCGCGGATCGATAGTCTTGAGATCGGCTTCCGGCGCAATCCTGCCGAGGACGCGCAAAACCACTTCTTGTATTTCGTCCTTTGTCACAGCTTCTCCGGCTCCTGCAGCAGACGATCGACGGCGGCAATAAAGCGGCCGCCGCGATGGCCGTCGCTCACTCGGTGATCAGCCGCGAGCGAGGCGGAGATCGCCGGCCGCGCGACAACCATTCCTTCGGCGGCCCAGGCGCGCTCGGTCAGTTTGCCAAAGCCGACGAGCGCTACCTGCGGCGGGTAGATGACGCCGAAGACCGTCTCGACTCCCTGGTCTCCCAGATTAGTCACGGTGATCGTGGGATCTGACATCTCGGAGCTACGGAGCATTCCCGTGCGCGCCCGGTTCACCAGATCCAACATCTCGCGCATGATCTCGTCCAAATTCTTTTTGTTCACGTCGTGGATCGCCGGCGCCACCAGTCCGCCTTGTCGCAACGAGATCGCCACGCCGACGTGGACGGCTTCAACCGGCTTGAACGCGCCGTCGATCCAGAAGCCGTTCATCTCGGGCACGTCGCGAATCGCGAGCGCCACGGCGCGAATCAAGAGCGCGGAGTAGAGCAGCCGATTCGTAACCGGCCGCTTCGCATTCTCCGCCGCAAGGAAAGCCATCGCGCGGCTCATGTCGATCTCGGTTCCCACATAGTAATGCGGAATCTCTTTCTTCGAGCGCGCCATCGCGGCGGCGATTGCCCGGCGGAGTCCGGCCTGACGGTCGGCCGCGGTCGCGGCAGATTTCACGGGCTCGACGGCCTTCGATGCGGCCCGCTCGACGTCCGCGAGCGTGATCGAGCCGTCGGCGCCCGTGCCTTCTACAAGAAAGACATCGACACCGATTACCTCCGCTCTTCTCCGCGCCGCCGGTGAAATATGCGGACGCTTCGACGGCACGGGCGGAATCGCAGCGGGCTCAATCGGCGATGCCGCCGGCGCGAACGGTTCTTTCGCCGCCTCAGCCGGCTTCTCTTCCTCAGCTAACGCAGGTTCAGCGGCCTCCGTCGCGCCGCGGACCAAAGCGAGCGGTGTACCGACGGGAACCTTCTCGCCTGGTTGAATGAGGATCTTCTCGACAACGCCTTCGTCGAAGATTTCGACTTCGATGACGCCTTTCTCGGTTTCGACCAGCGCGACGATGTCGCCGCGCTTGACCGCGTCGCCGGGACGAACGCGCCACTCGACGAGAGTGCCGGCCTCCATGTCCGCGCCGAGCGAAGGCATGCGGAACTCAGCCACGATGTCCCACGACTTTCCGCGCGGCGGCAACGATGCCCGCGACCTGCGGGATCGCCGCGTCTTCGAGATGTTTGGGGTAAGGCATCGGCACTTCGGCGCTGCAGACGCGCGCTACGGGCGCGTCGAGGTCGTAGAAGGCGTTCTCCATGATGCGCGCCATGATCTCGGCCGAGATGCTGCCGCTCTTCCAGCCCTCGTCGATGATGACGGCGCGATGCGTGCGGCTCACAGAATCGATGATTGTCGGCGTGTCGAGCGGACGTAGCGTGCGCAGATCGATGACTTCGGCGCTCATGCCGTCGCGCGCCAGCTTTTCCGCGGCTTCCATTGTTTTGCCGAGCGTCCCGCCGTAGGTGATGAGGCTCACATTCGTGCCCGATCGTCGAATCGCTGCTTTGCCGATCTCGACCGCGCCCGCGTCCACCGCCAACTCGCCTTCCATATTATAGAGCGCGCCGTTCTCGAAGATCAGGACAGGATCGGGATCTTCCAGCGCGGTCCACAGCATGCCGCGCGCGTCTTCGAGAGTCGCCGGCGTCAGCACCTTGATGCCGGGGATGTGCGCGTACCAGCCTTCGAGGCTGTGCGAGTGCTGCGCAGCGAGCTGCCGTCCCGCGCCCGTGGTCATGCGGATCACCAGCGGGATGTTGAATTGTCCGCCCGACATATGAAGGATCGTCGCCGCGTTGTTCACGATCTGGTCGAGCGCGAGGAGACTGAAGTTGACCGTCATGATCTCGACGATCGGCCGCACGCCGCCCAGCGCCGCGCCGATGCCGGCGCCGACGAAGGCCGACT
>JBGQBP010000240.1:0-5921 GCA_041494945.1 Binatia bacterium | reverse complement strand
GACGTGCAGAGTCAAGAATGCGGTCGCAACGCCGCGCGACTCCAATCGCGCCAGCAATTCCGGCGTAAAGTGAAACCCCGCCGTCGGCGCGGCCACCGCTCCCGGACTCCGCGCATACACCGTCTGGTAGCGCTCCCAATCGAGCGGCGCGACGGCGCGTTTCTCTTCGACGTAGGGAGGAATGGGCGGCTCGCCCAGTTTTTCGAGCAGCTCTTCGAAGTCGCCGTCGCATTGGAACTTCACGCCGTAACGTCCCCGGCCCAGCTCGCCGATAATTTCCGCATAGGCTTCCGACGAAAACAAAATCCTTCCGCCCACCGAAGGCGGCTTGGCGGCGTCGATAATGGCGATCCACAGATTCGGCCAATGGGGAAACGGCTCCACGAGCAAGAGCTCGGCCTTTCCTCCGCTTTCTTTTCGCCCGCGCAGGCGCGCGGGAAAGACCCGCGTGTCGTTGAGAACGAGCGCGTCGCCCGGACGCAAAAAATCTCCCAGCGATGCGAAGTCGCTGTGACGGATGCCACCGCTCTTCTTGTCCACGACCATGAGACGAGCGGCCGCCCGATCCGCAGCGGGAGTCGCCGCGATCAACGAGCGGGGAAGCTCGTAGAAGAATTCCTTGAGCTCCATGAAATTCGAAATCTCGAAGGGGGAAAAACAAGGGATCAAGCGAGAATTCTTGATCCCTTAAACTCTGAAACTCTTCAACCCTTAAACTCCGCGCAGTTAAGTCTCGGTCTTCTTGATAAAGGGGCTCAGCAGGTCGATCGGCACGGGAAAGATGATGGTGGAATTTTTCTCCGATGCAATCTCCACCAGGCTCTGGAGAAAACGAAGCTGCAAGGCCATCGGGCTTTTGCCCATGACTTCCGCCGCGTCCGCGAGCTTCTGCGAAGCCTGAAATTCTCCGTCGGCGTGGATGACCTTGGCGCGGCGCTCTCGCTCCGCTTCGGCCTGCTTGGCCATGGCGCGCTGCATCTCCTGAGGAAGATCGATCTGCTTAATGGCCACCTGTGTGACTTTGATGCCCCACGGATCCGTATGTTGTTCGATGATCGTTTGCAGTTTCGCGTTGATCTTTTCGCGCTCGGCCAGGAGCTCATCCAATGAGCACTCGCCGCAGACGCTGCGCAGCGTCGTCTGTGCGAGCTGGGAGGTTGAAAAGAGGTAGTTCTCCACCTCACGCACCGCCCGATTGGGCTCCACAACTCTAAAGTAAAGGACGGCATTGACTTTGATCGACACATTGTCCCGCGTGATCACGTCCTGGGACGGAATATCCAGCGTGATCAGCCGGAGATCCATGCGGCTCATTTTTTCGATGACCGGAATAACATAGATGATTCCCGGTCCCCTCGGCTCGACCATGCGCCCGAGCCGGAAAATCACGGCCCGCTCGTACTCCTTCACAATCTTAATCCCGCTGATCAGCAGGACTATGCCAATCACCAGAAACGTAGCAAACGATCCAACTGCAGGCATCGCGCCCTCCTCTCTCAACTCCCTTGACGGCCTTGAGACAGCCTGTTCACCTTGAGACACATGCCGTCAAAGCCGACCACTCGGACTTTTTCTCCCACCGCGACTTGATCCTCGGCCTCCGCGCTCCAATATTCTCCATGAACGAAAATCTTCCCGCTGGGATTGAGCGCCACCTTGACCTCGCCGATTTCTCCCACCAGCCCTTCCAGACCCACCGTCGCTTTTTTCTTCTGCGTTTTCAACACCAGATACCCGATGATCAACATGTAGGCGCTCAGTGTGCCGGCGGCGGCAAAGACGATCGACCGATCCAGGGTCAGATCCGAGCTCTCGGTGTCGAACAACAGAAGCGAGCCCAGCACGAGCGAAATCCCCCCGCCGACGCCGAGCACGCCGAAGCTCGGCACAAAGGCCTCCGCGATGAGCAGCGAGAGGCCGAGAATGATCAAAACCAGACCGCCGTAGTTGATCGGGAGAATTTGCAAAGAGATGAAAGCCAAAAGCAGCGCGATCGCGCCGGCCACGCCGGGGAAAATCACACCCGGATGGGAAAATTCCATGTAGAGACCCAGGATGCCCGCCATCATGAGGAGGTAGGCGATATTGGGGTGCGATAGTTTATCGAGGATCTTTTGCTTCAGGCTCATTTCGAATCGCTCGATCCGGGCGTTCTTAACCGACAGCACGACCTCCTTACCGTCCAGATCGACCTTCCTGCCGTCCGCCTGTTGCAAGAGATCGTCGAGGTTCGCGGCAACGATGTCGATGACGTTCTTTTTCAACGCTTCTTTTTCCGTTATCGAGACGCTCTTGCGCACCGCCTGGATCGCCCAATCCGTGTTGCGTCCGCGCTTTTGCGCGATGGTTTCGCCGAACGACGCGGTGAAATTTTCGATCTTCTCACCCATCACGCCTTTGACTTCTTCTCCCGAGCCCGCGACCGGATGCGCCGCGCCGATGTTGGTTCCGGGCGCCATCGCGGCGATGTGGGCCGCCATAGTGATGAAAGTGCCCGCCGAGGCCGCGCCCGAGCCGCTCGGGGCGACGTAGACGATAAGCGGCACCGGCGATCCCAACATCTCCTTGACGATGGACCGGGTGGATTCCAACAGCCCGCCGGGAGTGTCGAGCTGAATGATCAAAGCCTTGGCGCCTTCGAGGCGCGCCCGCGCGATCCCTTCGCGGATAAAATCATCCACCGCGGGATTGATCGTGCCGTCGATGGAAATGAGATGGACGCGGGGCTGCGAAGAATTTTTCACCGGCGCCGCGAGCGCAAGCGCGCTGGCGAGCAGGATCAAGAGCAATCCGGCCTTAAGCGGTTTTAAGCTCTTGAATGACCTTCTGAATATCTTCCCAAACAAGCTTTTTATCTCCTGGGTTGCGCAGCAGATAGGCCGGATGAAACGTCGGCATCAGTTTGGTCCCGTGATAGTCGTGCCAAACCCCGCGCAGCCGCGAGATCGGCAGTTTGCTCTGGAGCAAACATTGGACGGCGAATTTTCCCAGCGCGACGATGACTTTCGGCCGGACCAGCTCGATTTGCTTTTTGAGAAACGGCTCGCACGATGCGACCTCGTCGGGCTCCGGATTGCGGTTCTCGGGCGGGCGGCATTTGACGACGTTGGCGATGTAAACGTCCGCCCGCTCAAGCTTCATCCCTTTGGTGATGATGTCGGTCAGGAGCTGTCCGGCCCGCCCGACAAACGGTTCTCCCTTTAAATCTTCGTCCCGCCCCGGCCCCTCGCCCACGAACATGACGTCGGCGTTGGGATTGCCGACGCCGAAAACGAGATGCGTGCGCCCCGACCAGAGCTTGCACCGGCGGCAGTCGCCGATCTCCGCGCGCAGCTCTTCCAGGGATTTGGCTTCGTAGACTCCCGCACCGTCGGAAAAAAGATTCCCTTCCGAAACGCCCATAAAGGTTGACGCAGCCACAGCGGTCGAATTTATTTCCGCAGGACTTCCTTTGGGCAAAACGCGGATTCCGGCGCGCGCTCTCGCCTGCAAGTGGCGCCGCAGCGTGGAAACGATCTTACTTAACTCTTCACGCGCGCCGGACTGAGCAACGGATTGTTCCACCGAAAGCATCTTAGCATCGTTGCGTAGCGACTATCAACATTTTACTTGTTCCAGATATTGGGCGCGTATATCGGTAAGAAAAGCCATGGTTTCGTGCCAGAGGTAATCGGCATACGTGTAAACGAAGGAATGAAACGCTCCGCCGTGATAGAGCAACGTTATCTTACTATAGATTCCCGACCCAAGGTAAATCCGGTGGCCGGCGCCCTTGGTCGAGGCGAGGACGACTTTGCCGGCATCGATGTAGCCCGGATCGATGTTTACGCTGCGCCGCCGGCCCGGTCCTTCGGCGCGCCGGTAATCGTCCTCGACGCCATAGGCATGGTGCTTGATTTCGGCCAGAGCTCCGGGAGAAATCAGCCGGTCGAAAGATAGAAAGCGCCGGCTCAAACCCCGGCCCATTTCACTTTCGTAATAGTCGCTGACCGGCCAGGGGAGAGTCGGGCTTGCGGAGTCGATGGGACCAAACAGCACGCGGAGAGAGTTTTCAACCCGGGAAAACAGATCGTTGTCGGCGGCAAGCAAGGCGACGAAGAGCTTGACCGGCTTGGGCTCTGACGCTGTGCCCATAATTTACCAAAATCGCCGCTGATTTCAGCGCAAAGCGTTCGGCGTTATCCGATGGGAGATTGCGGCTGTCCGCTCCGTAAGGCGCAGAGAAAATCGAAAATTCGATCGGCCAGCTCCTCTTTGGTCATGAGCGGAAGGGGCTGGACGTTGCCCTTGCGGTCCAGGATGGTGGCGACGTTGGTGTCCTCTTCGAAGCCGCTGCCGGCTAAAGTCACGTCGTTCGCCACGATGAAATCGATATTTTTTTCGTGGAGCTTTCTCTTGGCGTTGGCGACGAGCTCGTCCGTCTCGGCCGCAAAGCCGATGAGGATTTGCTCGTCTTTTGTGGCGCCAAGTTCCTTCAAAATGTCCGGGTTCGGTTTTAGATCGAGGCGAATCGGCCCCGCGCCTTTTTTGACCTTGTGAGGAGAGAACTTCTCGGGACTGTAGTCGGATACCGCCGCGGCCATGATCACGGCCGTCGAGCGCGGGAACTCCGCCATCACAGCCGCGCGCATTTCGGCGGCCGTTCTGACCCGCACGAGCCGCGCTCTGGCCGGAGGAGACAACGAAGTCGGCCCGCTGACGAGCGTAACTTCCGCGCCCCTTCTTAAGCCAGCGCGCGCGAGCGCATAGCCCATTTTCCCGGAGGAACGGTTGGTAAGATATCGCACCGGGTCGATCGGCTCATGGCTCGGGCCCGCGGTGATCAGCAGTCTTTCACCGGACAAGTCCTTTTTTTTTAGCAGCCGGCGGATCTCCTCGGCGATCTCGGCCGGCTCGGGCAAGCGTCCCTTCCCTTCATAGCCGCATGCCAGATAGCCCTCGGCGGGCTCCATGAAGTTGTAACCGAGCCGTTTAAGCTTGCGGATGTTTTCCTGCAAAATAGGATTCTCGAGCATATGAACGTTCATCGACGGCGCGATCAGCACCGGCGCCTGGGTGGCCATCACGACCGTGGTGAGCAAGTCGTCGGCAATTCCGGAGGCGATCTTGCCGATGATGTTCGCCGTGGCCGGGGCTATGACGAAAACGTCCGCTTGATCGGCAAGGTTGATGTGACCGATTTCGGACTCCTGGGTCAGGCTGAAAATCTCCGTTGCGACGGGCCGGCCGGATAACGCCTGGAACGTCAGGGGAGTTACAAAATTCATGGCTTCGCGGGTCATGATTACCTGAACCGAAAAGCCATCGCGGACCAGCAGGCGAACCAACTCCACTGCCTTATAGCAGGCGATTCCGCCCGAAACCCCGAGGACGATGCCTTGGGCCTGCTTATTCGCTGCCATGAGGTTAGAAAATAGCGGATTGGACGGTGCTTTGCAAACTTTTGGGAGCGGCAAGAGCGCCGGAAAAAAGTGAAATGCAAGGGTAGGAAACAGCTTGACCGCAAGGGCGAGTTCGTGTAGAAGTAGCGGAAGAGGCCCCATACGCAGGAGGAGAAAGATGACGACACATCGCAGGCTGTTGGGATCGTGGAAAACGTTGGCTCTGTTCTTAGCCGCAGTGACTGTAATTCTGTTCAGTCCCTGGACCGCAAGGGCCGAGGAAAAGCAGATGGCATCGGGCGCCAGCGAAGGCCTCGTCGCTTACGTCATGAATGAGGCTCAACCTTCCATGGCCGCTGAGGAGTCTGAAGGCGAGCTGGATCCTTGGGAAGGCTTTAACGAGCCGATGTTCAGGTTTAATAAGGACGTCTTGGACCGCTTTTTAGTCAAGCCGCTGGGCGGCGCCTGGGACGCGCTGCTGCCTGACCCGGTTCAGAAAGGCGTGAAAAACGCCATTGAAAATCTGGGGTTCGTTCCGCG
>JBGQBP010000239.1:0-5949 GCA_041494945.1 Binatia bacterium | reverse complement strand
CGCGTCGTCTCCGATCCGGCGTTCGGCTCGGTGACGCCGAAGGCTTGCAGGCGCAACTCGCCGCGAGCTATTTTTGGCAGGTATCTTTTTTTCTGCTCCTCGCTGCCGTGCCGGAGGAGCGTGCCCATCGTATACATCTGCGCGTGACATACGGTCGAGCTGCCGCCCGAGCGGTTGATCTCTTCCAGGATGATGCTCGACTCCGTGATCCCCAGGCCGCTGCCGCCGTACTCTTCCGGAATCAGCACGGCGAGCCAGCCGAGCTCGGTGAGCTTCTTGACGAACGCGTCCGGATAACCGCGCTTCTTATCGATCTCCCGCCAGTAGGCGTCGGGAAATTCGCCGCATACTTTTCGGATTTCTTCGCGGATCTGCCGCTGCTCCTGGGTCAGGTTGAAATCCATCCTCGCCTCCGATATTTACGATGGTGCTGAGCCGCAGTATATAGCGCGGCGTGCTAATTGCAAAATCGGGATAATAAGTCACGGGAACGCTTGCGACCCGATGCGCAACTGAAGAGAGATTCTTCGCTGCGCTCAGAATGACATCAGTCTTGTCATCCTGAACGAAGTGAAGGATCTCTCCGATATGATCCGAACCGAAAGGAGAGATCCCATGGCCGTCAAGCCCGGTTGGGAAGGACGCTACTTCGAGGACTTCGAAGTCGGCGACGTCTATCGCTGCCGCCTCGGACGCACCATCACCGAAGCGGACAATATCTGGTTCACACTGCTGACCAACAACACCAACCAGATTCATTTCAACAACGAGTACGCCAAGCACACGGAATTCGGCAAATGCCTGGTCAACAGCGCGCTCACCCTGGCGATCGTCGCCGGCATGGGCGTGGCCGACGTGAGCGAAAACGGCTTCGCGCTCGGCTGGGACGAGATCAAGCTGCCGAACCCTCTTTTTGCCGGCGACACGCTCTATTCCGAATCGGAAGTCGTGGACAAGCGCGCGTCGAAGTCCAAGCCCGAGTGGGGCATCGTCAAGGTCCGCACCCGCGGCGTTCAACAGGACGGCAAGGTCGTGATCGATTATACCCGCAGCGTCATGGTATGGAAGAAGGCCCACGCGCCCAGGCGTGACCTGTTTCCGGAGATCAAAGGTGAGTCCAAATAACGAAAACCCTTCCCGCGCGCTCGACGGCGTTCGCGTGGTTTCTTTCGAGCAGGTCCTGGCCGGCCCTTTCTGCACCTGTATCCTCGCGGATATGGGGGCGGAGGTCATCAAGGTCGAGCGCCCAGGAGTCGGGGACCTCATCAGGCATTGGGACAAAGCGGTTCGCGGCTTGTCGTCGGGCTACGTCTGGCTCAACCGGAACAAGCAGAGTCTCACCGTAGACGTGAAGCAGGAGAAAGGGCGCGAGATTCTGCATCGCTTGATCCGCGATGCGGATATTTTTTTCGAAAACTACGCGCCGGGCGTCGCCGAAAGGTCGGGACTGGGCTACGAGAAGCTTAAATCGATCAATCCGCGTCTCATTTATTGTTCGCTCTCGGGCTACGGACAGGACGGGCCCTATCGCGACGTGAAGGCATACGATCTGCTCGTGCAGGGCGAAGCCGGTATCATCGCCACCACGGGCTATCCGGATAAACCCGCGAAGGCGAGCGTCGCCATCGTCGATATCGCCTCCGGCATGTATGCGACGCTGGGAATCGTCCTCGCGCTCTATCAGCGGGAAAAAACCGGCGCGGGGCAGTGCATCGACATTTCGATGTTCGAGTCCATCGTCTCGTGGCTCGGCTACTTTCCCCATCATTATTGGCATCAAGGCGAACAGCCCGAACGGATGGGGATGCGGCACAACTATGTAACGCCCTATGGGCCGTACCTGGCGCGGAACGGGAAATATGTGAATGTCGCGGTCGCCACACCCAAAGACTGGGAGGTTTTCTGCAAGGAAGTTATCCAGAGGCCCGATCTTCTCGAAGACGCGCGCTTTGCCACCGTGGAGGACAGAAGACAAAATCGCGCGGTGCTCGAGGAGGAAATCGAAAGGATATTTCTCGAGCGCGACCACACCGACTGGCTCGAACGTCTCAAGAAGGGGCAATTGCCGTACGGCGAGGTCCGGGGCATCGCGGAGGTTCTCGCCCACCCACAAGCCATCGCCCGCCGGCTCATCCGCGAAGTCGATTCGCCGGTCGGAAATGTTCCCGTCGTCGGCAACCCGCTGCGTCTCTCCGCCAGTCCGGCGCGCTACGACCGCATCCCCGACTTAGGCGAGCATACCGAAGCGATTTTGAAAAAGCTCGGCTACGACGCCGCCGCGATCGCGAAACTCCGCAGCGAAAAAGTAATCTGACAGGCAGGGATCCAGGAATTATGTAGGGGCGGGTTTAACACCCGTCCCTACTGCTTTCGCCGGGAATGGCAAACGGTAGAAATTCTACTTCAACCACAACATCTTTTATACTTTTTGCCGCTGCCACACGGGCAAAGATCGTTGCGGCCGGCCTGAGGAGAACCGCTCGCGTCTTCGGCGCGCGCCGCTTCCATTAATTTCTCGATCGGCTCGCCCCCTTCCCACAGCTCGACCATCTTCTTGAGGTAAGGCCGGCTGTGGATGAAAAACCGTTTGTAACCTTCGCACAGGTAGTTCAGACCTTCTTCGCCGTCGGGAGTGCGAATGAACCGGTCTTTCGGACAACCGCCGTTGCACATCGCCCGCACCTCGCACTCGCGGCAATAGCGCGGCAGCGCGCCCTTCTTGGCCTCGCCGAAGGCGCGCTGCGCCGGACTCTCGACCAAATCGGCAAGGTGCGTCTCGCCGATATTGCCCACGCGATACGCGGGCTCGACGAAATGGTCGCAGGAGAAAAAATCTCCGTTATGCTCGACGACCGGCACGTCGCCGCAGGTCTCGCGGAAGATGCAGAGCGAGTGTTCGAGACCGGCCTGCGGCCGGGCCGCCTCGTCGAAAATCTGAATTGCGATTTTTCCCACGTCGTTTCTCACCCATTCGTCGAAGACGGCCGAGAGAAAAGCGCCGAAGGCCGCCGCCGGGACCGTGCGCGAGCTGACGCCGCCGTTCTCCCTCTCCACGAGCGGCAGGAATTGGAGAAACTCGACGCCGATGTCTTTGAAGAACCGATAGACTTGCGTCGGGTGGCGTACGTTCCGGTCGTGGAGCACGCAGAGCACGTCGCAGTGAACGCGATGTTCGTTCAGCATCCGGAACGCGCGCAAGACCTGCTTGTGCGTGGGCTTTTGCCCTTTGTCCACGCGATAGGCATCGTGCAGCTCGCGCGGGCCGTCGATGCTGAGCCCGACCGAAAAGCGCTCGCCGGCGAAAAAATGACACCATTCTTCGTCGAGCAGCGTGCCGTTGGTCTGAATCCCGTTGGTGAGCTTCTTCCCGTCCGGCTTGTGCCTTTTCTGGAGCGCGACGATATTTTTAAAGTAGTCGAGTCCGAGCGCTGTGGGCTCGCCGCCGTGCCAGGCGAAATTGACCGCCGGTCCCGGCGCGGCTTCGATCTGCTGGACGATGTAACGCTCCAACACCTCGTCGCTCATGCGGAACGCGCTGTCTTCGGGATAGAGAAATTCCTTCTTGAGGTAGTAACAGTAGTGGCAATCGAGGTTGCAGATCGCCCCGATGGGCTTGGCCATCACCTGGAATTCACGCGCGGCCGTCGTCATGGCTCAATCCTCTAACAGTCTTCTCGAAGGCGCGCAACAGACTCGTTTTGTTGACGACTCTGTGCTAGGTTATTATTCCTTGGAGGTATTAAAATGTTCGAGGGTCTCTTGCAGCCGATGCATCTGCTGGTCATTTTCGCAGTCGCCCTTTTGGTCTTTGGGCCGAAGAACATTCCGGCGATCGGAAAGGGGCTGGGCGAATCGATCCGCGAGTTCAAAAAGGCGCTCAACGTGGAAGACGAAGAATCCGCCAAGCAATCCGAGCTTGCCAAAGACGAAAAGAAAAACAGCCAGTAGGTCGGCTGCTGTTCTCATATTTCGCTCCAGTTTCGGGAGCAACGTCCGGACTCCTTCACTACAACTTTAACTTGATGACGCAATCGCGATCCAACCCGACGGCTCCGAATGCGGGCCGATACCTACAGGAGTGATCTGAAGTGGCGCGCGCGCAGGCCAGAAATCTCTCGAGGCACCCGGACTCCGGGATCCGGCTCATTGGGACGTTCAAGCTGGTCAAGGGGCTGCTGCTCCTGGCCATAGGGTTGGAGGTTGCGACGTTGCTGCACAAGGACGTCGCGGCGACGTTGACGCATTGGGCGCGCGTCCTGTGGATCGCCCGGGAGAGCCGCTACGTTCAGGCCCTGTTGTACAAAGCGGCGTTCTTTGATCACAGAACATTCATCATCACTGAAATCAGCTCGTTTGTTTATTCGGCGCTGCTCTTGACGGAGGGCACCGGCCTGATGCTGCAAAAACGGTGGGCCGAGTATCTCACGGTGATCGTCACGGCTTCGTTTATCCCCTTCGAAATCTTCAACATCGTGATGCGCTTCGCCGTCCCGAAAGCAAGCGTTCTCATCATCAATGTGATAGTCGTCTGGTATCTTTGCAAAACCTTGTGGCGCGAGCACAAATCCGATTAAAGGAAGTAGGGGCGGCGGCTTTTTTCTCCTGCTGCCTGTGAAAGTTATGGCTGAAGATGTCCTACGAATCGGGACGTTCAACAAGGACGCGGCGATTCTCGCGGCGGTGGAGCGGGGCTTTCTCCAGGCGGAGAACATCCGGGTGGAGCTCAATATCGTCACCGACTCGCCGACGCTTATGCGCAATCTCATCGGCGGCAGGTACGATCTCATTCTCAACAACGCCGACAACGTCATCGCCTGGAACGAGGGACAGGGTGCGGACCCGGCGCCCAACGATTTCGTTATTTTTCTCGGCGGGCACCAGGGACTCCGGCAAAAGCTCGTCGTGCTTCCGGCCGTGAACGATTTCGGCGACCTCAAGGGCAAGGCCCTGGCAGTGGACGCGCCGACCACGGGGTTCGCCATCGTGATGATTTCCATCCTCAAGAAGCACGGCCTGGAGCGCGAACGCGATTACACGTTGAAAATGTTCGGCAACACCATGAAACGCGCCGACGCGCTCGCCCGCGGCGAAGCCTGGGCCGGCATGATGAACCTGTCGGACGAGGAAATTCAAAAGCGCGGCTTGAAGATCCTTGCGCGCTCGGAAGATTACGTCACGCATTACGCCCGAGGGCTCGGCGCTACGCGGCGGGAATGGGCGAATGCGAACGAAGAGCTGTTGGTGCGCTTCAACCGCGCGATGATACGCGCGACCGACTGGGTCATGGATCCGAAGAACAAAGACGAGGTCATCAAACTTCTTCTGCCGGAAAATAAAAACTCTCTGGCACAAGCAGCCGAGATGTACGATGAGAGCGTCAGTCCCAAATTCGGCTTCACCCCGCGGAGCCGGATCGACATGGAAGGCATCCGTACCGTTCTGCAACTCCGCGAGACGGCGGGGTTGATGAAGCGGCCGATCCCCAAGCCTGAAAAGTACGTGGACGAGCGCTTTTACAAGAAGGCGCTGACGAGTTTAGACCGGTAAACCCATCGTTGTGGACGCCGACGTCCAATATGCCTCAGTCAACGTCGTCCGTCTCCAGATGGAAACGATGGAGGAATCGGTGGAATATCGGCGCGAACAGCACGCCGGCGACAACCAGAACGATCAGGCCGGAGTAGAGAGCGTAGATCGAAGCGAAGATCTTGCCCGCGACGGTATGGATTTCGTTGACCGGTCCCATCCCGCCGAGAATCATCGAGGCGTTCAGCAGCGCGTCGATCCATCCGAGATTCTCCAGGAAGTGATAACCGAGAATACCCAGCGTCAGGGAGCCCGCGACCACGATGAGCGCGACGCTCGCGTGACGGCCCAAGCGACGCAAGAACGCGGCGCGCGGCAACAAGCGGTCACTATGGTGTTCGTACATAAAGTGGTTCCGCATGG
>JBGQBP010000238.1:0-5956 GCA_041494945.1 Binatia bacterium | reverse complement strand
GCCGAGCCCGCTTCGGCCATATCGATCGCCGGCGTTATCAAAAAACAAAAAGAAGGAATCTTTCGCAAAGGCGACGTCGTAGTCTGCACGCTCACCGGCCACGGCCTCAAAGATCCCGACACGGCCATCCGCGAGTCGGACAAGCCGATCCGGATCGCCGCCGATTTGAAGCCGCTCAAAGAGATCTTCGAGCGCGAAGCCGCGTCATGAAATATATTATTCTCCAAGGCGACGGCATGGCGGATTATCCGCTGGACAGCTACGGCGGCCGAACTCCGCTCGAAGTTGCCGCTACTCCCAACATGGACTGGCTGGCGTCGCACGGAGTCTTCGGTCTCGCCTACACTATCCCGAAAGGTTTTCCACCCGGCAGCGACGTCGGGAACATGAGCATCCTGGGTTACGATCCGGCGCGCTATCACACCGGCCGCGCGCCGCTTGAAGCCGCGAGTATCGGCATCTCGCTATCGCCTGCGGATATCGCCTTTCGCTGCAATCTGGTCACGCTCGCGAAACAAAACGGCGGCGTCATCATGCAAGACTTCACCGCCGGGCACATCACGAGCGCAGAGGCGGCGGAGATCATTGGCGACCTGAACCCAAAGCTCAGCGGCGCCGGAGTGGAATTTTACCCGGGCGTGAGTTACCGCAACCTCATGGTCTGGCGCGGCGGCAAGGAGAAGATGCAGACAACGCCGCCGCACGATATCACGGACCAAAATATTGCCGCTTATATGCCCGAGGGAGACGGCGCGGAGCTGCTCATTGATTTGATGCGCGGCTCGCAAAAGCTTCTCGCCGCGCATCCGGTAAATCGCAAGCGCGATCAGAAAGGCGAGCGGCGCGCCACTTCGATTTGGCTCTGGGGACAGGGGAGGGCGCCCGCGCTGCCGTCGCTCAAAGAGCGCTTCGGCATCGAAGGCGCTGTCATCTCGGCGGTCGATATCATCAACGGGCTGGGCGTCTACGCGGGTCTGGAGCGGATCAAAGTTCCCGGCGCCACCGGATTCTTCGATACGAATTATAAAGGTAAGGGCGAATACGGCGTCGCGGCGCTGGAGCGGAAAGATTTCGTCTTCATCCACGTCGAGGCGCCCGACGAGGCCGGCCACATGGGTGACGCGGAGAAGAAGATCAAAGCGATCGAAGATATCGACGAAAAGGTCGTGGGCACCGTGCTTCGCGGGATGGAGAAGCGGAATGATTGGAGACTGCTCCTCCTGCCCGACCATCCGACGCCGATCGTCTTGAAGACCCACGTCCCCGATCCGGTTCCATTCGTCTTCTTCGACTCGGACACGCGCGCGCAACGGAATCAATTCGGATTCAACGAGAGCGACGCTAAGAAGAGCGGAGTCGTGGTCGAAAAAGCCTTCGCGTTGATCGATGCTTTGATAGGAGGGGCAAAACCGTGGATCGAAACCTCGCGTTAGAAGTCGTTCGAGTGACCGAGGCCGCCGCGCTGTGGAGCGCGCGTCTCATGGGAAGAGGAGACGAGAAGGCCGCGGACCAGGCCGCGGTGGACGCGATGCGCCAGGCCTTCAACGGCCTCGCCATCGACGGCACGATCGTGATCGGCGAGGGCGAGAGAGACGAAGCGCCGATGCTCTACATCGGCGAGAAGGTCGGCGGCGGCAAGGGCGGCACGGAGGTGGACATCGCGCTCGATCCTCTAGAGGGAACCACGATCTGCGCCAACGGCGGGCCGAACGCGTTGTCGGTCATTGCTATGGCCGACAAGGGAAACTTTCTTCACTGCCCCGATACCTACATGGACAAGATCGCCGTCGGACCGGTGGGCAAGGGAGTCGTCGATCTCGACAAAAGCCCGACGGAAAATTTGAAAGCGCTCGCCCAGGCCAAGGGAGCGCGCGTGGAGGATCTCACCGTGATCATCCTCTACCGGCCGCGGCACGAGGCGCTGATCAAGGAAGTCAGGAAGGCGGGCGCCCGTATCCGGCTGATCAGCGACGGCGACGTGTCGGCGGCGATCGCGACGACCAAGCCGGAGACCGGCATCGATCTGCTGCTCGGAATCGGCGGCGCGCCCGAGGGCGTGCTCGCGGCGGCGGCGCTGCGTTGTATCGGCGGCGAGATGCAAGGACGGCTGAAGCCGAGAAATCCCGAGGAGATCGAACGCGCCCACAAGATGGGCATCAAAGACATCGAGAAGAAATTCTCGATCGAAGAGTTGGCGCACGGAGAGGTGATGTTCGCGGCAACCGGCGTGACCGACGGCGACTACCTCGACGGCGTTCACTTCTTTCCCGGCGGCGCGACCACCCACTCCGTGGTCATGCGCTCCAAGACGCGCACGATACGTTTTGTCAACACCACGCACCACTTCGCCTTCAAGCCGAAATACTAGGCAGGCTGCCCAAGAAGACTCATATGCTGCGTTGCGCTCAATCGCCTCGCTTCAACGTACTCGGTAAAGTACGCCTCAGCTCGTCGATTATCGCGCGCCTTGCCTCTGAGTCTTTTGAGCAGCCTGCGAAGAGTTTTCAAAGATCAGAGAGATGAAACAGAAGAGAGGAAGCGGGGGTCTATTTCTCGCGCTGGCCGTCATACTCTTCTGTGCCATTGCGCTCTGGTTCTTCTGGCCGGAGATTTCGTGGCGCATGGGTTGGGACGGAAAGAAGCCGGCGCCCGGCCGAGCGACGGGACCGGTCAAAGAGAAACTTTCGGAACAAGACCGAAGAAAACTGGACCAATTGCTGAAGCAAAAAGAATCGCGATAGAGTCGGGATTTTTCCTGCCGAATCGATCATCGTAAAAGGTCACCTTGGTAAGCGCATCGAAGCCGCCTTCCGCCCGCGGGCACGCCGTCGCCGTTTCCGGGGTCATGCTGGTTATTTTCCTGTTCGCGATCGACGGCACCGTCGTCAGCGCCGCCATGCCGACGATCGTCGGCAAGCTCGGCGGATTGGAGCTGTACGGCTGGGTCTTCTCGACCTACATGCTCACCTCCGCGCTCTCCACGCCGCTATTCGGCAATCTCTCCGACCTCTACGGGCGCCGCCGTCTCATTCTGATCGGCATCGGATTGTTCACGCTCGGCTCGGCGCTGTGCGGCGCGGCTCAAAGCATGGAGCATCTCATTTTCTTTCGCGCCCTTCAGGGCATCGGCGGCGGCGCGATCTATGCGCTCTCTTTTATCCTGATCGGATTTTTGTTCCCGCCGGAAAAGCGCGCGAAGATGCAGGCGCTGATCAGCGGCCTGTGGGGGATCGCATCCATCCTGGGGCCCCTGGCCGGCGGCGTCATCACTCAGTACTGGAGCTGGCGCTGGATTTTCTTCATCAACCTGCCGCTCTGTCTCATCGCCGCGCTGCTGATCGCCTTCGGCGTGAGCGAGACTAAAGAAGAGCGCCGGCGGCGGCCCGATTTGAAAGGGGCCGCGGCGCTTCTCGCCGGCCTGTTGTTCCTGTTCTACGCGCTCGAGCAAGGCCAGAGGAATTCCTTCGCATCGAATGGAATACTGATCGGTCTTCTGGCCGCGTCCTTCGCGGTGCTTTTCTGGTTTTACCGAATCGAACGGCGCTCGCCGGAGCCGATCTTGCCGCTCGCGTTGTTTCGCCTGCGTCTCTTCAGAGTTTGTTTGGGACTGGCGTGGCTCGCGTCCATGGGAATGTTCGGGATCATCAGCTATCTGCCGCTCTACGTTCAGGGCGCGCTGGGCGCCGACGCCGCGCGCGCCGGAATCACTCTGGTTGTGGCGAGCCTGGGGTGGACGGCCGGCAGCTTCATCGCCGGCGCCGGAATGAATCGCCTCGGTTATCGCGCCGTCTCTATCGCAGGCATGCTCCTGATGGCCGCCGGATACGGCGCGTTCGTCGCCGCCGGAAACCATCTGGGATATTTTTCCGTGCTGGCGATCGGCGCGGTGATCGGCGTCGGCATGGGCATGGTCACTATCACGTCCATGGTCGCGGCGCAGAACGCCGCGCCGCTGAGCCAGCTCGGCGCCGCCACATCGACCGTCATGCTCGCGCGCATGCTCGGCGGAGCGTTCGGCATTGCCTTGATGGGCGGCGTTCTTGTCGGCCGCATGGAACGCCGGTTGATCGAGGTTTCATTCGGCGCTTTCCAGGACGTAGGAGGCGGCCTGCTCACAAAACTCGCCAATCCGCAAAACCTTTTGGACCCGGTTACGCGCGCGTTGATTCCCGATTCGCTGCAAAAGGTCCTGATTGAAATTCTCGCAGGCTCGCTGTGGCACGCTTTTTTGGCCGGTTTCTTCGTCATGCTGATCGGCCTCGCGGCAAGTTTCTTCATGTCCGCCGATACGCCCGCAGCGACACGCAAAGAATTTGAGCCGCAGCGGAAATCGCTATAAGAGGAGGGCGGGGCTGAACCACATGAGCGAGACGGCATCGACAGTAAAGGAAACGGCGCTGGGCCGCGGAACGGTTTTCGGCATCGTCTGCGGCGCGCACTTCATCAATCACTTTCAGTCGGCGATGCTGGCCGTCATCTACCCGCTCATGATGAGAGACCTGGGCATCGGTCTCGTGGCGATCGCCTCGATCGCCGCCACATACAACACTCTGAGCAGTATCTTTCAGGCGCTCTACGGCTTCATCGTGCCACACGTGAGAAGGGGAGTGATTCTCGGCGTCGGGAACTGCTTGCTGGGAATTTCCGTCGCCGCTACCGGATTCGCTTCCGGTTATCGATATTTCTTTACGACGCGTCTTTTGGGCGGCCTCGGCTCCAGCCCGCAGCATCCGGTCGGCTCCAGCATTCTCGCGAGTTATTTCGGAACCGCGCGCGGGCGCGCGCTGGCGATCCATTCCACCTCCGGGCAGATCGGCGGCCTGATCGCGCCGCTTCTCACCGCGCTGCTCATCTCTCACGTCGGCTGGCGCGCGGTTTTTTGGATCGTCGGCGCGGTCGCCACCGCGATGGGAATGATCTGTTTCGTCTTTAGAGATAGTTTGCGCCCGGCCGCTTCCGACAAGCCGAAGTCCAGACTGGCGCCGCTCGGCTGGGAAGCCTACAAGAAGTGCCTGCAGAACAAAAATATTATGCTCGTCTCGCTGGTCTTTATGGCCGGCGCCGCCGGCCGGGGACAGGACATCAACGAAATTTACATCATCCCTCACTTCGTGAGCGATTTTCACCTCGACGTCACGCACGCGGCGTTCCTGTTTACGTTGATCCAGGTGGGGAGTTTGTGCGGGCCGATGGTTTGGGGCTGGGTCTCCGACCGCTTCGATCGGAAGCGGGTCATTCAAACTTCGCTGGTGCTCTCCGCGCTCTCGACGTTGTGGCTCGGCTGGCAGGAGACGGTCTCGGTCCCGCTGTTCGCCAACCTGGTGATCTACGGCGCGGCGGTGACGTCGCGGCAGACGCTGACCCAGGCGCTGCTCAGCGACTTGGTCGGTGAGGATCTCTTCGACGCGGCCTTCAGCCTTTACTATTTCATCGGCTTCCTATCGATCCCGTTCTGGACCATGATCACCGGCGGCATCATGGTGAAGTACGGCTTCGGCCCCGCCTTCAGCGTGATCTCAACGTCGTATCTGCTTGCATCAGGATTGTTGTTGTTTCTGCGGCGAAATTAGATTCTAAGTTGTCTAGGGCCGAAGAAGGAATTACTTATCAAGCCTTTGGAGAGGCAATAAGATCAGTGCCGTCACAATACGCTTAACAGTTATGTTATGCTGAGCAGTATAATCATACAGCAAATCATAGTAATGCTTGCCGCATTGCTAAGTTGGTGCGTTGATTTCTTCACTGCAAAGGGCGAGAAGCGACAGCATCGAATACTGCAAGCAGTATTCCTTGCCGTGATCATCGTTGCTGGAGCCTTCGCCATCTATAATACTCACATTCAGGAGAAGGAAAACGCAGAACTCAATGAGCGTATTGCGGATCTTGCTCGCAAGCCAGATTTAGTACTTGTGGCAAATGGGTACGAAGTAGTGATAGATCGCAAAATTCCCTGCAT
>JBGQBP010000237.1:0-5961 GCA_041494945.1 Binatia bacterium | reverse complement strand
CCTTTGGCAATCGAAAATCTAAAATTCTACCCGGCCAGCTCAAAGCACGGCAGCTTGATCTCCGGATTGTGCGTTTGTTCGTAGCGCACCTTCACTCGGTCGCCGATTTTTACATTTTCCTTATTTTCGCCGAGCAAGCGGCTCTCGATGATCACGCCTTCGTCCAGGATCACGTTGATGTAATAGATCGGCGCTTCTTCTTTGAACGCCGGATTGCGCGGCACGCGGACGAGCGTGAAGGTGTGAATCTTGCCCGTGCCTTTGGCTTCGATCCAATCCAGCTCGCCGAAGCAGTCGACGCAGGCGACGCGCGGGAAGAACTGCACCTTGCCGCAGCTTTTGCATTTCTGCAGGAGAAACTTATTTTTCGCCGCGCCTTCCCAGAACGGCCGGTCGACCGGATTGATCTTGGGCAAACTTTTTTGCGGTGCTCTTGCTTCAGCCATTACTTTCTCCTTTCCATGACCAGCGCGGCGGTGGTGCCGAGATTGCGCCCGTAGTTGAGCCAGCCGATGCCCGTGACCAAGGCGCGCCGGGCTTTTTGCACTTGATGGCCTTGGGCCTCGCCTCTCAGCTGGCGCAGCGCTTCGACGACGTGGAGAAAACCGCCCGCCAGCCCCGCTTGACCGACGGACAATTCGCCGCCGCCGGTATTCACCGGGAAATCGCCTTTGTAAGTCAGATCGTGCGCGTCGACGAACTTGCCGCCGTCGCCCTTTTTGCAATAGCCGAAATCCTCGATTTGAATCATCACCGCGATCGGATAGTCGTCGTAGATTTCCCACAGGTCGATATCCTCGCGCTTAACTTCAGCAAAGATTTTCTCGCCGACCGCTTTCATGCCGAAGGTGGTCTTCTCCGGCAGCATGTTGGCGACCTGGTAATGCACTTTCTCGGCATCCGTCACCAAATAGACCAGCTTGTCGGAAATCTGTTTCGCCTTTTCTTCCGATGCCAGGATCAAACATTCCGCCCCCGAGCAAGGCATGACGCAATCGAACAGCCGAACCGGATCGGAGATCATGCGCGAGTTCAAATAATCCTCCATCGTCATCGGCTCGCGAAACAGCGCCTGCGGATTGTTGATCGCGTTGAAGCGCTGCGCCACGGCGATCTTGCCGATCTGTTCCAGGGTCGTGCCGAAGTTTTCCATGTGCAGGCGCTGAATCAAAGCCATCAATGAATTCGGCCCGCCGTAGCCGTAAACGTCGACGAAGTTGCCGCGCTGGTATTCCAGCGGCCGCTGATGCGGCACGCTCTTGTCGAAGGAGTTCCCGCCGACCAGCAGCGCGACGTCGAGATGGCCGCACTCGATGGCATCCGCAGCGCGGCGCACCGCGCCCACGCCGCCGGCGCCGCCGTAATCGGCGTTCAATACCCAGTCCAGCTCAAACCCAAGTTGTTCCGCCACGTGCGGCGCAGTGTCCGGACTCGACTGCGTCGTGATCGACAAGCCGTGGATGTCTTTCTTCTTCAATCCGGTCTGATCGAGCGCGGCGCGAATCGCCGTCGCGTAGTGCCCGAGCAGAGGCTCTTCGGATTTGCGCGAATACTCCGTCGAACCGTAGCCGACAAAACAAACTTTCTTACGCCGCAATGCTGTCTCCTCTCGTCGTGCTCACGCCTCTCGCCTTACGCCTCACCCCTAACCCCTAACGCTTCCTCCCCCATCTTCCGATCGATCTCCGCCTCGCGGCCGTATAGCAGCCGCATCAGCCTTGCTTCACGGTAAAAGCCCTCGAAAGGAAATTCCTTGGACACGCCGTAGCCGCCGTGAATCTGGATCGCCGTATCCGCCGCTTCGAAAGCCATCCGCGCGGCGCGCTTTTTGGCTAAAGCAGCCTCGTGAAAATAATCGTCGCCTTGGTCCGCCTTCCGTGCGGCCTCCAGCGTCAGCCAGGTGCAGGTGCGCAGGCTCACGGCAAGATCGGCCAACATCCATTGAATCGCCTGCCGCGCCGCGAGCGGCCGGCCGAAAGTGACGCGGTTGCGCGCGTGCTCGAGCGAATCGTCCAGGCAGCGCAGCGTCATGCCGAGAGCGCGCGCGGCGATGCGCAGTTGCTCCGAAGCGATAATTTCAAGCACGGCGCGCGCGGAGCCCAACAAATTTTCGGATGTCACCCTGCACCCGCTGAGCGAGAGTCGCGCCACGCTTTGGTCCGTCGTGAGGTCGGTCTCGCCGTCCAGTCGAACTCCGGGCGCTCCGCTCTCGAGTAGAAAAAGAGCCGTCTCGCCCGAGGCTTGCCCCTGCGCCGGCAAAAGATAAAGATCGCTGCCGGGATCGATCACGTCGATGCCGGTATTATAAATCTCGTAACCGCCGGAGGCGCGCCTGTAGGACGTGTGGATCTCGCTCAAGTCTGCGCTCTTATGCGCTTCGTCGAACGCGAGCGTAAGCGACATCTCGCCGCTCGCCAGCCTTAGCGCGTACGGGCTGCCGGCGACCACGGCCGGCAGCGCCGGCGGCTCGAAGGGCAGCGCCGTTCGTCCGAACTCGCGATAGATGAGAATCCGGGCGATTTGACTGACACGCGATCCTCCGACTTCGTCCGGTAAATCCAACGCCCACAGCCCGGCGCGCTTGGCCTTCTCAACGAGAGATTTTCTAGTGTCGCGGTCCAAATCCCGCCGCCGCGGATCGCCGGGAGGAAGAAACGCCTCTTTCTGTTTGAGAAACGATCCCTCTTGGGACATCAGCTCCTTCGCGACGAACCGCGCGGCGGTTTCTCTGATCAGTCTTTCTTCCTCGCTTAATCTGAGATCCATCGGCTAGACCCATTCGAGGAGAGCGGTTCCCTCGCGGAACAGCGCCCGCTGAATCACGTGGCGCTGGATTTCAGAGGCGCCCTCCACGATCCGCCGCGGCCGGGCATAGCGAAAGGCGCGGGCGATGGCGTGGTCTTTCCTGAAGACGGAAGGGCCTGCCGCCTCAAGGGCAAAATCGACGACCTTATGGAGCACCTCGGTGCCGAAAAGTTTGACGCACGCCGCCTCGAAGCGCACGTCCATTCCTTCGTCCGCTTTCCACGAGCCATGATAAGTAATGCCGCGCAGCGCCTCCAGCTCGCCCCGGAAACGGCCGACGGAAGCGGCAAACCGCTCACGCTCTTTCACGCTGCGCCGCACGAGATCGCACACGCGGCGCAGCACGCGCTGCGCGGTCCCATGACAGCGGATCCCCACCTGAAAACGCCTGACGCCAAGCCAGGCCTGATTCAACTCCCAACCCTTTCCCGCTTCACCCAGCACCTGGCTCTTCGGAACCCGGCAGCCATCGAAGACAAGTTCGCATGGCTCGGTCCCGGCGATGGTCTCGATGCTGCGCACGACGCGGTAACCGGGATGGCCCGTATCGACGAGAAAGCAAGTAACGCCTTCGCGCCCCTTGGTCCCCGGCAGTCTGGCAAAAACCTGGACAAAGTCGGCAACGTCGCCGAAAGTGGGAAACATTTTGGTTCCGTTGAGAACGAAAAACTCACCATCCAGCGTTGCCGTGGCCGCCATCATGGACGGATCGGAGCCCGCCCCTGGCTCGGTCAGAGCGAAGCAGGCCGTTTTCTCGCCCCGGATGCACGGCAGGAGGAACCGCTCGATCTGCTCCCCCTTGCAGGCATAGAGAATGTTGGAAACGTGGTTGCCGAGCTCGAACGGCACCGAAGCTTTTTCCAATTCCTCGATCACGGCGATCATCGCCACGTTCGTGATCTCCCGCCCGCCGTAGACTCGAGGAACGTCGAGAAACCAAAGCCCTCGCTCCTCGGCTTTATGCTTCAGCCCTTCCATGATTGCGACGAAACGTTTGACCTCCGGGTCGCGGCTCCGCTTGGCCCGGCTCTTCCACCGGCTCCCCTCGAAGATATCGGGCGCGCCCTCGAAGATCGGCTCCAGAGGAGCGATCTCCTGACGAACGAACTCCTCGACCTCCTGGCGGAGGATTTCTTCGTCCGGACGTAGGCAAAAATCCATAACGACTCGACCGCGTGCATCCCTATTACCACGGCTTCATCGCCCGTGAAAAGCGGCGCCGACCAGCAATTGACCGCGCCATAGAGTCTATGATAATCGAAACATCAGCAAATCGAATGTTGCGTGCCGATATGCGCGAAGCGTTAAGCAACTGCAACAATGCCAGGGGATATCAAAAATCCGACTATGTTTACGAAGATCAAACCTCAGGTAATTCTTAGCATCATTCTGGTCGTGTTCTTCGCCGTCTTCGCCTACACGGCGAAGGATTGGCGCCTCCAAGCGCGCCTCTACCCGTGGGCGGTCGGGATACCGATGCTGGTGCTGGCGCTGGTTCAGCTCGTGCTCGACCTCAGGGGAATCGAACCGACAAAACGCCATGACGACGCTCCGGTCGACGTACAGTTCGCCGCGCGGACGGACCCGGTCGTGGCCCGCCGCCGCACCCTGAATATTTTCTCCTGGATCGTCGGCTATATCATCGCCATCTGGCTGATCGGGTTCTTCTATTCGGTGCCACTGCTCGTGTTTCTGTATCTCAAGGTCCAGTCGCGCGAACGCTGGCCGCTCTCGATCGCCCTGACGGCGGCGGCATGGCTCTGCTTCTGGGGCCTTTTCGACCGTCTCCTGCATCTCCCTTTTCCGCAGGGCGCGCTCTTCGCCTGGCTGGGTCTGGAATAATTTTTCGATGTTGGAGGACGCATGAAAGGTTCAAGGGTTTCAGGGTTTAGAGGTTTAAGGGTTCAAGAAGAAAAGACAACAGGCATAAGAAACATTTTGCCTCTCGCCTTTTTTTTTCTTCTATCCCTTCAACTCTTAAACCTTTCAACCCTTAAACCGATTTTTGCGCAGACGCCTTTTTACCAAGGCAAGACCATCAAGATCGTCGTCGGCCTCAGTGCCGGTGGCGGCTACGACCGGGCGGCCCGCCTGCTGGCGCGCTACATGGGAAAATACATCCCTGGAAATCCGGATATCATCGTGCAAAACATGACGGGCGCCGGCTCGGTGATCGCCGCTAACTACGTCTACGGAGTGGCCAAGCCCGACGGGCTGACGCTGTTGATGCCGCACAACAACACTTATCTGAGCCAGTTGTCGGGCGATAAAGAGGTCAAGTTCGATCTCATCAAGATGTCCTGGATCGGTTCTCTGGAAAGGGATGACATGATGCTTTTCATCCGTTCCGATGCGCCGTACAAATCGATCAAGGACGTCATGCAGGCCAAGGAGCCGCCTAAATGCGGCACCACCGGTGTTGGAGGCTCCGACTATGTCATGTCGAGGATCCTCGAAGAGACGATCGGCGCCAAGGTCAATCAGGTCGTCGGCTATCCCGGCAGCAACGAGATCGCCATCGCCGTCGAGCGCGGCGAGGTCGCTTGCCAAGGGCTCACGATTTCCACGTTTTTCTCGCGCGAGCCGTTCTTGACCTGGAATAAAAACAACTTCGTTCGGTTCCTTGCCCAGAGCGGGCGCAAGAGAGACGAGCGGGTCAACGGGCCCACTCTTTTCGAGTTGATGGACGAATACAAAACGCCGGCGCCCAAGCGCAGGCTCGCGGAGGCCATGCTCGCGGGCGGAGAATGGGCGAGGTCGATGCTCGTTGCTCCCGGCACCCCTCCGGAGAGGGTCAAGATCCTACGCGAGGCTTACGACAAGGCCGTCAAGGATACGGAACTCATCGCCGAGGCGAAGAAATTACGAATCGAGGTCATGCCGGGAAAAGGCCCGGAGCTTCAGGCCATGGCCAAAGAAGCGATGAACCAACCGCCCGAGGTTCTGGAGCAGATCAAGAAACTGTTCGTCGTTCAGTAGAACTTCGCCGGCCGGCAGCCCGGGCCTCGATGCAACCGTCGCGCGCCGGGAGAGCCGCCAAAGTATGAACGCCTCTTCCGAGCGCGCCGGGAATTATTACCAAAACAAAACCATCACGGTGCTCGTCGGCGCCCGCCCCGGAGTGGCGTACGACCTTTACGCCCGACTGATCGCCGG
>JBGQBP010000236.1:0-5970 GCA_041494945.1 Binatia bacterium | reverse complement strand
CGCGTGGCGGATCGCCTTGTCGGTAACTTTCACTCCGCCCAACATGCGCGCGACCTCCGCGACTCTATCGCGCTCGGCGAGATGCTTGACGCCGGTGAAGGTCCGCCCTTTGGCAACTTCTTTCTCAACGACGTAGTGAGAGTCGGCCAGCGCGGCGATCTGCGGCAAGTGCGTCACGCAAATGACCTGGTGCGAGGCGGCGACTTTTTTGAGCTTCTGCCCCACGATCTCCGCCACCCGGCCGCCGATGCCCGCGTCCACTTCGTCGAACAAAAGCGTCGGGATATCCCCGCGGCCGAGAACGAGAGACTTGATCGCCAGCATCAGGCGCGAGAGCTCGCCGCCCGAGGCGATCCTCGCCAGCGGCTTGACCGGCTCGCCGGGATTGGGTGAAAAATAAAATTCGACCTGATCCATTCCCTGATCGGTTAATTTTTTTCCGGCCTCGGCAAACGGAGAGCCGTCACCCGTTTCAGTAGAATCGAGAAAGCGCGCTTCGAACGCCGTGCCGGCCATGCCGAGAGTCGCCAGTTCCTTTTCCATTTCTTTCTTGAATTTGCCCGCCGCTTTCTTGCGCTCGCGCGAGAGCGCCTCCGCGGTCTCCCAGGCCGACCGTCGCGCCTGCTCGCACGCCCGCTCCAGCGCGGGGATCTCTTCTTCCCCGCGCTCCAACCCTTTCAACTCTTCGGCGAGTTCTTCGCCGTGCTTGAGAATCTCCTCGATCGACCCCTGGTACTTTCGTTTCAGCCGGCCGATCTCGGCGAGACGCTCTTCCAATTGCTCCTGGGCCGCCGGATCGAACTGGACGCTGCCGGTATGGCGCCGGAGAAAAGACGCGCCCTCCTGCAATTGCGCCAGCGCGGAGTCGAGCAGCTCCACCGCCGCGTCGAGTCCGCTGTCGATCCGGGCCAGATCTTTGAGTCGCGCGACATATTTCCCCAAGCGGCCGGCCACCGCCTCGTCGCCTTCGTAAAGCAGATCCTCCCCTTCCTTGCAGCCCTGGTAGAGTTTCTCCGCGTGCATCAGAATATTTCGCCGCTCCTTCAATTCCTCTTCTTCTGCCGGCTGCAACTGCGCGCGGAAAATTTCCTCGGCTTGCGCGCGCAGCCACTCCTCTTCGCGCCGGCGCTTGTCGAGCAGCTCTTTAGCGCGGCTGAGATCATTCCAGACGGCGGCGAGGACGGAATATTTCCGGCTCATCTCCGCGGCTTTCTCATTCAAGCCGGCGAAATCGTCGAGCAATTGGAGATGGCTCTCGGGTCTCAGCAGCGTCTGGTGCTCGTGCTGGCCGTAGATGTGGATCAGGCTGGGACCGATGTCGGAGAGAAGTCCAAGCGGACAAAGCCCGCCGTTTAAATAGATGCGATTTTTCCCCGCGCGGCTGACGACGCGCTTGACGACGAGATCTTCTTCGATCTCGTGTCCCGCCGCGCCGAGCTTTTCCTTGAGCGGCGCCGGAAACGACTCGAACAGCGCTTCGACGCTCGCCTCCTCCTCGCCGTGGCGGATGATATCGGCGGAAACCCGCCCGCCCGAAACCAGAGCGAGCGCGCTGAGCACGATCGTTTTGCCCGCGCCGGTCTCGCCGGTGAGAACGTTGAGGCCCGCGGCCAAGTCCAAGGCCACTTCGTCGATGACTGCGAAATTTTTGATTCTCAGCTCTCGCAGCATTTCAAGTTCCGCTTAGCGTTCGCCCCACTTGAGCTTGTTGCGCAGGACCTCGAAATAACCGCGCGAAGGCGCTTTCACGAGCGAGACCGGCACGCCGTAGTCGCTGACCTCGACGATGTCGCCGTCTTTTAAAAGGACGCCCTGTTGTCCGTCGGGGCTTAAAAAAACCGTGTTGCCGCCCGAGCGGAGCACGACGCGGATGGTCGATTTGCTGGAGACGACGATCGGCCGGTTGGTCAACGTGTGCGGACAGATGGGCGAGAGCACGATGGCTCCCAGCGAGGGATAAAGAATCGGGCCGCCCGCCGCGAGGGAATACGCCGTCGAGCCGGTCGGAGTGGAGATGATCAACCCGTCGGCGCGATACGTGCACAGATATTCTTTTCCTACGTAGGCTTCGAGATCGACGATCCGTGAGCGCGCGCCCTTGGCGATCACCGCCTCGTTGAGAACGCGGAATTTCTTCGGCTTGGCTCTTTTGCCTTGAACCCGGACTTCGAGCGTCATCCGCTTCTCGACGGCAAAGTCTCCCGCCAGGGTTTTTTCGAGGACGGACTCGAGCTCATCGACGGCGATCTCGGTGATGAAGCCGAGTCCACCGAGATTAACACCGAGGATAGGCACCTTCGGCCGCTCGACCAAACGGGCGACGCTGAGCAGCGTGCCGTCGCCGCCCAGGACGACGATCAGGTCCGCTTTTTTTACCATCTCTTTCTTGGTGCACGGCTGCGCGCCGTTCTTGAACAGGCCCGCCTCGACAAGGACCCGTTTTTTCTTTTCCTTGAGCCAAGGCACGAGCCAGCTCACCATCTCGGCCGCCTTGGGCTCTTCGTATTTGGCTACTAATCCAACCGTGCGAATCATTAAACAGTCCTCAATTTCACAGCGACATTATCATACCGGTGAAAAAATGCCTATGTAGTCTGTTACTGGTTATTGATTAGTAGTTACTGGCAAGTCACGTTCGGCAATCAGTGGACGAATGAGTTTCGAGTAACCAGTCAACTAATTAACCAGTAACGAAAACGGCGGCCTCACGCCGCCGATTTCGACGACGACTTCAGCGCGAAGTAAATTTTTTCCGCCGTGAGCGGAAGATCCAGGATTCTGACACCGGCGGCGGCGTCGAGGGCATTTGCGATCGCGCCCGCCGTGGCGATGATGCCGTTCTCGCCGATCTGTTTTGCGGCGAATGGACCCGGCCCCGTCGCATCTTCGATCAGGACGGTCTCCAGCGAGGGGATATCGGCGATACACGGGATGCGGTAATCGCCAAAGTTTGCGGTCAAAACTTTCCCCTGCTCCGTCACCACCTCTTCCATGACGGCGTAACCCAATCCCTGGACCAGACCGCCCTCGATTTGCCCCTGATGCGTGAGCGGATTGATGACCGTGCCCACGTCGTGCGCCGTCACCATGCGCTTCACTTTAAGCTGGCCGGTTTCGCCGTCCACCTGGACCTCCGCGATCTGAACGACGAAAGCGGCGACCGGCGAGCGCCCTTTGACTTCGTAACTTTTGCGAATGCGCAGCTCGCCTTTACCGTCGGCGGCGCGCCGGCAGACCTCGGCGAAGCTCAAAGATTTTTTTGCGCCGCGCGTGGTTGAAAAACGCCCTTTCACGAGCTTCACGTCGCCGGCGCCGCATGCCAACATGGACGCCGCAATGGAGATCAGCCGTTCGCGCAGCTCTTCGGCCGCCGCCAGCACCGCATGGCCGCTCATGTTGGTGATCTTGCTGCCTCCCGGCGCGGCGTCGTTTTCGAAAGTTTCGGTGTCGCCGATTTCCGCGCGCACGTCTTTGGTCGGGATCGTGAGAACTTCCGCCGCGATCTGTTGCAGCAGCGTGTGCGTGCCCGTGCCGATGTCCGGCACCGCGGTGAGAATCGCGATCTTGCCGTCCGGGGAAGCCGAGATCTCGGCGTTGGCCAGACCCGACCCGCCGACGTGACGGAAAGAAACGCCGATGCCGCGGCCGATATTTTTTCCCGCTTTCTTCTTCCAGCCGATTTTCTTCGCGGCGGCCAGCAGCGTCTCGCGGCAGCGCAATTTCTCGATCGCCCGGCCGCCGGCCAATTTGTCGCCCTCGCGCAGGAGATTTTTCAGACGAAACTCGAGCGGCTCCATGCCGACGGCTTTGGCGAGAAGATCGGTGTGCGATTCCGCCGCGAAGACCGCCTGCGGCTGGCCGGGCGCGCGATAGTAGCCGCAGGGCACGCCGTTGGTGTAGACGCCGTACGAGCGGACCGAATAATTCGGAATCCGGTAGACTCCGGTCACGTGCGTCGCGCCGCCCAAGTTGGGGACTTCGCCCGGCTTGAACGAAGCGTAAGCGCCGCTGTTAAAAATCACTTCCGCCTCGCGGGCAACGATCGTGCCGTCTTTTTTTACGCCGCTCTTGATCCGGATGACCGACGAGTGTCGCGGATCGCCCGCGGTCAACTCTTCATGGTAAGTCATGACCATCTTCACCGGCCGCCGCGTCGCTCTTGCCAGCTCGTAACAGATCGGAATATCCATCAGCGCGCCCTTGCCGCCGAAGTCGCCGCCGACGGCGACCACGTGGACGCGGATCTGCTCCTTGGGAATTTCCAGTTGCCTTGCGAGATGCGACTTGACACGGAACGGCGCTTTGCACGAAGCCCAGATGTCGATGCGATTCGAGCCGTCCACCGCAACGACGACTGCATGCGGCTCCAAGTAGGCTTGATGCGCGAGTCCGGTTTTGAAGGTATGTTCGATAACGAGATCGGCTTCTTTAAACCCGGCGGTGACGTCGCCCGCGGCCCAGTTCTGAATCGCAAAGACGTTCGGCAGCGTCTCCGGCGGCGGATGAAATCCTTTATACGACGGCAGCTCCTCATGCACCAACGGCGCGCCCGCGCTCATCGCTTTTCTCGGATCGAAGACTCCGGGCAATTCCTCGTAATCGACTTCGATGAGCGAGAGGGCCTCGTCCGCGGCGTCGAGATTCTCGGCGGCGACCGCCGCGACCTTCTCGCCCATGAAGCGGACTTTGCCCCGGGCGAGCAGCGGCGTGTCCTGCAAGCTGAGACCGACACGGAACGGAGACACGTCGCCAGCCGTTAAAACCGACGCGACGCCTTTTACTTTTTTGGCCTTGTCCGCGTTCACGCGCAGAATACGCGCGTGCGCGTACGGGCTGCGCAAGCACCGGCCCCACAACATGCCGGGAAGCTCGACGTCGGCCGTGTAGAGCGTCTTGCCGCCGACTTTCTCCGGCCCCTCGATCCGCCCAAGCGGACTGCCCACAATATTTAATTTCATCTGCTTTCCCCTTTTTAAATTTCCGTTTTCATCCCTTCGACTCCGCTCAGGACAGGCTTTCAGCTTTCATCGATTGCGTTACACCACCCATTCTCTGAGCCGCGAGCTCGCGTAATCGACCAACATCACCAGCACGACCAGTACGACGACGATCGCGGCGGCCTCCTGATATTGAAACGTGCGGAAGCTCGTGTTCATGAGATAGCCGATGCCGCCCGCGCCGATCAAGCCCAACACCGACGCCGAGCGGATATTGGTTTCAAAGCGATAGAGCGTGAACGAGATCAGGTCGGGCAAAATCTGCGGCACGACGGCGAACGCGAGCACTTGCGTGTAACCGGCGCCGGTCGCGCGGATCGCATCGACCACGCCCTCGTCGATATTTTCCACCGATTCCGAAAGCAGCTTTCCCAACACGGTCGCCGTGTGGATGAACAGTGCCAGCGTGCCGGCGAACGCGCCGAGACCCACCGCCGCGACAAAGAGCAGCCCCAAAGCGAGATCGGGAATCGTGCGCACTAAATTCAACACGGAGCGCACACCGGAATAGACCCACGGATGCGGCGTGGTGTTGCGCGCGGCGAGAAAGCCGACGGGAAACGCAACCAGCAGCGCCAGGAAAGTCCCGGCCAGCGCCATCTGGACCGTCTCGAGCGTCGCGCCGACGATGGTCTGCGGGAACGTGTTGTCCCACCAGCGCCGCTTGACCCGCTGCTGTTCCGGAGAGAGGGGCAGCGGCAGTAGCAACTGGCTCAGCGACAGCCCTTCGGGAAGAAAATAACTCTTGGCGTCGGTGACTTTAGAAAAATCGGGCGGCAGCATGCGTCCGACCGTATCGAAGATCTGCGGGACGCCGTGGAAAAGCTCTCCGGGCCGGATCTTCGCGCCCTGGAAAGACCAACCGAGGAGAAGCAGCAAAACCACCGCCCAGAACAAAACGCGCGCGCTTTTCTTCGGCGCCGGCGGCGCCTCGGAAAAGATATCGATTTCAGCCTGTGCCACGTTTCCTCCT
>JBGQBP010000235.1:0-5977 GCA_041494945.1 Binatia bacterium | reverse complement strand
GATTATCAAGTTGAGCTTTCGTGAAGAATTATGATGCGCCACTCTTATGATTGCAAGAGCTAGGTTTGAAACGTCAATCCGCGCGGACTCCGGCTCATGACCAAAGTCGTCTGAAGACGAACGGACCCGCTAATGCACGGGATCGAGGCCGCTCGCGCGAAGACCTTCTTTCAACGCGCTCACCTCTTCTGTCGGCAGCGGCACCAACGGCGATCTCAAGGCCGGGCTCGATATCTTGCCCAGCAGCCAGGCGCAATACTTATAACGGATGTGGAGATAGACGTAAGGATCGCAGTAGACTCGGCGGAAGATCGGAAAGATTTGATCGTGCAGTTCTTTCGCGCGCTTTAAGTCACCGCGCGTCGCGGCTTCGAACAGCTCGACGTCGTGCGCCGGGCAAAAATTCGCCGAGCCCGACAAGGCGCCGTCCGGCTGAAGCTGAAACGCGTAATAAAAAGTCCGGCCGTTGGCGGGCAGCAGATAGACTTTGCGGGGAACCGTGCGCACGGCGCGCACCTCCTCCTCGAATTGGGCCACGTCCACGTTGGTCGCCATCTTGATCGCCTGCACCTGGAGAATCTCGCGGCAGATCAGCGCCAGCGCCTCCGGCCGATAATAAAACGGATTGTTCGGCGAATACTGGAAGAGCACAATCGGCATTTGCGGAAATGCCTCGGCCACCGCGCGGATCTGCGCGATGCCAAAATCCGGGTGACGGTCCGCGTGCCAGGCAAACAGCGGCGGCGCGCAGAGCATCACCGCGCTCGCGCCCGCCTCTTTCGCCTCCGCGACCTGCTCGAGCAATTCCCACGTCGGCAGCGCATGCACGCCCGCGACGACGGGATAATTCGCGCCGAGCGCGCGCCGCGCCAAGCGCACGACATCAGCTTTTTCCTTCCGCGTAAGCAGCTCGCCTTCTCCGGCGTGGCCGTTGCAAACCATGCCGGCGACGCCGGCGCGCTTCAGCTCGAGGAAAAGCCGCTCCAGCTCGTCCATACGAATCGCTTTGCCGTCCGGTTCGAACGGCGTGATATTGGCCGCGTAGATACCTTTGAATTCCATCGCGCTCTCCCTTTTTTATTCCGCGTCCGGCTGATTTTCGGGCGCGGCTTTAACGAACGCCGGCAGCGTGCCGCAATGCACGTCGATCTGGACCAGCGTTGGATACGAAGACAAATCGCAGCCGAATCGTCTGGCGTTGGAAAGCTGCGGCACGAGACAGAGATCCGCCAGCGTCGGCGCGTCGCCGAAGCAGAACTTTCCTCGCTTCGGCGCGGCCCGCACCATCTCTTCGAGCGCCGAGAAGCCGAGCGCGATCCAATGTTGCGCCCAACGGTTCGTCTCCGCCTCGGATTGCTTCAATTCATTCTTCAGAAAGTTCAACACTCGAAGATTCTGGATCGGATGGACCTCGCAGGCAATGGCGAGCGCCATCGCGCGCACCGCCGCGCGGTCCGCCGGATCTTTCGGCAAGAGCGGCGGCTCGGGGTAGCGTTCTTCGAGATATTCGATGATCGCCAGCGACTGGGTGAGAAGCCGCCCGCCGTCTTCCAGCGCCGGCACCAGCGCCTGGGGATTCTTGGCTTTATACGCGGCGGAAAACTGTTCGCCTCCGCCGCGCCGCAAGTGGATCGGCACGCGCTTATAGTCGAGCCCTTTCAAGTTGAGCGCGATGCGCACCCGGTACGACGCCGAGCTGCGAAAGAAAGTGTAGAGCTTCATCGTTTAGTCCTTTCGAATCTCGATGCTATGAAATGGATGCGTCGTTGGCAAGAGAGAAATTTCACCTCGAATGGCAAATCCAGACAAACCACCGTTGGCGCCCTTTGAAAGACCCGGCGATCAACTATCCCGAACTCGGTCGTTAAGCCCTCCAGCGCTGATGGTACTATGCGGGTCGCCTGATCCGCTCCGGGGATTTTATCTGAGATCTGAGATTTGCCATTTGAGATTCCGAGCCTTGCGAGGACAAGGTAGGCCGCCGGCGGATTTAAATTAAAAAGCCCGGAGCTCGAAAGAGCCCGGGCTTTTTTGTCGGTTGACTTTAGTATACGATAATCATATACATGTTTTGTGCCGGAAATCCTAAAAAGGATCGAGGGATTTGAATGGGACGAGGAAAACTCCGGCAAAAACGAAAAAAAGCATGGGATCACCGATCGTGAGGCGGAGGAGATCTTTTTCAACGAGCCTTTAATGGTAGGTCGCAGTCTAAAAGGCGAGCCTGAAGTGCGTTGCGCAGCGCTGGGAAAGACATACGGCAGCCGGCTTTTGGCGGTGGTTTTTACTATACGCTCGAAGCGTATTCGAGTCATAAGCGCGAGACCTATGAGTCGGAAGGAAAGGATGCTTTATGAGCAAGAAAATTAAGGACACCGGCAAATCCAAGCGCGAGGAAGATGAGAGAGAATTCTGGAGCACGCACGATACTACGGATCATTTCAACTTTTCGAAGCAGAACCGCGTCCAGATTGAGTTCGACCCTGGCGTTGAAGCCCCTGTTAAATCTATCTCTATTCGTCTACCGCGCGAGATGCTCAATGAACTCAAAGTGCTTGCCAGTAAGAAAGACATTCCGTATCAGTCGCTTATCAAAGTCTACCTTGCTGACAAAATAAAAGAGGAGAGAAAAGCAAGATAAAATTTAATGGTTCCCGAACAGAGCGTGTTCCCGTGAAAGGACCGGACCATGGCTAAATGGTTTTTCGAGCCGGGGCATACGGCGGCGGAGTTCAGCGTGCGTCACATGATGGTGACTTTCGTCCGCGGCCATTTTAAAAACGTTCACGGCTCTCTCGTTTTCGATCCGGCGAACCCGAGTGCTGCTTCCGTCGAGGTCACGATCGACGCAGCGGGAATCTGGACCGGGGAAGCGGACCGCGACGCTCATCTTAAGAGACCGGATTTTCTCGACGTGGAGAAACATCCGAAGATCACCTTCAAAGGCAAGCAGGTCGAGATCACCGGCGCGACCGAGGCGGTTCTCACCGGCAACTTGACGATTCGCGGCGTGACCCGCACCGTGCCGCTGCGCATTCAATATCTAGGTCAGTGGCAAACTCCATGGTGGGAAGACGGGGTGGATAAGGGGCCAAAGACCAGGGCCGGATTTGTTGCTACGACGACCATCAACCGGCACGACTTTGGCGTGAGCTGGAACGGGACTTTGGATAGAGGAGGTGTCGTCGTCGGCAACGCGGTTGAGATCACGATCGACGCCGAAGCGATTCTACAGGAGCCGTGAATCTTTTATCCTCTTGATGATACTTGCCACGTTTTCGCAATTGCGAAAACGTGATAAGCATCGCTGCCGTGGAAGAGTTGAGCTACAGGCAATCGCGGCTGTGAAGAGATGAGCACCGGCGAGATTGCGAAAGCCATCGGCCGCAGCTACCGCGGACCAGTCTCACCAAGGCTCAAGCGGCCTAACCTTCTTCGACGACACATCCAACGTCTTTCGGGTTGAATATCACCGCGACCACGTCGCCGCGCTGGAAAAGAATTTTCGGATGGGCCACGTGGGCGCGGAGCGATCTACCCTGGGCATCGACTTCATACGCTACGGACGAGCCCTGGTAGGCCGAGGCGGCGACCTTGCCGATGAGCCGATTGCTCGCCGGGGAAGCGTCGCCGACGGGCACCAACTCGATCGCTTCGGGCCGGATGTACAGCGTGATCTTTCCGGCCTTGGCCTCGTTCCGAGCGGCCTTGATCGTGAACCCCTCGCCGGTTTGAATCTCCACGAATCCGCCGCCGGACTGTTTGATCGTCCCGAAAAATAGATTCGATTGGCCGACGAACTCGGCGACAAAGCGCGACCGAGGCCACTCGTAGATCTCGCGCGGGCTGCCTTCCTGCACGACTTTTCCCGCATCCATCACCGCGATGCGCGTCGAGAGCGCGAGCGCCTCCTCTTGATCGTGCGTGACGTAGACGGTCGTGATGCCGAGATCGCGCTGTAGCTTTAGCAGCTCGATGCGCATCTCGGCGCGCAGCTTGGCGTCGAGATTGCTCAGCGGCTCGTCGAGCAAGAGCGCTCGGGGCTGCACGACCAGCGTCCGCGCCAGAGCGACGCGCTGCTGCTGCCCGCCGGATAACTGCGAGGGGCGGCGCTTCTCCGTGGCGGATAGGCCGACGCGCGCGAGGGCCTCGGCAACTCTCTTCGCGATCTCGGAGCGCGGGACCTTTCGCTCGCGCAGGCCGAAGGCGACGTTTTCAAAGACCGTCATGTGCGGCCAGAGGGCGTAATTCTGAAACACCATGCCGACATCGCGCTGCCACGGCGGCACGTCGTTCACGGCGCGCTCGTCGAGGAAGACCGTTCCCTCATCGGGCGCGAGAAATCCCGCAATGATTCTTAACAGCGTGGTCTTGCCGCAGCCGCTCGGGCCGAGCAGCGTGTAAAATTCTCCGCTTTGTATATTGACGTCGACGTCGCGCGCCGCCCACAGCTCGCCGTACCTCTTGCCGATCTTTTCCAGCCGGACTTGAGCCGCGTTCATCATTAAACTCTGGTTCTTCCGGGTTTACTGTGAAGGACTATCCACCACAGAGACGCAGAGTTCGCAGAGGGTTTGTTCAAGAAGATATCCGTAATAGGATGTTCTCCGCGACCTCAGCGCCTCCGCGGTGCAATATCCGAGTCCTTCTTTACCACGAACTGGAACAGCGTTGGCCTGCTTACCCACACAGAAGCCTGAAGACCCTAAACTCTAAAGGCACTGCCGGCGCGTGCGCCGAAAATCCGGTGCGTGAGATAAGTTCCGATCCCGACCATCACGATGGCGACGACTCCGAGCGCCGCGCCCGCGGCCCGGCCGAGCGGGCTTTGCATGTAAATGTAAATGCCGTAAGAGATCGGCCCGTACTCGATGCGCGGCACGAGCATGATCGTCGATGACAGCTCGACGCAGGAAGTGATAAAGGCGATCAGCCCTCCGGCCACGAGCCCGCCGCCGATGAGCGGCAGTGTCACGCGAAGAAAAGTTCTGAGCCGGTTCGCGCCTAAATTCTGCGCCGACTCCTCCAGGCTCACGTGGACCTGCTGCAGCGCAGCGTAACAGGCGCGGACGGTGTACGGCAGCCGGCGCGCGGCGTAAACGATGACGAGAACGAACCAGGTGGAAGTCAGCGGCTTGCCGAGGCCGGGAAAATCCCAGCCGTGAAAAACGCGGATGTAACCGACCGCGAGCACGACGCCGGGAACGGCCAGCGGCAGCGTGGCGAGCGCGTCGAGCAGATTTCTGCCCCACAACCGGCTGCGGAGCAGAAGAAAGGCGATCGCCGCGCCGAGAATGACGTCGAAGCCGGCGGCGAGGCTCGTATAGAGGAGCGTGTTTATTATGAAGTGCGGCACGCGGAAAAGAATCTCGGTGTAATTATCCAGAGTGAAGCGGGTGGGAAGAACCGAATAGCTCCACACTTTCGACAACGAGAGCAGAAAAATTCCCGCGTGCGGCAGCAGGGCCGCGGCGAGAGCCAGCGCGCTGAAGAGAAGGACGAAGAAGAGTTTTTTTCCAGCGATCCGGCGGCTCGCGTCCCTGCCGCCCTGGACCGTGGCGTATTCCGCCAGGCCGAGATATTTCCGCGCCGCGAAGAGCGAGGCGAGCGAGAGCACGACCAGCACGACGCAAATCACATAACCGTCCACATCGTCGATGCCGATCGTCGTGATGCGGAGATAGGCCTGCGGCGCGAGGAGATTTTTGTAATTCAACATCAGCGGCGTGCCGAGGTCGTCGATCGCGCGGATAAAAGTAAGCAGCGCGCCGGCGATGAAGCCGGGCAGCATGAGCGGCAGCGTGACGCGGCGAAAGAGCCTGAGACCGTGGCAGCCCATGCTCTGGGCCATCTCCTCGAGCGAGGCATCGATGTTGGAAAGCGAGACGGCGGTGTTGAGCATGATGAAGGGAAAAAAATGCAGCGTCTGGACGAGAACGACGCCGGTCAGGCCGTCCATGAAAGGAATCGAGAAGTC
>JBGQBP010000234.1:0-5987 GCA_041494945.1 Binatia bacterium | reverse complement strand
TGACCTTTCTGATCGCCACGCATTATATGGACGAAGCCGAACGGTGCCATCGTCTGGCTTTCATCTCTTACGGCAATCTACTGACCCAAGGCACGGTCGGCGAGGTCATCGCCGGGGCTCGTCTTACGACATGGGCCGTCACCGGACCGAATCTGCCCAAGCTCGCCCAGGAGCTGCAAGTCCGCCCCGGCGTCGAGCAGGCCGTGGCTTTCGGCGGCGCGCTGCACGTGAGCGGCGACGACGAAGCGGCGATCGAAAGGGCCATCGCTCCGTTTCGGACCGAACTCTATCAATGGCGGCGCGTCGAGCCCGGACTCGAAGACGTTTTCATCCACCTGATGAATCGCTCGCAGGACAATTTTGGGGATAATTTTCCCGATGAAAAGACGGCGTGAATTTTCGCTCCAGCGTTTTTGGGCGATCGTCGTGAAGGAGTTTATCCAGATGCGCCGCGACCGTCTGACGTTCGGCATGGTGGTCGGCATTCCTCTGATCCAGCTCGTGCTGTTCGGCTATGCCATCAATTCAGACCCAAAGCACCTGCCGACCGCCTTGCTCCTGGCCGACAACGGCCCGCAAGGGCGCAGCTTGGTGTACGCCATCCGCAACAGCGGCTACTTCGAATTTGTCCGGCAGGTGAAGACCGAGGACGAAGGCCGCCAGGCGCTCGCGCGCGGCGAGGTCCAGTTCGTGATCAACATCCCGGAAAATTTCACCCGCGATCTCTTGCGCGGCGACCGTCCCGCCATTCTCGTCGAGGCGGACGCGACCGACCCGGCTGCGGCCAGCAACGCTCTCGGCTCTTTGCGCGTGCTGCTCGGCACCGCGTTGCAAAACGACTCGAAAGGAGCGCTCGACTTTTTGGCCGGCGCCGAGAGCCCGATCGATCTTAGAATCCACGCGCTTTACAATCCCGAAGCCGAGACGGAATACAATATCGTGCCGGGCCTGATGGGCGTCGTGCTCACGATGACCATGATCGTGATCACCGCGCTTGCGATCACGCGCGAGCGCGAGCGCGGCACCATGGAAAATCTCCTCTCCATGCCGACGCGCCCGCTCGAAGTCATGATCGGCAAGATCGTTCCCTATGTTTTGGTCGGCTATATTCAGGTCGCGCTGATCCTCGTCGCCGCGCGTCTTATTTTTCATGTGCCGATGGTCGGGAGCTTGGCTCTGTTATTCGCCGTTGCTTTGGTTTTTGTCGCCGCAAACCTGGCGGTGGGCATCACCTTTTCGACCGTCGCCGAGAATCAGCTCCAGGCCATGCAGATGTCGTTCTTCTTCTTTTTGCCGTCGATGCTCCTGTCCGGATTCATGTTTCCGTTTCGCGGCATGCCGCGCTGGGCGCAAGTCGTCGGCGAAGTCCTGCCGCTCACCCACTTCCTGCGGATCGTCCGCGGCATCCTGCTCAAAGGAAACGGCCTTGCGGACATCGCCCCGGAGATTTGGCCGATCGCGCTGTTCACCGCCGTCGCATTGACGATCGGAGTCAAGCGCTACCGCCAGACGCTGGACTAGCGTTATCGTGATCGTGTCACTTCGAGGCGGCCCTTCGAAGTCTCGTGTTCGTGCTCACCCGAGTCCCCACGATCACGAGCACGCCTTTTCCCATCACGCTGATCGGCCCGTTAGCGCGCTTGACTTAGAAAAGTGGAATGCTACGCTGAGATTCAGGTGATGCCATGAAGGGTTTAAAGAACACGCTGGCCGCGTTGGGCTTCGTCTGCTTTTCCAGTGTGGCGCTTTTGCCGGTCGGCATGACGCTGTGCGGGCCTTTCATGTCGCGCCTCCTGCACCACGCAAAAAAGGTTCACCGCGTAAACCCCGACCCGTCGCCGCGCCTTGGAGTCGCCGGCCCGCATGAGACCACTTTCGAGCGGGACGTCATTCCCGCGGCCGCAGACCCCGCTCGCAGTCTCTTCGAGCACCTCTCGGTAACAAGGAGTCCGGCGGAACACGAACCCGATCGAGCGAGAAATCGCCTGCTTCATGGGTTCATCCGCAGCGTTAAAATTTCCACCCTGGTATTTCAGCCCGTTCTGAACCTCTGATTTCCCTGCCGATCGCGCTTTTCTTGTCGCCAGGGCGAGATGATCCGCGCTTGCGGCGCCGGTGTCATTCGTCCGGTTCGGGGGCGCGTTGCTCCCGCAGGGATGTGATTCAGGTTCTCAGGAGGTGTCAGATGCCTATCGTTCAAAAACAAAGCGCGCCGTTTTCGCGGCGCATTCGAAATGAGTTTTCTCCCGGCCCGGTCTTGCGCAACGCAAGCGTGGAAGAAAGGGTGTTTTCCCTATTCCAGCCGGACGTTCTCGTTCCCAGCCAGTATTTAGCGACCACCCGGAGCAAGACGTATCGCGAGCCGGAAAAAAAGCTCATGCTGGCCGTTCTGGAGGATGCGCTCTTCTGTTTCCAAAACTGCCTGCCGTCCAAGGACAATAAAAAGAAGCGGGGCTTGTCCCACGACGCCGAAGAGTGGATTATGGAAGACGGCGATGAGTCGCTTTTTTCCTTTAACGAACTATGCGAGCTGTTGGGTATCCACCCCCAATACCTGCGCAAGCGTCTGCTGCGTTGGAAGCAGGAAGCGCTGCTTGGGCGGGACGTGGAAACGTATCGTTCGAGCCGCGGCGGCAAAAACCGCAAGAGGCTGGCCGGGGCCGGAGAAAAGCGGCACCGGTATCTGAGCGCGGCCGGGTTCTAACTGGAAAGATTTCACAAGGAGAACAAATGAAAAATAGTTTCAAGATTCATAAAAAAGCATATGCATGGATCGCCGTCGGCGTCTTCGTCTCGGTTCTCGGCTTGACCGCCGCCGAGAGCGTCGATCGGCTTTTCCCCAGACCGCTTGGCAAAACGCTGAGCGCGCAGGCCGACGCTGCGACGGAGGCGCGCGGCTTGCCGGATTTCGTCTCGCTCGCAAAGAAGCTGACGCCGGTCGTGGTGAACGTCTCTACGACTCAAGCGGTCGAAGCCGAGCGCGGCGGCGGCCCCGGAAGTCCGTTTCAACCGGGCGACCCGCGCGGGGAATTCTGGCGCAGGTTTTTCGGCGGTCCGGGTCCCCGGGGCCCGTCGCGCCAGCAGAGCCTGGGCTCGGGCTTTATCATCGACCGCGACGGCACCATTCTCACTAACAATCACGTGGTCGATAACGCGCAAAAGATCACCGTCAAGCTCTCGGACGGGCGAGACTTTGAGGCCAAGGTAATCGGCCGGGACCCGAAGACCGACATCGCGATCATCAAAATCGACGCCAAAGGCGATCTCCCAATTGCTCCGCTCGGAGACTCGGACCGTCTGGAAGTCGGTGAATGGGTAATGGCGATCGGCAACCCGTTCGGCCTCGATAGCACGGTCACGTCCGGTATCGTGAGCGCCAAAGGCAGACACATCGGCGCCGGTCCGTACGACAACTTCATCCAGACCGACGCGTCGATCAATCCGGGAAATTCCGGAGGGCCGCTGATCAATCTGCGCGGCGAGGTCGTGGGAATCAACACGGCCATCTTCAGCCAGAGCGGCGGCAACATCGGCATCGGCTTTGCGACGCCTATCAACTCGGCAAAGGAGATCGTGCCGGAGTTGAAGAGCAAAGGAAAAATCATCCGCGGCTGGCTCGGTGTGTCGATTCAGAACGTGACGCCGGACCTTGCGAACACGCTTGGGTTGGAGAAATCGAGAGGCGCTTTGGTCGCGGAAGTATTGAAGGACGGCCCGGCGGAGCGCGCCGGCATCAAAGTCGGAGACGTGATCGTGGCCTTCGACGGCGCGGAGATCAAAGACTCGAACGAGCTGCCCACTATCGTCGCGCGCACGCGGCCTGACAAGCAGGTGCGCGTAAAGCTGCTGCGCGACAAGAAAGAGCTTTCCATTCCCGTCACCATCAATGAATTGAAAGAGACCGAGGTCGTGGCGTCGGCGAAAGGCGAAAAGGGAGAGCTCGGCTTGACCGTGCAGAAAATGACGCCCGAGCTGGCCGAAAGTCTCGACCTTGAGAAGGCGCAGGGACTCGTCATCACCTCCGTCGAGCCGGGGAGCCCGGCCGACGAAGCGGGCTTGCGGCAAGGCGACGTGATCGTCGAAGTCGATCGCAAACCCGTCCGTGACGTCGGCGATTTCCGCAAGGCGCTGGGTAACGTGAAAAAAGACCAGAGGATTTTGTTTCTCGTTCGGAGAGAAGGAAATTCGCTGTTCCTGGCGTTGAAGCGCTAGTGGAAAAAATGTTGTGCCCGGCATGCCGCAAGGCATGCCGGGATCGGCATGAACGAAATCAGGAAGCGGGCGCCGAAGAAATATTAACCACTCGGATCAGTGTCTCCTTCTAAAGTGTCCGCCAAACCCGGGCTAGCTCAGGTCTTGGATCTTGGCAATCCGACAATCTTACTGATTGTCGAGTAGTGCATCTCCAGATGCTCTGCGATCTCTCGCTGGCTATAGCCATGCCGCTCCACCGCTTCGACAATTTTTCTATCTCTCCTCTGCTTTCCTTGCACTCCCTTAAAATGGTCTACTAGCCGCGGCCTCCCCAAATACCTTTGCCCGCGTGGTATTTCTTTTACCTTCTCATGTCCTCGCACGTGCCCAATTATCTTGTCAACAAAATCTTCTCGCCCTAAAATACTTTGCGCCTTTACCGCCTCGTGGATATTCTCTCCTCCTATCCCATCCTTCACAAATTCCCCGTATCTCTTCTGCGCCAGCCTTCTCTTCTCTCCGAACTGTGCCAGTACCCAATCGGCCGTCAGTACCACGTGCGGCTTGGCTAATCCGGAGGTTCCCCCGTAACTGCTCCATTTCCACTTCTCCACATCCTTGATCGCCTTGGCCCGCACGGGATTCAGTACGACATACCGGCACACTTCCAACAGGTGACTTTCCTTATCGACTACAATGGCCTTATAACGCCCTTGAAACAGGTGGCCGACCCGGCGATGCCGGCGGTTGTATGCCTGGGTGTAGATCCCGTTTAACTGCCTCATGCCTCTGGATAGATTTCCTTCCGGGGTCTCGAGGACCAGGTGATAGTGATTGTTCATCAAACAGTAAGCGTGGCAAATCCAGTGGTAGCGGTCAGTGACTTTCTTGAGGGTGTCCAAGAACAGCAGTCGATCTCGGTTATCCTTGAAGATTGATCTTCGCGCATTTCCGCGGGTGGTAACGTGATAAAGAGATCTGGGGTATTCAATACGCAGGGGTCGCGCCATGATCGGCTTGCTAGCATAACCGCCGACAAAATGTCAATATTCAAGACCTGACCCCGAAACGCCAACTCCGGTCTGCGGCCCACAGAGACCCCCTCCCGGACAAACTCCCGGTAGGCTCTAACCGCCTCTCTTTCCTTTTTCCCAAACCAGTTAAGCACATAGTCCCGGTCCTGCCACTCGTAGCTCACCTTGCCCGTTATCGCGCCATGCCCACAGTAAGGATAGCGCTCCAGCTCCCGCATATCCTTAACCAGCTTCACGCGCAGGGGATTTAAATGAATGTAGCGCACCAATTCAGTGAAATAGCTGTCGGCATCGCACACGATGGACTTGTAGCGGTTCTGAAAGAGGTGCCCGTAACGGCGGTGGCGTATATTGTAGTGGACGGCGTACCCTGTCAGCAGCCTGCGCATGAATTGAGCGAGACCCCTGGGACCGCTGGCAAGAAGCAAATGGGCGTGGTTGGACAGCAAAGCCCAGGCATACACTTTGGTGCCCGTGGCCAGGGCCAGTTGGCCGACTCTAGCGACGAACTTTCTGCGGTCTAGCTCGTCATCGACGATCCGCCGCCGCTCGATGCCCCGCACCATCACATGGTGCAGGGTGCCGGGCGCGTCCAGTCTGGCCTGCCGAGGCACTGGGTTCCTCCCACTACTTCAAATGATCCTCGCAGTATACCAGCCAACAGTACTTGTCAGTAGGGTCGAGGACTGGCGCGGTATCTCTTAGGTGGTGCCTATCTGTTTCCGTCTCTTTCGTCTGACGGTGCCTCACTAGCCTCAC
>JBGQBP010000233.1:0-6040 GCA_041494945.1 Binatia bacterium | reverse complement strand
GTGATCATCCACTACGCTAATTATGGGCTGACATTTTGTTCCCGTCAAGAAGACCATTCTAAGGTAGGGATAAGATTGGTTACGTGATTGGAAGGTTGGCGGTAGTTTCAAACTGGCTCACCAATCCGGCAAGCGTTATGTTCTCGGCGATTCCGTCGTGGGGAATGAGTGTGTACGTCCACGGCTTGCCACCGTTTTCCCGGTTGTGGTTGCTGGCAAGCTCGCACCATTTTAGCGCCGCTTCCTTCTTTGCCAGGACAAGACGATCATTCATCTGACTCCTGGCTTTTGATTCCAGCATGTGAATCGCTTCCGTACTCTCGGCAACGAAGTCAGGCTGATACGCCGATTGCTCCGAGTCATCGCGGTAATAGATTTGGGGTCAACCCCTTTATTCGAGCGCCGCTATCGAGACGATGGCCAGCAAACCTAATCCAATGAGGGCCTTCTTCATCTGTCAGGCGAATTAGCTAGCGCCACTGCGCGAAGCCCATGCCGCAGCCGGTGCCGGCCGGGGAGCGGTACGTTGTAACATAGTCGAAGAGCTCCATGCGGCTCGACTCCATCGCGCCGGCCAGCGCGACCCAGTTGAGAATTTCCGAAGTGCCGCCTTTGAGCTTCTGCCGCGGCAGGGAAAAAAGCTGGTCGCGGTTTTTGCTCATCAGCCCGTCGATCGTGATCTTGTCCAGCTCTTCGTCGATGATCACGTGGCTGAGTCCGCCCGAGGCCATCAACACGACGCGCGCGTCCTGTTTCCACGACTCGATCCCGCGCCGCACCGCCTGGCCGAGCGCGTAACAACGCTTGGGCGTCGGCTGGTTGGGCGGGTAGTAGGTGTTGACCATGAGCGGCAGCATCGGTACCTTCCCGCCGGGCCAGATGCGGCGGTAAAGAAAACTGAACGCGTGGCCGACGCCGATCTCCGGACGCAGGCGATTGCAGCGCGTGACGTCGAACTCGTCGGCGGTCAATGTGGCGATCAAATGCTTGGCCAACTCCGACGCGTTGGAATATTCGGCGTCGGTCTCGGCCCAGCCGCGCTCCTCCGCATTCTTCCAGGCTGCCGGATTGCGCCCGGTATGTTTGACCACGGGCAGCTTGTCGCCGTGATATAGCGCGAACGTCGGCATGTTCTCGTCGCCGAACTGCTCGTGCTGATCGTCGCCGAAGACGACGACCAGATCCGGCTTCGCTTCTTTCAACGCGGCGCCCACCGCGGCGATTCCTTTTTGACAAGCTTCGTGGCGCTTGCGCCATTTTTCCTGCGTGAGCTCCTGCTCGATGTCGGGTTTTTTCTGCCGTACCGACGCTAGCAGGCCCTGATAGTCCAGCCGCGGGTCGGTCTCGTCTTTTTCCCTGAGCAGGTTCCATTCCTCCCATGAGACGCTCAACTGCGGGCTGTGCGAGGTTCCAAGTCCGAGTACGATGTCCGCCATAATATTCTCCGTTCGTCGTTATTGTTTGATGAATTCCTTCAGCAGCTTTGCGGCCGGCGCCACCAAGATAAGACCATCCGATTCCTCCCTGAAAAGAATACCCGAATCGAGAATGGCGATGCAAGAATTCTTTTATAAAAATCCAAGAAAATCAGCTAGTTCTAGTTCATATCTCAAATGTTTGAGTATAAAGCATCGTGGCCCTTATTGAATCGCTTCTTTGGCCAACTGCTCGACTCGCTGCCGTTGCGGGATCATGTCCTCCGCCTGCGTGTTGCGATAGCTCTGCCCGGGCTTCATGGCGCTGGCGGCATCGAACGGCGGCACATCGACGCGCCGGCTGTTGGTCTGCGTTTTGATCCAATCGGCCTGACCCGCGCGCGAGAGGAGCCAGTTGACGTACACCTTGGCCGCGTTCGGATGCGGCGCGCGGTTGAAAATGCCGATGCCGCTCGAGCCGGACGCCCAGTAGATCGCGGTTTTCGAATCGACCAAAGCGCCCACGTTTTTTCCCACGCCCTTTTCCTGAAAGATCGTCAAAAAATACTCGTTGAGACCGATGGCGATGGGATGACGGCCGCGCACCACCCACTCCACGAGCTGCCGCCGGTCGCCGGTGAAAACGATTTTTTGCTCGCGGAAAAGTTTTCTGACGAAGCTCTCGCCGTAGGCGAGCGAGAGCACCAGCGCGTCGGTCAAGCCTTTGCCCTCGACGCGCGGGTCCTGCATGACGATCTTCCCCGCCCATTTCGGGTCGAGCAGATCTTGCGCCGCTTTGATCTGTCCCGCGGGAATGACCTCCCAATTGACGTAAATATTGTCGCCGGCCAAGCTGCCTGCGAAGGTGTAGTAAAGTTTTTTCTCCACGTCGGCCCAGCCGTCGTTGAGCCCGCCGATCCAGTTGCGGTCCTCTTTCACCTCGGGAAGAATGAACATCGGCTTGAACGGATCGAACGCCGCGACCGGCTTAAAGGCCGCCAGCGCCGAAGTCGGACCGGAAATGTAAAGATCCCACTCATAAAGTCCCGCCTGCCGCTCGCGCAGAATGCGGGCGACCTTATCGCGCCCGGTCCCGCCCAGAAGCTCGACCTTTATCTTCGGATACGCTTTTTGAAAACCGTCCACCATCGCGGCGCGGAAGGCATCGCCGGGCGGTCCCGCGATATTCACTTGCTTTTCAGCCTCTGCGGCGCGGACGATCTCCGCCCACTCTTTCGGAACGGCGATAGACTCAGCCGCTCCGGCCAGGACCGGCAATCGCAGCAATAAAACACCTAAAAGAAATACAAGAAACGAACCAAGAAGTCGCCGCTTGTCCTTCGACAAGCTCAGGGCGAACGGGATCAAGTTTCTGTCGTTTTTTAATTTTCCGTTCATGCTGAGCCTGTCGAAGCATGAAATATTTGTCATCGGAACTCCTTTGTTACTGCGGGATCGTCTCTTTGGCCAGCTTGGTGATCGCCACTCGTTGCGCGATCATTTTTTCACTCTGGCTCTGGATATATTTTTTGCCGGGCTTGAGCGCAAATTCGGGGTCGCCGAGCGGCACGTCGTTGCGCCGGCTGTTTCTTCCTCCGCTCTGGCTCACCCAATTTGTCTGCCCCTCTTTCGACAAGAGCAAGTTCGCATAAATCCTGGCGGCGTTCGGATGCGGGCGGTGGTTGAGGACTCCGAAGGCGCCGAAGCCGGGATTGATCGAGTTGATGAAAGCCGGATCGTCCACGACCTTGACGTTTTTACCCACGCCTTTTTCGAGAAAAATCTTGAGCTGATCCGACGGTAGCGAGACCGCAACCGGATAGCGACCGAGCACGACCCACTCGGTAAGCTGCCGCCGGTCGCGGGTGAAAACGATCTTTTGCTCGGCGAAAAGCTTGCGCAGAAACGCTTCGCCGTAGGTGAGCTGAAACAGCAGCGCGGAATTGAGCCCCGAGCCTTCCTGGCGCGGATCTTCCCAAACGATTTTGCCGCTCCACTTGGGATGCGCCATATCCTTGAAGGATTTGATCTCGGACGGCGCGACGAGATCCGTATTGACGTAGACGACGTCCGAGCTCGTGCCGTCGAAGGCGTAATAGAGCTTCCCCTCCGAATCCATGAAGCCGGCGCGGAATCCCTCGTACCACTTACCGTCGTCGAGCGCCTCCGCGAGCATCATCTCCGGCTGCAGCGGATCGAAGGCGCCGATCGGCTTCAACGCTTCCAGCGGAGAGGTCGGCCCGCCGATGTAGAGATCCCAATTGAAAATGCCGGACTGCCGCTCGCGCGTGATCCTGGGAACCTGGTCGCGGCCGCTCGCGCCGTTGTACTCGACCTTGATCTTGGGAAATTTTTTCTGAAACCAGTCCACCAGAGCGACGCGAAAGGTGTCGCCGGGAGGGCCCGCGATATTGAGTTGCCCTTCTTTTTCCGCCGCCGCCACGACCGCTTCCCATTCTTTTTGTCCTTTGCCTTGCGCGCGGGCGTCTCCCGCGAGACCGAGCACGAGAAGAAACATCAACCCCGTTAAAAGATATTTTTGTCGCCGACGCATTATCTTACTCCTTTAGGAATCTCTTCATGCCCGTATCCCCACGCGCAGGCCCAAAAAGCGCGCGAGCAGCGCGACGCCGGTGGTGAGAAGCATGACGATCGTTGCCACCACGGCAGCGCTCTCATAACGGCCCGAGACCATGAAATCCAATTGCAACAGCGCCAGAGTCCGGCTGCCGGAGGTGGCCAAAAGAGCGACGTTGCTGATGTCGCGCGCGGCATGAATAAAACTCAGCACGCTCACCAAAAGAAGACTGGGAAACATGAGCGGCGCGACGATCCGTCGATACGTCGTCCACCGCGAAGCGCCGACCGCGTGCGACGCTTCTTCCAGCTCCATGCCGAGCTGCAGCAAGTTGCTCTTCAAGAGCTGGGTCCCCAACGTGATGCTGCTGATCACGGTAGCGATAATGAGCAGCCAGATAGTTCCGTAAAGCGAGCGAAACAGCGGAATATCGAGAAACAACCAGAGAAGGCCGATCCCCATCAGAATGCCGGGAACGGCGGACGGAAACCAGGATATGAAATCCAGAACCGAGCGCCAGACAAACCTTGTCCGAACCGAAATGTAGGCGACGATCGAGAACAAAGACACGGACAGGAGCGCGGCGCCGAGCGACATGACGATGGTATTTTTGAGCGAGAGGAAAAAAATGGGATCGTCGAACACGCGCGTCCAGTTGTGCAGCGTCCAGGCGTTCTGGATGTGAAAAAATCCAAAGAGGGACATGAAAGTCCCGATCAGCACAAACGACATCGGCGCGACCGAAATCACGGCGGCGACCAGACCGACCAAAATCACCGCGGGATATCTCCATTTTCCGAGGGCTATGGGCTTCGGCCGGTAGCGGCCGGTGATCGTCGTATACTGCCTGCGGCCGATCAGCCGGCGCTGCGCGAAGATCAAAGGAAGCAGGATGAGAAGAACCAGCGTGGAGAGCGCCGTCGCGGGACCGAAAGCCGGAGGTTCCTGCTGGACCAATTGATAGACCTTGGTGCTGTAGACCTGGAGGCCGATCGGCGCGCCCAGGATCATCTCGATCTCGAACGCTTGCAGGCCGTTGATGATCGCGAGAATGAGCACGACCATGAATACCGGCGTCATGATGGGAATCAGGATGCGGATCAAAGTGCCGATCATGCCGGCGCCGGATGCCTCGGAGGCCTCTTCCAGCGATGCGTCCATGTTGCGGAAGGCCGGCGTCAGGAGCATCACTTTGACGGCGGTGGTGTTGTGGCCGATGTGCGCCCAGACGATGCCCCAGAACGAATAGATGTTGAACGGCCCCGTCGCGCCGCCGAACAGCGTCTTCCATATCTGATTCGCAATGCCGTAGTCGGGATCCAGAATCAAGATCCATCCCAACGTCACCGAGAGCGACGGCAGAAAAAAAGACAGCCAGAACATGAATTCGAGACCGTATTTGCCGGGCAGATCGGTTCTGGCGAGGAGCCACGCGATGAAGACCGCGATGGGAAAGGACAAGACCTGCCGGCTGACGAGAAGGGCGAAGGTGTTGTAAAGCGCGCGGCGCATGCCGGGCTCCGAGAAGACGGCGCGCCATCCGTCCAGGCCGTAGAGCGGCGGCGCGCCGGGCCTGGCGATCTGAAAACTGTTCACGACGATGAGAAGGATCGGATAGAGGACGAAAAACGCGACGCCGGCGAGCACGACGGTGCACCAGAAAGTTTCTGTTTCGATTCGAACTTTCCGCACTTGTCCTCGCTTCGCTCGGAATCTCAGATTTCAAATCTCAGATTTCAGATTTGCAATTTGAGATGTGAGATTTGAGATGCCGCCGGGCCGTACCCTCGGCAATTGGTCTCAGCGCGGCCGAGAGCAATGGGTAAATATCTGTCTGTTCCATGAGTGAGGCGGCTAGGCGGTCGGCCAGAGGGTGATCGCTTCGGGATCGAGCTCGAGGTAGATCTTTTCCCCGGGTTTGAGCGGCTGCGAAGCCGGCGTGGTGAGGACGCGGCTCTCCGATCCGACGGCGACGGTATACTCGTAGCGGTCGCCGAGAAATTGGCTGGCCTGTAGAGTGACCGGAAGCACGTTGCGCTTTCCATCG
>JBGQBP010000232.1:0-6086 GCA_041494945.1 Binatia bacterium | reverse complement strand
TGAGAATCATCGACCTCCACTGCTATCCTAACACCGAGCCGTGGATCAAATCTCAGGGGCCGTACGTCGAGGCGCTGGCGAAATACTGGAATCGCTCTTGGACCGCGAAGAGCGAGGCGGAGGTGATCGAGGAGTTTAGGCAATCCGGCGTCGAGCCGCTGCTCGTGGCGTTCGATATCGAGAGCGTTACTGGCGCGCCGCCTTGCTCAAACGATTACGTAGCGAAAATGCGCAATGACAATCCCGGCGTGATCCGGCAGGCATGGGCGGCGGTCGACCCGTTGAAGGGCACGCGCGCCATAGAAGAAGCGAAAAGAGCGATCGAAAAACTCGGCATGCTCGGCTTTCACTTTCACCCGGTCATGGGCCACTTTTCCGCCGACGACCGGCGCCTCTATCCGTTGTGGGAAACGATCAACGAATTAAAAGTCCCGGTCATGATCGACGTCGGCACCACGGGCATGGGCGCCGGCATGCCGGGCGGCCTGGGCGCGATCCTGCGGCACGCGCACCCGGCTGCGATCGATCGGCTCGCCGCCGACTTTCCGAACCTCCGCATCGTCGCCGCGCATCCGGGATGGCCCTGGACGGAGGAGATGATCGCCGTGGCGCTGCACAAAGGCAATGTCTCTTGGGAGCTATCGGGCTGGGCGCCCAAATATTTTCCCGACGCGCTCAAGCGCGATATCAAGGGTCGGCTTCAGGACAAGATCATGTTCGGCAGCGATTATCCGAGCATCCCCTACGAGCGCCTCTTCCGGGAGTGGAGAGAGTTGGGCTACTCGGACGAGCTGATGGAAAAAATCTTTCACAAAAACGCCGAGCGAATTCTGGGCTTATAGCAGTCTCCTCTTTTACTTTTCTAGATGTCCTCCGGCCTCGGCCTGCGCCAAGATTTCATGAATGGTCTGCATCAGCTTGCGCGCCGCTTCCGGAGTCAACTCCACCGCGACGCGCGCTCCCGGGCCTTCGGCTTCGTTCACGAAGTCGATGTTGAGCGCGTGCTCCTGACGCGCGTGATACGGATGGTCGTACGATACATTTAGCTGGCGCACGTCGAACCAGCCGTCCTTCCCTTTTCCGCTGCCGTCGATCGGCACTTGTTTCGCAATCATCGTGCACATCGTCGTTCTCCTTTTTCTGCTGAATTATGCGCCGAGATGTTTGGGAAGGAACGCCCAGATCTTCTTCCATCCGTCCATGGCCTGCTCCTGCCGGTACGCCGGCCGATCGTAGTAGAAAAATCCATGGCCGGCGCCGTCGTAGCGGTGGAACTCGTAGTTCTTGCCGTGCTTCTTGAGTTCTTCTTCGTGCCTGTTCACCTGCTCGGGCGACGGGCTCTTGTCGTCGTTGCCGAACAGGCCGAGAAGCGGCGCCGAAAAATCCCTGGTTAAATCGACCGGCGCAACCGGCTGCTTGGGTGTCAGCTCTTCCTTCGACGCGGCGACCTTACCGCCCCAGCACTCGACGACGGCGTTCAGGCCTTTCAACTTGCAGCCGGCGAGAAACGCGTGACGGCCGCCAGAGCAGGTGCCGAAAATGCCGATCTTCCCGCTAAAATTGGGCTGCGCGCGGAGAAACTGCATCGAGCCCTCGATGTCGCCGAGCACCTGATCGTCGGCGACGCCGCCCGCCGCGCGCACTTTGGCGCCGACGTCTTCCGACGTCCCATGGCCGTCGCGGAAATAGAGATTCGGCGAGATCGCCAGATAGCCGTGATGCGCGAACCTCCGCGTGCACTCGCGGTACCATTCGTCCCAACCCGGCGCGTGATGGACCAGGACCATCCCCGGGAATTTGCCCTGCCCCAGCGGCTTGGCGAAATAAGCGTTGATCTTGTCTCCCTTGGCGCCCTTAACATCGACGGTCTCCGCCGTCATGCCTTCGTATTTGTCGGTTGTGTACATGACCATCCTCCCGTATGTTTTATTTGACTTTTAAAATTTGCTCTATCCGAAAGGGAGACTAGTTCGCTTGCGCTGTTAAGTCAACTCTCCCCAACTCGTTTTCTGCCCTGGGATTTGGCGCCCTATCGAACGAATATCCGTAGCGGGAAGGTTGACGGCTCTTTGCCCAATTACTATGATCCCACCAGCCCGCAGCCGGTTTTTCGGAGAGCCAATCAATCGCCTGGGAGTTGATTATGGGAATGACCCTTACAGAGAAGATCATCGCGCGCGCGTCTAATCGCGACAGCGTCGGCGCCGGAGACATCGTCGTCGCCAACGTGGACAAGCTCTACATAAAAGATCTGCGCTTCTCGAAGAAGGAAGATGCCAAGGGGCTTTACGGAGTTCTGCTGGAAGTGCTCGAAAGCATGGGAAAGCAAAATGTGTGGAGCGGCAAGAATATCGTCGTCAATCTGGACGAGCAGCCGCCGCGCACCGAGCGGCGCTCCGAAGGCCAGGAGAGAGCGCGCGACTTCGCCCACGAGCAGCGCGCCGTTCTCTATAGCGGAGACGACGGCGGCATCGGCCACAATGTCATGGTGGAGCACGGCCATGTAACGCCCGGAGAGTTCATCGTGGGGGGCGATTCGCATACCTGCACCTACGGCGCGCTCGGCGCGTTCGCGACCGGCATCGGATTTACCGAGACGGTCGGGGTTCTGGCCACGGGCCAAATCTGGCTCAAGGTTCCGGCGACGATACGGTTCGATTTGACCGGCGCGCCCGGCCCGTTCGTGGTCGGGAAAGACATCGTGCTCTGGGTGGCAGGCAAGATCGGCTACGAAGGCGCGATCAACCGCACTTTGGAATACAGCGGACCGGGAATCAAGGAGGTCTCTATCGAGAGCCGGCTCACTATCTGCAACATGGCGGTCGAGATGATCGCGGTCAACGCCATCATTCCTGCCGACGAGCGCACGGCCGCTTACGTGCGTGAAATCGGCGCCGGCGAGTTCTCGCCCCTGACGAGCGACGCCGGCGCGCGCTACGAGCAGGTCCACGCCGTGGACCTGGGACAAATCGAGCCGCAGGTGGCGGCGCCGGAGTACCCCGCGAACGCCCATCCGGTCGGCGAATTCAAAGGAGTCAAAATCCATCAAGGCTTCATCGGGACGTGCACGAACGGGCGGATCGAAGACCTCAGGATGGCGGCCGAGATCTTGCGCGGCCGAAAGGTCAACCCAGGGGTGCGGCTGATCATCACGCCCGCCTCCGTCATGGCCTATCGCCGCGCCGAAAAGGAGGGGCTGTTGGAGATCTTCAAGCACGCCGACGCGGTCGTGACCAGCTCCGAATGCGGCTTGTGCGTCAGGCCTTCGCTTTCGGCCGGAGAAGTTTGCGTCTCGTCGGGCAACCGCAACTATCGGGGACGAATGGGGCCCAAGGAGTCGAGCGTCTTTCTCAGCAACGCCGCCACGGTCGCCGCTTCCGCGGTCGCCGGCCAAATCACCGACCCCAGAGACTATCTGTGAAACAGGAGCTTGCGATGAGCGCATTGGCGATTACGGGACGCGTCTGGAAATTCGGCGACTCCATCGATTGCGGAAACATCGACGGGGTCATGAGCGGCGTCGATCCGGAATTCAAGCACAAGGTCAAGCCGGGAGATATTCTGATCGCCGGCAAATTCTTCGGCATGGGCGCCAGCGACGAGCATGCGCCGAGATCTCTCAAGGAAGCCGGAATCGCCGGTGTCGTGGCCGAGTCTATTTCCAATATTTTCTTGAGAACCCTGATCAACATCGGCCTTCCCGCGATGGAGTGCGGCGGCATAGCGGGAGCCGTACGCGAAGGAGATGAGATCGAGGTGGATTACGTTGCCGGAAGCGTGCGCAACCTACGCTCCGGCCAAACCCTCAGCGGCGATGCGCTTCCCGACTTCGCCCGGCAGATTCTCGCAAAGGGCGGCCTGATGCCCTATTTGAAGAGCGGCGGACAGTTCAAATAAGCGTGGGAAGAAAAAACGCGTCTCATGAACACGGGAAAAATCACCGCCGGGGTCCTCCTCGCCGTCTTCGTCGCCGCGCTGTGCGCCTTTTCGGCGCCGGCCCAAGGCCAATCCGAACGGGACAAGATGATCGAAGCGGCAAAAAAAGAGGGCGAGGTTGTTTTTTACGGCGGCTTCAGCGTTTCCGATGTCGCGGGCTTCATCAGGAAGTTCAACGGCAAATACCCTTTCATCACGGTCAACCATCTCAGAGAGGGCGCCGAAAAACTCATGACGCGAGTCCTGGCCGAGCGGCAAGCGGGTAAGCACTCGGTGGACGTGATCCAGGCGCGCGGCTTTCCGGCCCAGGTCATGTTGGACAAAGGAGTGTTCACAAAATATCTTTCTCCCGAGACTAAAGCGTATCCCAAAGGTTTTAAGGATACCGAAGGCCGTTGGGCCACGATGTACGTTCAGACCTCTATCATCGGCTACAACACGAAGTTCGTGAAACCGGGCGAAATAAAAAATTGGGAGGATCTCCTCAATCCGAAATGGAAGGGTCAGATGGTGATCGACCGCGAGGAGACCGAATGGTTCGCCAATATGCTGGAGGTCATGGGCAGAGAAAACGGGCTCAAATACATGCGCCGGCTCGCCGACCAGAGACCGACGATGTGGGAGGGCCACTCATTGATGGCCCAACTCGTCGCCGCGGGCGAGCACCCGATCGGCATCTCGCTCTACGGACCGCGCATCGAGGATCTCAAATCCAGGGGCGCGCCGGTCGAGTGGGTGCGCAGCAACCCGGTGATCGGATTCCTCTATCTTGTCGGACTGGCGGACAAAGCCCCACACCCGAACGCCGCCCGGCTACTGATCGACTTCGCGCTTTCACAGGAAGGACAGATAGAGATCACCGAGTCCCGGCGTATCTCGATGCGGCCCGACGTCAAGCCCAATCCGCCCAGGCTCGTCGAGGGAGTGAATATTCATCCCAGCAATCTCGAGCTGGCCCGCGGCTACGATCGGCTTTACAAAGATTTTCAAGATATATTCGGCAAAAAGTAACGCTGAAGCGGAGGAGAGCCACATGACCAAGGCGAGAAAATTACGCGAGCTGCTGGCACGGAGAGAATTTTTTATCGCGCCGGGGGCTTACGATGCCATAACCGCCCGGCTGGTAGAGCAGGCGGGATTTCCGGCCGTCAAGCTCCTCGGCAACGCCACGACGGCCAGCCTGCTGGGATTGCCGGACTTGGGTTTTTTGAGCTTGATGGAAGTGGTGAACCACGCCCGCAACGTCGCGGCGGCGATAGATATCCCCTTGATGGTGGACGCCGACACGGGTTTTTTGAGCGGTCCTTTAGGCATCATCCGCACGGTGCGGGAATTTGAGCGCGCCGGTCTCGCCGGCATCTCATTCGAAGACCAGGCTTGGCCGAAGAAATGCGCTCTGATCGAGGGCGCGACGCGAGTGGTTCCCCTCGAGGAGCACGCGAAAAGAATCGAAGCCGCGGTTCACGCGCGCGCGGACAAGGATTTCGTGATCGGCACCCGAACGGACGCCGAAGAGTCGCTCGGCCTCGATGAGGCGATCAAGCGGTCCAATGTCTACGCGGAGGCCGGGGCCGATCTGATTTCGATCGCACTGCGCTGGTCGCGGGAAAAGGGCAAGCGGGAGCAAACACTCTACGCGCTCGGCCGCATTGGACGCGAAGTCAAAGCGCCCGTCTCGCTGATGTTTTCCGACGAGGTCATCGGCGCCGGCAATGCCACCATCGACGAGATCCGCGAGATGGGCTTCGTCATAGGCTCCTGCAACTCGATCCGTTACACGGTGGTCAAGGCCGTAGCCGACATGCTCCAGGTTTTAAAAAGAGACTGGTGCACCGCCGCCAACGGGGACCGGATGGCTACGCTCAAAGACTACAACGAGCTTTTAGGTTTACAGGATTACATGGAGCTGGAAGCCCGGTTTACCACGACGTAAAAGTCCGGGTAATCTCCGCCATCCCGGCCGTTACTCAATCTCCCTCTCCCCGTCTTCTCGGCCGGTCGGTCTGCCTGAGGATTTTTTTGCGCAGACGAATAGATTGCGGTGTCACCTCGACCAGCTCGTCGTCGGCGATCCACTCGATGCCTTCCTCCAGGCCCATCTCGCGGTGCGGCGTGATCAGGATGTTCTCGTCACGGCCGGCGGCGCGGAT
>JBGQBP010000231.1:0-6087 GCA_041494945.1 Binatia bacterium | reverse complement strand
CGATCGCGTAGAGCGTGCGCTGGCTCTTTTCGGCCATCCCGAGCGGCGCTATCGTTCATTTCACATCGCCGGCACCAACGGCAAGGGCTCCACCGCGGCGATGCTGCATCGTATTCTTATCGCGTCTGGATACCGCGCCGCGCTGTACACCTCGCCCCACGTCGTCTCGTTTACCGAGCGCATCCGCGTCGGCGACGAGGAGATCTCCGAGGACGAGGTGGTCGAGCTGGCTGAGACGATCAAGCGCCGCACCGCAGAAAAAGACATCGGGCTGACTTTCTTCGAGATCGTCACGGTGATGGCGTTCATCTATTTCGCCCGGCGCCGGGCCGACGTGGCGGTCGTCGAAGTCGGCCTCGGCGGACGCTTGGACGCGACCAATCTCGTCGTTCCATGCATGTCGATCATCACCACCATCTCCAAAGATCATGAAGCCTATCTGGGCTCCGATCTCCTCTCCATCGCCGCGGAGAAAGGCGGCATCATCAAAGAGGGTGTTCCTCTGGTCGGCGGGTCTTTCGCTCCGGAAGTAACCGAGCTGTTCCAGAAAACGGCGGCTGCTAAAGGATCGGCGAGTTATTTCCTCGGGCGGGACTTTTCCGTGGCGGTCAAAGACAACGGCCTCTTCGACTACTCGGGATTGAGTTGGCGCTTCAAGGATCTTTCCCTCGCTCTCGGCGGGCGCCACCAGAAGAACAACGCGGCGCTGGCGCTTTGCGCCCTGGAAGCCGCGCTCGGCGATTTTCCGGTGAGCGATCCGGCCGTGCGGGAAGGATTGAAGACGGCTTTCTGGCCCGGCCGTCTCGAAGTGGTGCTCAAGCGGCCCATGCTCATTCTCGATGGGGCGCACAACGGCGAGGGCATCCGAACGCTCGTCGCGGAAATGCGCGCTCTTCTCGGAGCCAAAAAAGCCAAGATTCTTTTCGCCTCGATGGCGGACAAGGATTGGCCCCTCATGCTGAACGAGTTGTCCGCCGTCGCCGGTGAGATGGTATTGACGCGCGTCGCGATGGAGCGGAGCGCCGATCCGGCGAAGATGGCCGCGGCGGTAAGAGAGATTCCCGTCACGGCTGTGGAAGATCCGCGGCACGGTCTTCGCCGCTTGCTGGAAAACGCCGGTCCCGACGACGTGGTTCTCGTTGCCGGCTCGCTCTATCTTTTGGGCGAGGTGAGGGCGATGGCGCTGGAATTCGCGGCCGCGGCGCGCGCAGATCAAGCAAAGGACTCGCTTCGCACGCATAGGCGCTAGCCCTATTCCGGTCCGCCTCCACGTGTCCAAAAAAAGCTTGCCTACGAACCGTCTCCTGTATATAAGGAGACGGTCGGTCGTCGTTGCCTCCCGGTTTTTTTAAGATGCCTATCCGAAAGACATACGCCTTGCGCGCCTTGATTCTGGCTGCCGTTCTGTCGCGCGGCGTGCCGCTCTCCGGCGCCGACGCGCCAAAACCCGAAGAGCAAATCAACGTCACCGCCGATTCCCTCTCGATGAAAGACCGGGGCGTCGAGATCGAAGGCCAGGGAAACGTGGTGCTCAAGCGGCAGGAAATGACCCTCAAGGCCGATCAGGTATCGATGAATCGAGAGACCAACGACATGGAGGCCGCGGGCCACGTTTCCGTCGACGATCCCGAATGGAAGGTTAAATTTGCCGACCGGTTACGACTCAATATGACGGAAGAGATCGGCACGATCGAAAACGGCGATGTGTTTCTCGAAAAAGGCCACCTGAGCTTGACCGGCAGCCGCATACAGAAACTTCCCGGCCAGTCCTATCACATCGACGAAGGCTTCTTCACCACCTGCCTCTGCGAGGACGGCCCTCCCACCTGGAAGGTGTCGGCCGATGAAATCGACGTCACGCGCGAGGGATCGGGGCGGATCCGGCGCGCCGTATTTTATATCATGGATGTGCCGGTTTTTTACCTTCCCTACGCCGTTTTCCCGGTAAAATCCGAGCGACAGACCGGACTGCTCTTTCCGGAGTTCGGAAATTCGAGCAAGGGCGGGTTTCGCTACATGCAGCCTTTTTACTGGGCGATCTCCAAAAGCAGCGACGCGACGGTCTCTTTCGACATCGAGAGCCGGGCGCGAATCGGGTTTATGACCGAGTACCGGACGATATTCAACCGCAACGCGCACGCCGAGATCGACCTATCGTATTTCAACGAGACATTTCGGGCCAATCCGGACGGCGCCATCAAAGACCAGACGATCGCCGAATGCGGGACGACGCTCAGCACCAAACCTCCGTCGTTCTCCAACACGAACTGCGGCGGCGTGATTCCCCAAAACCGCTGGAGCGTCATCGAAACCCACCGCCAGACGGGCTCCTCGGGGTGGATGACCTACAGCGATATTGAGCTCGTGAGCGACGATTTTTTTCTCAGAGAGATGACGCATAATCTACATTTCAACTTCGATCAGGTGCGAGACATCAAAACCAGCCGCTACAGCCAATCGCGGGCGGGTTTCCTCAAGGGTTGGGGCGACGCGACGCTCCAGGGCGAGTGGAATTTCTATCAGGACTTCATTCAGGAAGACAAGCGGACGCTTCAGCGCACTCCGCAGCTCTCCTTCACCGGCCGCACGGTGCTGGGGAACACGCCGCTGGAGTTGCGCTGGCGCACGGCGGGCATCAATTATCTCAGGCAGGAAGGCGCCGACGGCCTGCGCTTCGATCTCAGGCCGGAGCTGCTCTTGCCGTTTCATCTGGCCAATTACCTGAACGGCTCGCTCAGCGTCGCGCCGCGCGAAACGGCGTATCATCTCTACAATCCCGTGGATTCCCCCTTGCTGGCTTCCTGCGTTGCCAACGGCGCGCCGTCGTTTATCTGTTCGAAGGTGCAGCGGAATTTCCCCCGCAACAACTCGCGGGAGCTCGTGGAAGTGACCGGCAATCTGGGCACTTCCTTCGGCAGAGTTTTTTCCTGGAACGGCGAAGAGATCGAGAAGATCAAGCACGTCGTGGAACCCGAGGTGAAGTATCTCTTCGTCTCGCACAGCCGGCAGAGCGACATCCCGATCATGGACGGCGTCGACCGCGTCAATCATCGCAATCTGATAACCTTCTCGCTCACGAACCGCTTGTGGGCAAGGTTCTCCCATGGGGGCGCGGCGCTTCCGGAGGACGGCGACGTCGAACCGGTCGCGGCGCCGACGGCGGGCGATACGAGAGAGTTCGGGCGGTTGAAGTTTGCCGTCAGCTATGACGTGGACCAGGAGAAGACGCTCGGAGACCGGCTTTCCGATCTGGACATCAACCTGCGTGTGATGCCGAGGGACTATCTCGCTTTCGAGTCCGGCACCAGCATCAGTCCGAACTCAGGGCGGGTAAGCCAGGCGACGGCTCTCTTTTCCATCTTCGATCCCCGGCCGATCACGAGGCGCGTTCTCGACCGCGACTTTATGCGGCCCAACTCTCTCGATCTGAGCTACCACTTTATCGGAAAAACGATCGATTCGCTTTTCGCAGAAAACGCCAATCTCGTTGTCGTAAACCCGACGATATCGCCGACGCCTTGCGCTTCTTCGGCGACGGTATCGGGCGAAGCGACGTTCGATCTGCGCTGCAACACCGAAAAAACCGTCATGGGTTTGATCGGCATCCGCAGTATTTTGCATTTAACGGATCATCTGTTGTTTATCTTCGATTCCAATTACAACGTCCTGAAGGGAGGCTTCACCACCAATCGCGGATCTTTGAAGATCCTCTCGGCCTGCGAATGCTGGACGCTGACGCTTTCTCTCAACCAGTTGACCAATCCCAACGAAACTCGTTTCAACTTTAATTTTAATGTCCTGGGCTTGGGTTCTGAGGCCAAATAGGCTTTCAAGTCGTTTGAGGTAATGTCATGGCGATCTCCCATCCGGCGCGAGTCGACAAACCCTGGGGATACGAGCTGATCTGGGCGCATACCGACAAGTACGTCGGCAAGATCCTTCACGTCAACAAAGGCGAATCCCTCAGCTATCAGTACCACAAGGTGAAGGACGAGACGATTTACTTGCTTCACGGCGATCTGGAGCTGGAGATAGGCGATGAGAAGGGCAGGCAAACTTACCGCTTAAAACCGGGCGATTGTTATCGCCTCAGCGCGGGAACCCGGCATCGCATGGTCGCGGTCCAAGATTGTGACGTGTTGGAGACATCCACTCCCGAGCTCGACGACGTGGTACGGCTCGAAGACCGTTACGGCCGCACAGGCCGGCCATAAAGGCTCACCTGCTTCGTTGCGCTCGATTCGCTCGCTCCAAACGTACTTAGTAAAGTACGCCTCCGCTCGCGAATCTTCACGCGCCTCGCATCTGAGTCCTTTCTGACCGGCCTTAAAAGAGATTTCCATCGCTCGATTTGCACATCCTACCCTTTCCTCACCATGGTGGAATCTGTTAATATACGTAATCTAAGCTACTTTTAAGGCTAGCGATGGAAGGGTATCTCACTTTCGAGCAGCGCCTGGTCGAGCGCGGGCTCATCTCCGCCGACGAGATGGATCGGATCGTCAAGCTCCAGCACGAGCAACGCGCCCATTTTGCCCGGCTCGTGGTCGAGCTCGGCTTTGTCTCCGAAGAGGATCTCTTACCGGTCCTGAGCGAGCATTTTTCCATCCCGGTCGTCGCCCTCAAAGACTTCCCGGTGACCCCGCTTCCTCTGGAGCCGCTCTCGGACGGCGCGGATTTTTTCAAATCCTCCCGTATGGTTCCATTAAAAATCGAGGGTAGCGATCTTCTCGTTGCGATGACCGATCCGACGGATTTTGCCCGGCTCCACGCGCTGGAAGTGGCGACCGGCCTCACGGTAAAGCCCGTGTTGGCCCGGGAGAAAGAGATTACGGCGCGCATCGAAGCCGTGTTCGGAAATGGTTATTCGACCGATGCATCGTCGGCCGGATCGGGCGCGCGGGACATCGACGGCGCCACGGACCAGGAAGAGGTGGAGCACCTGCGGGACATGGCCTCGGAGGCGCCCGTCATCCGGCTGGTGAACGCGCTTCTCAGCCGGGCGCTCGAGAGCCGCGCCTCGGATATTCACATCGAGCCTTTCGAGAACCAGCTCAAGGTGCGGTATCGGATCGACGGCATTCTTCACGAGATCGATGCGCCGCCGCGGCAGTTGAAGGCCGCAGTCATCTCACGGATCAAGATTCTTGCCCAGCTCAACATCGCCGAGAGACGCCTGCCCCAGGACGGCCGGATCAAGGTGAAGATCGCGGGAAAGGACGTGGACCTCAGAATCTCGACGATACCGACGCTCTACGGCGAGAGCGTCGTGATCCGTCTCCTGGAGCGCGCGCAGATTTTTACCGATCTCGAGTCGCTCGGATTTCCGCCGGACATATACCGGCACTTTAGCGAGATGATCACCAAGCCGCACGGCATGATTCTCGTGACCGGCCCCACCGGTAGCGGCAAGAGCACGACACTCTATTGCGCTTTGCAGAAGATCAACGACCCGGCCAAGAAGATCATCACCATCGAAGATCCGGTGGAGTATCAATTGAACGGCGTCAACCAGATCCACGTCAAACCGCTGATCGGTCTTACCTTCGCCAACGGCCTGCGCTCGATCGTGCGCCAGGACCCCGATATCATCATGATCGGAGAGATCCGCGACGCCGAGACGGCGGGGATCGCGATTCAGGCCGCCCTCACGGGCCATCTGGTCTTTTCCACCCTGCATACCAACGACGCTGCCGGCGCGGTCTCGCGGCTGTTAGAGATGGGGGTGGAAGATTATCTGCTCGCCTCCGCCCTGTTAGGCGTGCTGGCCCAGAGATTGGTGCGCCGGCTCTGCACGGATTGCCGCGCGCAGGTGCCGTTTCAAAGTTCCCGGATCGAAGAGTTCAGCGGCAATCCTCCTACGACCGTCTGGGAGCCGATCGGCTGCGACGCGTGCGCCGGAACGGGCTATCTGGGCCGCGTCGGAATTTTAGAGCTGCTTCCCGCGACGCCCGAGATTTGCAAGCTCATCGTCCAGCGCGCGGACGCAAACTTGATCCGCGGCCTGGCGACTTCCCAGGGCATGCGCTTGTTGAGAGAAGACGGCTGGCAGAAAGTCCGCGACGGCGTCACCACGCTGGCCGAAGT
>JBGQBP010000230.1:0-6171 GCA_041494945.1 Binatia bacterium | reverse complement strand
TGGATCGATTCGAGATACCCGCGCATGAACCGTTTCACCGGCTCGGTCTGCGATTTCAAAAAATCCGACCGGCCCATGAGCGCGATGTGCTGATACTCAATTCCCTTTTCAACGAAGTCGAGCAGTGTCCGAGAGCCGAATCTGTGCGTGATCATCGCTAGTTCCGGTGTCAGGACCGTGGCGTCAATGGCGCCCATTTTGAGGGCCACCATGCGCGCGTCCGAACCGCCGGCCTGAATGATCTGCACATCCTTTTTAGGCTGGAGTCCCATTTCCGTGAGCGCAAGTTTCACGACAAAGTCGGTATTGCTGCCGAAACGGCTGATGCCGACCTTCTTGCCCTTCAACTGTTCCGCGGAGTTTATGTTTTCGCGCGCGACAAACGCGTATGGCATTTTATTGACGAGGCCGGCGATGATTTTTAGATCGGCACCCTTGAGCTGAGCATAAACGAACGGCGTGCCACCCGAAAGCAGCAGATCTAGGCTTTTGCCGATCAGTGCTTGCATCGACAAGGACCCGCCGGGAATAAAGATCAGTTCCAGATGAATGCCGTGCTTTTTGAAGAGCCCCGCATCTCTTCCCAGGTAGAGCACGGATTCATCGGTGAAAGAGTTGTGCCCGACCTTAAACGGAGTTAATTGCGCTGCAACCGGGACCGCGCCGAACGTCAACGAGATCAACAAAAGCAGCAAAGATATACTACGGTTCCACATTTTTAACCTCCGGGTTCCAAAGCGTCAGTCTCTAAGAGAGAATCGGGGCCAGCTCAAACACTGCACGGCATGGCGGCCTATCTCCCTACTGGCCCGCAGCCTATTTCGTCAGCGAACCACCGTCAAGTTCCTTATTCCGCTGGCGATTGAATTGAACGACGCTTCAGTGCAATCAACTCGGTGTCTAGATCCTCGGCGATCGCCAAAATTGCGCAAGGGCGGCTTCGAGGCCTTGGACGATTTCCTGAACGAGAACGTCGGGCTTCTGTCATCCAACGCCAAAATTCAAGACCCGACCCTCAGGGCGACCCTCAGAGGTAGAGTTAGGCAAGTCTGACACCGAAATCATTAGGTCCCTTATGATGAGCCCTTATACTATCCGGTTTTCAGTGGAGTCAAACCGACTTGTCATGGAGTTAGGAGTCGAGTACCCTACCTTACTCCCCTTCCAAGAGTTCCGATATGTGGGAAGCTATTGTTACTGTACTTAAAGCTGTTGGCCCGATAGCCAAAGGGGTCCAATGGGCGGTAGAGCAGGTACGGGGAAACCCGGTCGAGGTCGTTAAACACCGCGGACAGCTTCGTGCGGATTTTCTCAAGCACATGCCGCTCCCGGATGATTATGGCATTTGTATGCAAGTCTGACACAGACCAGGGTTACTACGTCATCTACACGCGGCCGAGGCGCGGGGAGGCGGGTGGCCCGACGCGGGACGACGAGCCATGGTGAAAAGATCATCGATCTGGTTTGGGCAGGGGAGTTTTTGGGAGAATGTCTCACAGGGAAACTTTGCTGCTGTAATATTCCCAGGCCCTGCCGTAAACATCGTACTCGGGCATGTTCCAATAAATTTCGTTTCTCCGGTTCACCTCTGTGGCAGACAGATATACCGGCGTGCCCATGAGGGAGGCCTTGTATTGAATCCTCGCCGATTCCTCGAAGAACATCGCCCTTACGCAGGCATCGATGACATTCGTGCCGAACATCGCCGCGCCGTTGCCGCGAAAAATGACGCCCCAGCTATCCGTGATGAGTTTGCCCATCTCCTCGGTCACTTCCGGCGTGTGGCGGATGTCGGAGGAATCCAGGACCTTGATCTCGGGGCCCAGAACATAACCTAACGCATGGATAACTTTTACACTGCGCTTCAATGCGCCAAAGACGGAAGCCATCTCGGAGTGAAACCGGCAGATGGCGCCGACGTCAGGCCGCTGTCGGTAGATGCCTAAGTGCATGGCTATTTCGCCGAGGGGTGTTGCGGTGCCTGCCACTGTTTTACCGTCCATATCGATGACGACCAGCTCTTCTTTCGTGGCCAGTCCCGGAGCCTTTTTCGGCGTGACGAGAATATTGGCGGTGCCCGGAATGCGGGAGGTGACGTGCCCGAAGCCCTGGATCAAGCCGAAATGGTCCATGATTCGGCAAGCCGTCAACATCGCTTCTTTGATTTCCTCCAGGCTCTTTAACTCTTTTCTGACGGCTACGATCGGCCTTTCCATCCGGCCGGGTTTAATCATGTCGGGCTCTCCTGACTCGTTTCGCTTTCCGCTTACCTGAACGACAATGCAAACAGCATATCAGAATGAAGGAGGCAACGGCGAATGATTATCGACTGGGAACACCATTACCTGCCCGAAGAGTTGTTGCTTAAAAAAGGCGGTAAAAAAGGCGAAAAGGCGATCTTTTACGAATACGGGAAGCCGCGCGGCGATCTCAACCCGGAGCTCTCGGATGTGGAAGAACATCTTAGAATCATGGATGCGGTGGGCATCGATGTTGCGGTGCTTTCCATGGCCGTGACGAGCGACGATACCAAGATCGCCCTGGAAGAATGCAGAGTCTGGGATGACAGAGCGGTCGAGGTCGTCAGGCGCTATCCCAAAAGATTTGTCGCCTTGGCGCCGGTTCCTCCGCTGGGCGGCGAAAAAGCCTTTGACGAGCTGAAGCGGGCCGTCGAGACGCTGGGACTCAAGGGCGTCGTCATCCGATCGCAGGCCAACGGTCTTTCCATGGATGCCAGGGAACTCTATCCCTTCTATGAGAGAGTGTCCGCCTTGCGCGTGCCGATCTTCATTCATCCGAGCGGCGTACAGCAGGGCTTCAGCATTCTCGATGCGCCCTTCGACCTCGGTCGGAGCATCGGCAGAGAGTTGGACCTGATCGTCGCGACGACCCGCTTGATTTTGGGCGGCGTGCTCGATGATTTCAGCGACCTTAAATTCGTGATCAGCCACAAAGGAGGCGGCATCGCCGCCGTCAAGGAGCGCATCGAATATCAGTTCGGCGCGACTGGATCGGCGGGAACCCGGGCCCGTGGCGCCTGCAACCGAACGCCGTTCGACCAGTGCTTTAATAAACTCTACTTCAATCTGGCCGGACATCACGGGGGAATGAGCTCGGTGCGCTGCGCTCTGACCGCCATCAGCCCCAAACGGCTGGTGTTCGGCACGGATTACCCGCAGGAGTTCCGCGGCGACCCGATGAATATCAAACCCTTCATCGAGAACATCCGAAAGCTTGAGATCGATGAAGCGAGCAAGGCGGCCATGCTGGGAGGGAATGCCAGAGAGCTGCTGCGATTGTGATGCCCCCTCTGATCGATAAGGTGTCAACGGGAAACGGTGGGAACGGTGTCGAACGGTGTCAGACTTGCCTAACTCTACTAACTCTCCTCTCATATAAGAAATCTGATTTTGCGTTTTTGAGATAGGCAAATGAGGCAAGTCTGACACCGTGGCGACACCGTGGCCTGCCCTTCAGGAGATGATCCTGGCAATTTCCTAAGGCTATGCATAGGCGGCTGCATGTCCAGGTATCAGAATTTTATTGCACGCTCAGTTTGCATTTTGGGATGCATTGTTACTACTGCATCCCCATAGGTAACCAATGAGGCTTCTGACAAGACTTAGAGCGTCGTTTCTCTACGGCAGGGCGCTAATGCGATTCCATCAGAAGAGGTACCACGATGCCGCACGCCTGTTTGAGAAAGTGCAGCTTTTGGATAACGACCCTGAGCGAAAAGAGCTTGAACTGGCCTACCTTGGTCGCTGTCTTTTGGCTCTTGAGCGATATAATGAAGCTCTGGATTATCTATCTCGCGCTTATGAACCCTTTCGAAAAAGAAGTAAGGCTTTGAAGAATGACTTTGAACGAAGAGAGTTCCTTGACACCCTGAATGCCTTTAGTGATGTCCTAAAGAAGGTGGGACAAGTGGACCGTGCAAGGGAGATCGCCCGCGAAGCAGAGCAGTATACCAAGCTGCGAGCTTCAGGATAGTGACCTGCCCCCCTAAAACTGGACCATTTTGAGAGAGCGTCCTCCTGGTGCAAGCTACCGTGGATCGACACTGCTCATTTCCTTTCATCGGTTGCGGCCAAAGCCGCCCATCTTTTCCCGCGCAACAACATTGCGGCATTCAAAAACACCGGCCCGAGGCCGATAAGTCCCGCGCACAGGCGCCTCGATTCACGCCGCTCATCTTCGTGTTATCTCCTTCATCATTGCTGCGGTGATCGGCCGTCTGGACGACTCGTAATTCTCCCACGGATCTTTCCGCAGGCGCGACAAGCGCTCGGCGAGATTGCGGACGTTGAATTGGTCCGGGCGGATTCCCGCGGCGACTTCCTTCCAGCTTACCGGCGTCGAGACCGGCGCGCCGGATTTTGCCCGCGTAGAATAGGCGGCTACCGCCGTCGCGCCACGGCCGTTGCGCAGATAGTCTATTAAAATTTTTCCTTTGCGCTTGGCCTTGGACATCGTGGCAAGGTAGCGCTCGGGCTCCTCGCGCGTCATGCTCTCCGCCAGGCTCTTGCAGAATGTCTTGATCTCGTCCCAGCGGTATTTGCGGACGATCGGAACGACGACGTGGAGTCCCTTTCCCCCGGTGGTTTTGGCGAAGGCGTTCAAACCCAGACCCGCAAGCTTGTGCCTGAGCGCGCGCGCGGCCTCAATCACGCGGGCCCACGGCAGCCCGGGATCGGGATCGAGATCGAAGGTCAATCGGTCGGGCTGCTCAATCCGGTCGCTGCGCGAACCCCACGTGTGGATTTCCAGCACGCCCATCTGCACCAAAGCGATCAGACCGGGGAGAGAATCGATCACAACGTATTTTTCCACGGACCCTCCTTCTTTTATGGGAACGCGCCGCACCCAGTCCGGTAAGTTTTCACCCACGTGTTTTTGGTAAAAACATTCTTTCTGATGCCCTTGAGGACAGCGGACCAAAGTCAGCGGTCGTCCCGCGAGATGGGGCAGTATCCGGTCGGCAATCTCTTCGTAGAACAGCGCGAGCTCGCGCTTGGTGATCCCCTGTTCGGGATAGAGGAGGCGATCCGGATTGGTGAGAGTAATCCCGGCAATCTTCATCTTATCATCATCCGGTAGTCCGGCTTCTTGGCCGGTCCGGGGAAACGTGCTAGTTTCCTGAAAAACTATAGCATGGAGAAGGATGCCGTCCGGTGATGGCGCTGGTCTTCAAAACCAGTCTGGGGATCGTAAGGTCCCCGGAGGGTTCGACTCCCTCCCTTCTCCGCCACGAAAGTCGCGCTAAACCGACCGCTTGCCGTTATTGTTTTCTTTCAGAATTTACTCGCTACTTGGGCGATCGTTTTCTTAATCCTGCGAAAAGGAGAAGCTAAGAAATATCGAGAACGCGAATTTTGTTCCGTTTTCGATAAATTCTCCGGCCCGTATATTAGGACGAGGTGGGGCATGTTTTTTGCTCCATCTAAACCAGGAGGACAGCGATACAAATGGATAGTGAAATCAAAGTTAGCGAGGTCATGATGAAAGGTCCGGTGACGCTTCAATCGGGCGACATATTGGATCTGGCGAACGATGTTATGACTCTTGGGCGCATTCGTCACCTCCCGATCCTGGATAACGGAAAGGTCGTCGGTGTGCTGAGCCAACGCAATCTCTTTCATTCGGCGCTTGTGACCGCTTTGGGGATACGCCCTAAGGAACGCAAGGAATTGCTCAAGGCGATTCGAGTTAATGAGGTGATGAGTGCTCCGGTAATCACCGTCTCTCCGGACGCGCGCCTTAAAGAAGCGGCGCGTATGATGATGGAGAAAAAGATCGGCTGTCTGCCGGTAGTCGAAAACGATACCCTTGTGGGCTTGCTAACGGAGAGCGATATGTTGCGCTATGTCGCGACTCTGTGAATTGACAATGCCGCCGAATTGCCATGCAACCTGCCGCCGCCTGTCTTCTGAAGCTCAGCAAGCATATCGCCGCCGCGGACGTCCGCTGGAGTTCCTGGGATGACGCCACCGGTCGCCGCGTATGCGTAAAAGAAGGAGGCAACATGCCCGGCTTTCTAGCAGAAGAAGAGGTCCTCAACCGGCAGAGAGTCAAAGGGATCCTCGCCAACAAAGAATATTCATTTTACCAAGAAAAGGTCTCGCTGCTGGGCATCGAAGGCGATACTATGATTCTGAAGATCTCCTTCTT
>JBGQBP010000229.1:0-6181 GCA_041494945.1 Binatia bacterium | reverse complement strand
TCCGCCGGGCTGCATCACCATCTCATCCGCTCCGGCACGCGCACGCGCGTCGGACTCGTGCTCGAATCCGGCGAGCCGCGCGAGGTGCACCACTTCTGCCTCCTGATCGGCTACGGCATCCAGGCGATCAATCCTTATCTCGCCTTCGAGTGCCTCAACTATATGATCGGCGAAGGCATGCTGAAGGACATCGCGTACTACGACGCGGTGAAGGGCTACATCAAGGCCGGCGCCAAAGGCGTCGTCAAAGTGATGGCAAAGATGGGGATCTCGACCATCAAATCGTACTGCGGCGCGCAGATTTTCGAAGCGGTGGGCCTCGGCCCGGAGCTGATCGACAAATATTTCACCTGGACGCCGTCGCGCGTCGGCGGCATCGGCATCGAAGACGTCGCTCTGGAAGCCGAGCGCCAGCACGCCAAAGCGTATCCCACCTTTCCTCTCGACGGCCGCACGCTCGAAGTTCACGGGCAGTATCAGTATCGCGCCGACGGCGAACTGCATCTATTCAATCCGAAAACGATCCACCTTTTGCAGAAGTCGTGCCGCACCAATAATTACGCGACGTTCAAAGAATACACGAAGCTCGTCGACGATCAGTCCGAACGCATAGCCACGCTGCGCGCGCTGATGGAGCTCAAGTTGGCGGGGAAGCCTGTTCCTATAGATGAAGTCGAGCCGGTGGAAGATATCGTCAAGCGCTTCAAGACCGGCGCGATGTCGTACGGCTCGATCAGCAAGGAGGCGCACGAGGCGCTCGCGATCGCGATGAACCGCATCGGCGGCAAGAGCAATACCGGCGAAGGCGGCGAAGATCCGGCGCGCTACGTCCTCGACCCGAACGGCGACTCGCGCAACAGCGCGATCAAGCAGGTCGCGTCCGGCCGCTTCGGCGTGACGAGCTACTATCTCACGCAAGCGAAGGAATTGCAGATCAAGATGGCGCAGGGCGCGAAGCCCGGCGAAGGCGGCGAGCTGCCCGGACGCAAAGTCTATCCCTGGATCGCGAAAGTGCGCTACTCGACGCCCGGCGTCGGCCTCATCTCTCCGCCGCCGCATCACGATATCTATTCGATCGAAGATCTGGCGCAGTTGATTCACGACTTGAAGAACGCGAACCATCACGCGCGCATCAGCGTGAAGCTCGTCGCCGAAGTCGGCGTCGGCACCATTGCCGCGGGCGTGGCTAAGGGCCACGCGGACGTGGTGTTGATCAGCGGCCACGACGGCGGCACGGGCGCTTCTCCGCAAACCAGTATCAAACACGCGGGCCTGCCGTGGGAGTTGGGCCTCGCCGAAACGCACCAGACGCTGGTGCTCAACAACCTGCGCAGCCGCATCGCAGTGGAAACCGACGGCCAGTTGAAGACCGGCCGCGACGTGGTCATCGCGGCGATGCTGGGCGCGGAGGAGTTCGGCTTCGCCACTACTGCTCTGGTGACGCTCGGCTGCATCATGATGCGCGTGTGCCACCTCGACACCTGCCCGGTCGGCGTCGCGACGCAAAATCCCGAGCTGCGCAAAAAATTCGAAGGCGATCCCGCGCACGTCGTAAATTTCATGCGCTTCATCGCGCAGGAGATCCGCGAGTACATGGCGAAGCTCGGCTTCCGCACGGTGAACGAAATGGTCGGCCGCTCGGACAAAATCGAAATGAAACGCGCCGTCAACCACTGCAAAACTCAGGGACTTGATTACTCGGCGATTCTCTATCAACCGAAAGTAAAGAAAGACGTCGGCCGCTATTGCCAGATCACGCAAAATCACGGATTGGAAAACGCGCTCGACAATCAGGTGCTGCTCGACCTGGCGGCGCCGGCGCTGGAACGGCGCGAGAAAGTCGAAGCCACGCTGCCGATCCGCAACACCAATCGCGTCGTCGGTACGATCCTCGGCAGCGAACTTACGCGGCGCTTCGGGCCGGAAGGGCTGCCGGAAGACACGATCCATTTTCATTTTCAGGGCTCGGCCGGACAGAGCTTCGGCGCGTTCATACCGAGCGGCATGACGCTCGAGCTCGAGGGCGACGCCAACGATTATTTCGGCAAAGGACTTTCAGGCGGCAAAGTCGTTCTCTATCCGCCGGCGGGCTCGACCTTCGCCCCCGAAGAGAACATCATCGTCGGCAACGTGGCGTTTTACGGTGCGACCAAAGGCGAAGCGTATATCCGCGGCCTGTCCGGCGAGCGCTTCTGCGTGCGCAACAGCGGCGTCAACGCGGTGATCGAGGGCGTGGGCGATCACGGCTGCGAGTACATGACCGGCGGACGGGTCGTCGTGATCGGTACCACGGGGAGAAATTTCGCCGCCGGGATGTCGGGCGGTGTCGCGTACGTGCTCGACGAGGACGGCAGCTTCAAGGACCGCTGCAACAAGGAAACGGTTTCGCTCGAACGGCTCGACGAGAGGGATTTGTCGGAAGTCGAGGAGATGCTCAAGCACCACGCGACTTATACCCGCAGCACGCGCGCGTGGCAGCTTCTGGCGCTGTGGGAAGAGACCGCGGCGAAGTTCGTCAAGGTCATGCCCAAGGACTACCGGCGCATGCTCGAGGCGCTTGAGCAGGCGGAGAGCAAAGGGCTGGTCGGCGAGGAGGCGGTGATGGCTGCATTTGAAGCGAATAAAAATGATGCGGCTAGAGTTAGTGGTAATTGACGGCTGCCGAAAAAGGCCCATCTACCATAGCCTGCCACTCGTGGTAAAGAAGGACTCGGATATTGCACCGCGGAGGCGCTGAGGTCGCGGAGAATATCCTATTACGGATATCTTCTTGAACAAACCCTCTGCGAACTCCGCGTCTCTGTGGTGGATAGTCCTTCACAGTAAACCCGGAAGAACCTGTTAAAGAAAGAACTGAGAGAGATGGGAAAGCCTACCGGATTCATGGAGATCGAGCGGGAGCTGCCGGCGGATCGCTCGCCGCTGGAGCGGGTGAGCGACTGGCAGGAGTTTCACGAGCATTTTGCCGAAACAAAGCTGCAGGCGCAGGGTGCGCGCTGCATGGATTGCGGCGTTCCGTTTTGCCACACCGGCACGCTGATCAGCGGCATGGCCTCGGGCTGTCCGGTCAACAACTTGATTCCGGAATGGAATGATCTCGTCTACCGCGGCTTGTGGAAAGAGGCGCTCGAACGGCTCCACAAGACCAATAATTTTCCCGAATTCACAGGCCGCGTCTGTCCCGCGCCGTGCGAAGGCTCGTGCGTGCTGGGAATCAACGAGCTGCCGGTTACGATCAAGACGATCGAGGCCGCGATCATCGATAACGGATTCGCGCAGGGCTGGGTCGCCGCCGATCCGCCGCCGAAGCGCACGGGAAAAAAAGTCGCGGTGGTCGGGTCCGGCCCGGCGGGCCTCGCCTGCGCCGCGCAGTTGAATCACGCCGGTCACTTGGTGACGGTCTACGAGCGCGACGACCGCATCGGCGGGCTGCTGATGTACGGCATTCCGAACATGAAGCTCGACAAAACGATCGTCCAGCGGCGCGTCGATCTAATGGCGGAAGAGGGCGTCAAGTTCGTCACGAACACGGCCGTCGGCGTCGCTCTCCCAGCGAAGAAACTGCAGGAGGAATTCGACGCGATCGTGCTCTGCATGGGCGCGACCAAGCCGCGCGATCTGCCGGTTCCGGGACGGGATTTCAAGGGCGTTCATTTCGCGATGGAGTTTCTCCACGCCAACACCAAGTCTCTGCTCGATTCGAAGCACAAGGATGGGAATTACATCTCGGCCAAGGACAAGCACGTGATCGTGGTCGGCGGCGGCGATACCGGAACCGACTGCGTCGGCACGGCGATGCGCCACAAGTGCAAGAGTCTCGTGCAGCTCGAAATTTTGCCACGGCCGCCCGACGCGCGGCAGCCGGACAATCCGTGGCCCGAGTGGCCGAAGGTTTATAAGTTGGACTATGGCCAGGAAGAAGCGGCGGCGCGCTTCGGCGCCGATCCGCGCAGCTACTTGATGTCGCCGCAAAAGCTCGTCGGCAACGGCGACGGCCGCGTCAAAGAGCTTCACGCGGTCTGCGTCGAGTGGACGAAGAACGACAGCGGCGCGTTTATCCCGAAGAACGTGCCGGGCACGGAAAAAGTTTTTCCGGCGGATCTTGTGCTGCTGGCGATGGGCTTTCTCGGTCCCGAAGAAAAAATCCTCGCCGATCTGGGCGTCGAGCGCGACCCGCGATCGAACGCCAAGGCCGAGCACGGCAAATTCGCGACCAGTGTTTCCGGCGTCTTCGCCGCCGGCGACTGCCGCCGCGGCCAGAGCCTCATCGTTTGGGCGATCAACGAAGGAAGGGGAGCGGCGCGGGAATGCGACCGATATTTGATGGGGGAGACAAATTTGCCCTAAGGAAGTGGACAATTGAGTAGTGCTTCAAAAGATTGTCTTGCGGCGCGGCAATTCGGCCGCTGTTTTATTGGACACGTAGAATACCGCCAGGTGTAGGAGCGCTGTGAAGACGTCGAAGACTTGAAGACACTCAAAGCGTTCGACATAGTCTACTTGACCCACGGCCAGCACGAGGCGTAGAGTTTCCCCCGTGGCGTCGGAATCGAAGCACGCGTGGTGGTTGCCGGCGGTCACGGTGACTGGTTGGATCGTCGACAAGTACGGACCGTCCGATCCGAGGTGGGCGCAACTAGCTTGGACAGCCGTCGCCCTGATCTGGCTTTGCTGGCTAATCACTCGTCCGGGTGTGCTCAATGCCTTTAATCCTCGACGCGGGAAGGTCCGAATGTTCTCACTCCTTCTAGTGTTTGTGGCCTGCGGCGGCATTTGCACTGGAGTGTTCTGGTTCACCGCTCGGCCGTCGGACTTAGTACAGCCACACGACGATGGATCTGACGCGATCAGCCCGACGCAGGTGGTGTCCCTCTACAGGTTATTCAAGGAAGACGTTCCGGGCATAAAGAGTATCGACTTCGCACCGGTTAGTATCCATGTCCAGTCTTCCGGCGCTGCATTGGGTGTTGAACCGCGTTTGCACGCTGATTTTGTTGGTCTATCAAAATTCGTGTCGTTTTACATTCCATCGTCCCCCGTCGCAAAAGACATCATACGATTTATTGCTGACAACTATTCGGTGCTCACAGGAATAGACATGATTGAACTTATTTTGACCAAACCTGGAGAGTACCCGCGTTCAACCGAGGCAATGAAGTTTACCGGGAGCATTGTTATCTACTATAAAGACACGTTGTCAAATGCGGATCTTGCAAGTCTTGAGGACTACTACAGCACGCGTCAGTTGACCCCGGTATGGAGAAGCACTGGGTATGTACAGACTCAGATCCTCTTAAGAAAAAGCCGCGAAGCACTACAGCAGCTGTCGAAGGTCCCGTCAGCGATGCAACCACCGAAGGACCAATTGTTGGCGGTCACTGGAATTACGGCTGGCGTTGACGGAGAACAAATTCAGATCCGCAACAAGGGCCCAAGAGCTACGCAGTAAGTTTCTTATACTCAACATTGGGTGAACTGATGAGCTTGAGTATGGTGTCACGAAACAGATACGGCTTCTTGCGATTGTTGTACCGGAACTCAAACTCATCCAGATAGCGATCAATGTGCTTGTGCGAAATCTGATGAAACGATCCCGCGATAGACCGCTTAAACAGTCCGAATGCACCTTCAACACTGTTCGTGTGGACATCTCCACGAACGTATTCCTTGGCGCTGTGTTCAACAGTTTCGTGCGTCGTATCTCCATCAGCAATGCCGCGATAAGCGGGCCACTCGTCCGTCATGACCCGAGACGGATTAGGCGCGTGCTGCCGAATGAAGCCGTGCAGGGTCTACAATGGCGTGGGCTCAGGCTTTCAATTCTAGACAATCTTTGAGAACCGCTATCCAGTAATCAACCCATGACCGTTCGAACCCCAGATCTTTCCGTCGATCCATAACCTCGCCAACTCCATCGCCTAGCCATCCGCCGTTGCGGCGTCCTTCCTTGACGCCCCACCGCTTTGTGACAAGCTGTAACAGGACCAGGCGACAACTTTCCGGCATCTGACGCGAATCCCGACAGCGGAGGTTGAATACAATGGAAATAAAACCAAGCGGTTCACAGCCCTCCGGCAAAGGGCCGGCCGAAAATTTCACCGGCACTGTGCGCATAGACCCCTTGTTCCAGGCGCCCGGTCCGGCGCGCGTGGTCGGCGCCAGCGTTACGTTCGAGCCGGGC
>JBGQBP010000228.1:0-6192 GCA_041494945.1 Binatia bacterium | reverse complement strand
TTTAAGGCGAGAGGCGGTAGGCAATAGAAAAACGAGATAAGCCCGAGGCAAGATAAGAAGGCGAGGGGCGAGAGGCAACAGTCGGTACGATGAACAAAATTATCCTGTCGATGGTCTCGTCGGTTCTGATCGGCGTGTGGCTGCTTCCCGGCAAATCGGCATCCGCCCTCGATAAAGTCAACGTCACACTGCCATCCAAGTCTTTTCAGTTCATCATCTTTCCGCTCGCCAAGGAGCGAGGTTATATGAGCGAAGAAGGAATCGACCTCAACGTCGTCCTCATGGCAACCACGCCCGGCCTTCAAGCCGTGCTGGCCGGAGAAATGGATTTCACCGGTTCCGGGAGCAGCGCGCTGGTCGCGGTCGCTCAAAGCAATGCTCCGCTCAAAACCGTGCTCGCCGTCAACGATCAGGTGCTGCAGTGGCTCATGGTTCGGCCCCAGTACGGCGCATTCAAGGATCTGAAGAATAAAAAGATCGCCGTGACCGGCGTCGCCGCCGCGGCGACGTTTATGTTGAAAAAAGTCGCCTCGAAGTACGGCATCGACCCCAACAAGGATGTGACGTTTCTCGCGCTGCCGCCGGGCCAGCGCCTTGCGGCGCTACAGGCGGGGGTCGTGGACGCGGGGCTACTCAGCTCGGAGGAACGCTTTGCCGCGCTCGATCAAGGCATGAAGGAGATCTTGTATCTGGGCAAAGAAGTGAAAAATTCCTGGGGCACCATCGCCACCAGCGACCAATTCATCAAAGCGAAGCCCAAGGTGATGCAAGGATTCATGCGCGCTCTCCTCAAAGCGCTGCGACTGATCAAGCAGAATCGCGAGGTCGCGATCGGTTCGATGATGAAGTTTTCCGAGCTGGACCGAGACCTGGCGGCGCGCACGTACGACGGCATGATCGGAACTTTTACGACCAACGGCGTGGTCGACGAAGAAACCCAGAAAAACGATCTCGACATCGTTCGCGAGGTCCTCAAAGTCACCAGGGAAGTGCCCATCGAGCGCGCCTACGATTTCAGCTTCGCCAAGAAAGCGGACAGCGAGCTGACGCAAGCGGGCTGGAAACCTTAAGGCCTCCCGAGAAAATGGCGTGCGCAGGAGTCGTGAATTACGTTAAAAGGAAAAAAGTCGAGTCATAGAAGTCTGACCCGAAACCCGGAGTGGGCGCGAAGGAATGAATCACTCAACGTTGCCTCAAAAGGTTTTGAGATCATTTGTCCTCGCCGCCCTGCTTATACTTGACGGATGCGGTACCAGCGGAGTTGGGACGAACGGCTCGACCTTGAAAGACCTCATGTCCAGGCACAAGGCGCTGCTAATAATTATGCCGCCAAACCTTGTTAGGCCTGACGAGAAGCTGTCTCCCGACAAATGGGTTCAGGTTTTCGCGGGGCAGCAACCTTGGGCAAACGATGCGTTGGCTTTTGTGTTCGTCCCAGTCCTCGAGTATGACCGGGCCAAGGAGCATCCGCTTGAATGGACCAGGCAGTACCGGATCGAGTGCTGCGAAGGTTCAGCTAGTGCGTCTCCTAGTGACGCCTTTGCCAAGCACCGAGAAGCGGAGAACAAAGGTTCTGGGCGAGTGACATTCCAAGTCATTCAAGAGACCCCATCGGATGTCACATACGAGGAAAAGATTGGTCACCGTCCCGACTCTCCTGAGACACACAGGCTCGGACGCCTGATGTTGGCAGCAGAGCGGAACCCCGACACTGGTTATTACCCGGTTGTCATCGTTTCTTACGTTGTGAAGACTGAAGCCATGACTGTATCGCAACGAGAGGAAGGGATGCAGTTGATTTCAGCGCCCCAATTCGTGTCGTCGCCCGGGCCTCGAGTACTCTTCTTTTCTCTCCGATGATGCCGCCAATCGAGCGTAACGAAGACCTTCGAAGCTAGGCGCGCGAGAAGAGAAAAGGGAAGAGAAAAGGGGATAAGTCCAATTTCAGAGGGAGCTCTTGCCGGGTACGCGCACACAGTATTGGCTCCAACCCAAATACTTTGCTATCGACGTTTTCCAAGTCTCATTTCCACCCATCCTACAGTCTCATGAAGCGTTGAACGGTAACGATTCATGTACCCAACAAACGAACAAGAAGCGTTAGCAGCCCTCAAAGGTGACGATCCGCAGCTCGCTGCGACGGCGGAAGCGATTCTCTGGCGCATCTGGTGCCGCTCGGGCGATCCTGAAACCGACCGTGTAATACGAAACCTGCGATGGGGGACGAATCTTTACCTTTGACATTTAAAGAATCTATGCCGACTCGCGGCTGCAGTCCAACGCCGATTAGTATTTAGCGAGTATCTCCGCCTCTAACCGGGTGAGCTGATCGGCGATCGATTGCTGGTCGATCTTCTCGGCGATTTCCTCGTATCCGGCTTGTTTGATCATGGCCGGGAACCGCGTCTTGAGCTGCTCTAAAGTCCAGGAACTTAGAACTTAGGGACGTTGTTGACTAAGTTGACTAGGTCATCGGCGCGGGCATCGCCGGCTACTTCTTGGCTGCTGCTCGTGCGCCTCAAGACGCCTGGTCGCAGTGAGATGCGAACGCCCAACGCCGATTAGTATTTAGCGAGTATTTCCGGCTCTAGCCGGGTGAGTTGATCGGCGATCGATTGCTGGTCGATCTTCTCGGCGATTTCCTCGTATCCGGCTTGTTTGATCATTGCGGGAAAGCGAGTCTTGAGCTGCTCCAAGGTCCAGCGGACCGGGTCTTCCACGCCTTCCTCTTTCATTTTGTGAGCCGCATCCAGGCCGCCGGATGGGCCGACGTGATAATGAGGGTTCTTGTAAAAGCAGTCGAAGCGGAGAATTCTCTTCCCCGCGTGCTCGGAACCGGCCGTCGTGATGTCGAAAGTCAGCCCTTCATCGCTGCCGCCGAGACCGTGGCGGTGAGCGACGGTCATGCGCATTCCGGCCTGTTCGATAATAATCGGATCGCTCTTCGTCTTTTCCATCGATCGACCCTCCTGTGATGATAGTTTCGATCCTTGTCACGTTTGCTCAATTGCGCAAATCCGCAAATGAGACCGAGCTGGATTGACGCCAGCTATCCCGGCTCATGCTCGTAAACCTGCCGCCAGGCTTCGAAGCCGCCGCTCATGCTGGCAACGTTCTTGAATCCGTTTTCCAAAAAGTAAGCGACGGCGCCCAAGCTGCTGTTGCCGTGGTAGCAGTAAACGATCACTTCGCGGTCCTTGTCGGCGCCGGCGATGAACTCCTGCACATTCCCGTCGTGCAGATGGACGGCGCCGGGGATATGATCCGCCCGGTGCGAAGCTGGATCGCGTACATCCACGAACATGCAATCTTTCTGATCGAACTTTTTCCTGGCTTCGTCAATTTGGATCTCGGGAACATTCATAGTTTACCACCTTGATGCATTGCTTCGGTTGTCGCGTTTTTCGCAGACCGCGGTTTCCGTGCACGAGCGCCAGCTCGGGTGAAACTATCCGTGGGAGGACTGACTGCCGGCGGCGGTGACGGTGATATGCGACATTTTAGAATCCGCCTTGGCGCCGTGCCAGTGCCGCTCGCCCGCCTTGATGTGTACCACATCGCCGACGGTTATCTCGCGCTCTTCAGCCTCGGACGCGACCATGCCTCTGCCGGACGTAACCACCAGGATCTGATCGCAGTTGTGGGTATGCCACCCGGTGGTGGCGCCTGCGCGGAAGTTTACGACGTTACAGCGATAGTTATCGGACTCCCCGTCACCGATGATCGTTTGCCGCGTCCGACTTACCGGTCCGCCGGTCCAGCCGGGAACAGGCGTGGCTCCATCCATGGGTTTTTCCGGCAAACTATGAATTCTTAGCACGCGCATATTTGCCCTCGCCTCCTCTATTAGAACAGCCCTTCCTTCTCGAGCTTTTTCACAAACCGATCGTCGACCAGGTCCTCGGCTTTCAACCGGCGGATCTTTTCGTTGGTCATGCCGAGGAGCCGGATAACGTTGCGAATGCCTTCGACCGTGGGATAGATGCGCCGGTCGTATAAAAGCGGCAGGCTCTCGTAACCCTCTACGGCCAGTTCCACCTTCGGCAGACGGAGTCCTTTGGCCAGGCTCTTGAGAACCGCCGGCTTGTTTTCCGATTGGGCGATGAAAGCCATGGAGTCCACGATGCCGCGCAAAACTTTTTCCAGGACTTCCGGCGCAGAGTTGATGAGGCTGCGTCTGGTCATGATGCCCGTGCTTTGAAAGGGGATAGGCAGTTGGGCCAGGTCGCCGAGGTTGGTAAAGCCCTGTCTCTTGAGGGGCGCCGCAAAAGTATATCCGAGATGCGTTGCCGCGATGGTGTCGGTAAGAAGCGCCTGACTGCGGATCGATTCATCGCCGAGAACGCGAAAGCTGATGCCGTCGCGTTTCGCGTCCAATCCCCAGTACTCTAGGGCCAGCGTGGTGAACATCCAACTGCCGCCGCTCACGCTGGTGACGCCGATCACTTTACCTTTCAAGTCCGCAGGCGTTTTGATTTTCGGCGACGCCATGACGTTGCCGATGAGTTTATTGATCATGCCGGCGACGTATACCAGGTCGGTTCCTTCCGCGGCGGCGCCGAGCACCGCGCCGGTGACGGAGCCCTCGTGGAGCTGTGAGTCGCCTCCCGCGAGAGCGGCCATGCCGACGGGACCGCTGCGAACGTGGACGAACGTCAAGTCGATGCCATAGCGCCGAAAAAAACCTTGGTCTTGAGCGACGAACATGGCGGCCTCCCGCTCGCTGAACGAGCCGGTCGTCATGGTGATTTTGGCCGGCGCCTGCGCGGCTGGTGAGCGTTTTACGGTGATGGCGATCAGCAGGATAAAGAGAAGGGGGGTAATTTTCGTTCTCATTGTATCCCTCCGCTGATTGGGTGATGGGAAAGCGATCTGACGTTAGTCAAATACCATCGCACCGTCAAGGAAGAACAAATTGGCAGCTAAGTTGACTTGAGAGCGGCTGCTGGATAATTTGCCGGATAAACGGGCCTCGCTTAGAGGACGAGAAATCGATATTGTCTCGCGTCGCGCCCCGCGACGACTTGGAGCATGGAGGTGATATGCGCATTGCACTTGGATTACCCAGCAGGGTTGCCACCGCCTCCGGCGAAGTGATTCTGGAATGGGCCACGCGCGCTGAACGTGGACCTTTCTCCAGCCTGGTCGTAACCGATCGAGTCGTCGCCAACGCCCTCGAGCCGCTCACCGTGCTCGCCGTGGCGGCCGGAGCCACCCGGCGGATCCGGCTGATGACGAGCGTGGTGATCGGCCCGACGCGCGAGACCACACTGTTGGCGCGGCAGGCAGCCACGATGGACTCCCTGTCGGGTGGACGGCTCACGCTCGGGCTCGGGATCGGCGTGCGCGAGAACGATTATCAGGCGACGGGTTTTGCTTTTCGGCGGCGCGGCAGGCGACTCGATGAACAGCTGCCGATCCTGCGGCGGCTCTGGGCCGGGCAACCCTTATCGGACGAAATTGGACCCATCGGGCCGCCGGCGATACGCGGGGGCGGCCCCGAGTTGCTGATTGGCGGTTATGTGCCCGCGGTCATACGACGCATCGCGGCGTGGGGCGACGGTTATATGGCGCCGGGAGGCGGCGAACCGCAAGCCATGCTTCAGATGTGGCGGCAGATCTGCCGAGCGTGGGAGGAAGCGGCACGCTCCGGTAAGCCGCGCTGGGTCGGCGCCAGCTATTTCGCGCTCGGGCCGAGCGCGTTCGACCATGCATCCCGCTATATCGCCGCCAATTACGGCTACAACCCGGTGCTTGCGGAGCGGCGGTTGCGCGGTATTCCGACCACACCGGAAGCGGTGGAGGACGCCATCAAGGGCCAGGCCGACATGGGTGTCGATGAGTTTATCCTGCGTCCCTGCGCGGACGACCTCGACCAGATTGAGCGCCTTGCGGAAGTCTCGGCGCGGCTGGCGGCCACAAAGTAAATAATATCTAAAAGCTACGTGCTGCGGCGCCGGCGATCTACCGGAGTGAGGGGCGCCGCGAAGGTATGTCCGAGACGCGTGGCGATGATGGCGTCGCCGTCGCTCTCAGCCTAACGGCCGGTTGGGTTTGCCGATGAAGCCCGGACCGAAGCCGGCCTCGTGGGCGGCCCAGCCGCCGGCGACGCGGCCGCTGAAGATCGAGGGGCCGAGCATCGTTCCTTCCAGGCCGGCCTTGCCGTTGATGTGGCCGCCGGCCATCCCCGCC
>JBGQBP010000227.1:0-6366 GCA_041494945.1 Binatia bacterium | reverse complement strand
GGATGGGCGGGATTTTTTCCGACGTCTTCGGAGTATTTCCAACAGCGCTCGCACTTTTGCCCATCGGCCTTGGCCACCTCGATGCAACAGTTGAGAAGCTGGCTCTTGTAGAGGAGCCGGCCGTCGAGCGTCTGGACGTCGCTCGCGCGCTGCATCGCACTCGAGAAAGGACTGTCCACGCCCGCGCGGACGACCGCGCCCTGCGAGACGATCAAAATATCCGCGGCTTTTTGCCTGTCGCTTTGAAACAGCTCGGCGAGCGCGGGTAAAGGCGCACCATTGGTAACGTGGAATATCACCTTGGCGTCGAGCGAGTGGCCGATGATATTCCTGTTCCGCGCCTCTTCCAGCGCCTTCAGCGTCTCGCTCCGCTCCTTGAAAATCTGCTCCCAACGCTGGGCGAGCTTTTCATCCGCCAGCTCTTTTTCCGGCGCCGGCATGCGCGACATAAAAATACTTGTCGCCGAGCCGCTCTGTTTCGGCATGTGCTGCCAAATTTCCGTCGCGGTGAAAGACAAAACCGGCGCCATGAGATGAACCAAAGCGTCGAGGATTCGATGGAGCGTCGTCTGCGCCGATCTTCGTTCGGGCGAGCGCGCCGCCTCGCAGTAGAGGCGGTCTTTGACGATGTCCAGGTAAAGCGCGGAGAGGTCGACGCTGCAGAAATTGTTGAGCGCGTGATACACCACGTGAAACTCGAAATTCTCGTAGGCCTCCAGGCAGCGGCCGAGCAGCGCTTGCGTCCGATCGAGAATCCAGCGGTCCAGCTCGTCGAGCTTTTCGGGAGCGAGCGCGTCTTTACCTGAGTCGAAATCGTAGAGGTTGCCGATCAGAAACCTCGCCGTGTTGCGCAGCTTGCGATAGGCCTCGACGAGGCGATTCAATATCTCGTCTGAGATCCTGACATCTTCGCGATAATCCTCGGCGGCGACCCAGAGCCGGATGATCTCGGCGCCGTGCTTTTTCATAATTTCCTGCGGCGCAACGACGTTGCCGAGCGATTTGGACATCTTGCGTCCCTTGCCGTCGAGCGTGAAGCCGTGCGTGAGCACGCTCGCGTACGGCGCGCGGTTGTGCGTCCCGACCGAGGTCAACAGCGCGGTGTGAAACCAGCCGCGATGCTGATCGCTGCCTTCGAGGTAAAGATCCGCCCGGCCGCCCAGGCGCGGGTCCGCCTCGACCACGGCGGTATGACTCACGCCCGAGTCGAACCAGACGTCGAGGATGTCCTCTTCCTTCGAGAAATCGCCGCAGCCGCATCCGGCGCAGCGAAGCCCGGGCGGGGTGAGCTCCGAAGCCGGCCAGGCAAACCAGGCATCCGAGCCTTCCTTCTCGAAAATCGCAGCGACGTGATCGCAGATCTCCCGGCTCACGATCGCCTGCCGGCACTTGTTGCAATAGAAAACCGGAATCGGAACGCCCCAGGCGCGCTGGCGCGAGATGCACCAGTCGGGCCTGCTCTCCAGCATGCCGCGAATGCGCTCGCGGCCCCAGGGCGGAATCCACTGGACCTGATCGATGGCTTCGAGCGCACGGCGGCGTAGAGCGTTTTTTTCCATGGAAATGAACCACTGCTCGGTCGCGCGGAAAATCACCGGCTTTTTGCAGCGCCAACAGTGGGGATAGCTGTGCGTCAGTTTCTCCTCTTTTAAAAGCGCACCTTTCTCGGTGAGCTTTTGGAGAATCCTGGCGTCGGCTTTAAAGACCGATTCTCCGGCGAGATCGCCCGCCTCGGCGGTGAACCTTCCCTCGCCATCCACCGGCGCGAAAACTTCCAATCCATAGCGCTGGCCGACTTCGTAGTCTTCTTGCCCGTGCCCGGGCGCGATGTGGACGGCGCCGGTGCCCTGGTCCTGCGTGACGAATTCGCCCAGGATCACTTTGACGTCGCGGTCGAGCCACGGATGGCGGCAGACGATGCCCTCCAGCTCGGTGCCGCGCCACGAACCGGGAGCAACCTCAAACTCTCCCGCGTTGAAACCCGCCGCTTTCATGACGCTCTCGATCAACTCATGATTAAGAATCAATTCCCCGGCGGGGGTTTTCACGTGGCGGTAGATGAAGTCGGGGTGAACGGCGATCGCCTGGTTGGCGGGGAGCGTCCAGGGAGTCGTGGTCCAGATGACAAAAAAAGAATTTTGAATTTTAAATTTTGAGTTTTGAGTTTTAACCGGAAACTTAACGTAGATCGACGCCGAAGTGTGGTCTTCATACTCCACCTCGGCTTCAGCCAGCGCAGTCACGCACGAGGCGCACCAGTAGACCGGCTTCTTCTGACGGTAAACCGATCCGGCGGCGATAAACTTTCCCAGCTCACGGATCTCGACCGCTTCGTATTGGGGGTCCAAAGTACGGTAAGGATTTTGCCAGTCGCCCAAAACTCCCAGCCTTTTGAATTCCTCCCGCTGGATCGAGATATATTTTTCCGCGTATTCCTTGCACAGGCGGCGGACCTCGACTTTCCCGAGAGCGGCTTTTTTTTGCCGGCCGATATCTTTTTCGACCTGGAGCTCGATCGGCAGCCCGTGGCAATCCCAGCCGGGCACATACGGCGACTGGAATCCCGTCATGCTCTTCGATTTGACGATGACGTCTTTGAGAATTTTGTTGAGCGCGTGGCCGATATGGATGTTCCCGTTGGCGTAGGGCGGCCCGTCATGGAGAATATATTTTTTCTTTCCGGCGTTGGCTTCGAGTATTTTGAAATAAATTTTTTCCTGATCCCACTTCGCCACCTGCAGCGGCTCGTTTTGCGGCAGATTGGCGCGCATCGGAAAGCTGGTCTTCGGCAAATTCAGGGTTTCTTTGTAATTCATAAATCAATGATAACAGAGGGCGGAAAAACTAACGAAGTGAGAACCGGCGATTATTTGTGATGGTTCAGCCCCCGCACCATCCGAAAAGCAAAATTGTCCGCCTTGCTTTCGGCATCCGCCCAAAAAACGTAGTGGCCCAGCTCATGATAGACCGTATTGATCCACTTGCGCTCGGACTTGTACTTTCTTCCTCGCTTCCAGTTTTCCGGGTGGACGAGATAGATCTGGCCGTTTTCGTAGGTCTTGCCGGCGGTCTTACCCCAGTCGATGTATTCATACCATTCGACCTTAGGGAGCTTCAAATTATAGTAACGGCACAACGAGGAAATGGCCTTATTGAAATGCGACGGCCGGTAGTCGCGAAAAAAGCTGGTAAGGTGTCGGTCCACCAAACGACGCTGCTTGAGTGGCGGCAGTATCATCCGCATTGCGCTTATCCCCAATCATTTCGACGCCAATTTGTTTAGCATAAAAAATTCACAAAAACAGCCGCGCGCCGGGGTAAGGCTGGCGATACCCCGTAAACCTCTGTTTTTTCAAGGTATTATTTATGCGCTAATCGCAACCGCGGGAGGATTTGTCAAACCGCGCGGCATTTGATATGCGCAAGGAGTCGCCGGTTGAATCTTCCGCGCCGGCGATTCCTCGGATATAACTCCACTGGAACTTTCATGCACGGGCTCCGCGATACCCTGGCCTACACTGCCGTATGGCTCGCCATCGAGGTGGGAAGAATAGCCGTGAGAATCTTCCCACGGCGTCTTTTTCTGTCTTTGTCCGCGGCTTTCGCCGATCTCGCGTTTTATCTTTTTCGCGGCTTCCGCAAGCGCTCGATTAAAAACCTGAGCTTAGCTCTCGGTGATCGTTTCGACTCGACAAAAATCCGAACGATGGCGAGAGCGTCGCTGAGAAATTTTTTTCGCTCGTGTTGCGAACTGGGCTTCGCTGTCGGGCAGACTCCCCGGCAACTCCAGGCGGAAATTCGCATACAAGGGCGCGAGCATATGACCGCCGCACTCGCCAGAGGCCAGGGCGCGATCGCTCTCAGCGGCCATCTGGGAAACTTTTTCCTCGTCGGAACCCGTCTCGCCGCTGAGGGCTATTCAACCCACGTTCTGATCAATCTGCCGAGAACCGGGACGTTGACGCAAATCCTGGATCATTACCGCCTTAAAATCGGCCAGAAAACGATCCATGCGCGGCCGCGCCGGCAAGCGTCTCACGAATTGGTACAGGTCCTACGCCGAAACGAAATCGCCGTGGTCATTGCGGACGAATACCGCTCCGGCAGCGGGATTGACGTGCCTCTATTCGGGCGCATCGTTCGGGCTCGCCGCGGTCCAGCCACCCTGGCGCTGCGCACCGGCGCCGCTCTGGTTCCGGTCTACCTGGCGCGGCGATCGTCGGGAGAGCTTGTGCTCACCATCGAGCCGGAGCTCGAACTCCAGCGCACTGGAAGAACTCAGGCCGACGTGAGAGAAAACACGCTGCGCATCACGCAGTGGGTGGAAAGAATGGTTTGCTCCTATCCCGATCAATGGAACTGGATGAATATACACTGGCAACAAGCTGCTCCCGGAGCGTTGCTAAAAAAGGATCGTCAGGATGAGGACCTTGAGGCGTCGGCTGTCCGCAAAAAACCGCTTCAACAAGAGGAGACCAAGTGAAAACGAGTAAGAGAGAAATCGAAGAGCTGAAGAAAAAAGTCGCATTGGGAAATCGAGTCCTGTTTCATCAGGGGCTGGCCGACTATCACGGCCATTTGAGCGCGCGCATCCCCGGCACGCGCAAGTTTCTGATCAAGCCGGTGCTGGCGCCGCTCGGCGCCATCGCGAGTAAAGATATCATCATGGTGGACATCGACGAGTACAAAGCGGTCTGCGAGCAGAATTGGGCCAAAGCAGGCGGCAAGCGGCAGGTGACAAAATTGAAAGCTCCGCCGCGCGAGACGATGATTCACGCGGCGATCTACGAGGCTCGCCCGGACGTTAACTCAGTCGCGCACACGCACCAGCCGCTCGCCACAGCCTTCTCAGTTGCCGGTGTCCCGCTCCTGCCGATTTACAATCAGGCCGCGCCGTTCGCGCCCGAGACGCCGATCTTCCCAAGCCCCAGATTGATTTACACCGTCCAGGACGGCGTGGATATCTGCCGGACTCTCGGAGATAGAACGGCAATGCTTCTGCAAGGTCACGGAATCGTGGTGGTCGGCGACAGCCTGGAGTACGCGGCGGTGCATGCTATATATCTCGAACGGACGGCGCACATGCAGTGGGTGGCAAGCTCGGTCGGAAAGCCGGTGACGATGCCGCAGAAAGAGATCGACTTCATGAAAGAAAACATGGTCTACCGCTCCTACGATGCGTTTGCGTATTTCGTCTCGCTGCTCAAGAAGAGGTGAGATCGCTTGAATCGCGGCAAGATTTGAAGCAAGGTGAAAAATCCAAGCGGGATAAAACAGATAGCGCGTTATCAAGGAGGAAATTTAATGGCCAGCGCCAAAAGTAGCTCGACTGAAGCAACGGCCGTAAAGGAGCCGCCGGCAGAGCCGATCCAGGACCTGCGCGATTGGCTCGAACGCGTGGACGAGATGGGGGAGCTTATTCGCATTAAGGAGCCGCTCGATTGCACCGAGGAGATGAGCGCCATCGGTTATCTCGTCGCCAAACAGACGCCTTCGCCGGCAATTCTCATGGAAAAAACCAAAGGCTATGAGAATAGTCCCGTAGGCGCCATGCACCTGTGGAACATTTTGGGCCCAAGCTTCAAGCGCATCGCGCTTACGCTGGAAGAGCCGCCCGAAACTCCGACGGTCGAGCTGATCCGCCGCGTCAAGGACAAGCTCAAAAAGCGCATTCCGCCGCGCGAAGTTCCAAAAAACCAGGCTAGATTTTATGAGAACAGCCAAACCGGAGACCAAATCGATCTCGAAGCGTTACCGATAGCAAAGCACTGGCCTCTGGACGGAGGCCGCTACGCCGGCACCGCCGACGCGGTGATCACGCGCGACCCGGACAGCGGCTATCTGAATGTCGGCACTTACCGGATGATGCTGCAAGGAAAAAATCAGGTCGGTCTCTATCTGTCGCCGGGAAAGGACGCGCGGCTGCACATCACGCGCGCATGGCAGAGGGGCGAGGCGATCCAGGTCGCCGCCTGCTGGGGAATCGATCCGTTATTCATGGTGATCGGCTCGCAGACCTTCGCTAAAAATGTTTCCGAATACGAATACGCCGGCGGCATCAAAGGCCAGCCGATACCGGTCGTGCGCGGAATGACGACGGATCTTTTGATACCGGCCAACGCGGAGTTTGTGATCGAGGGAATTATCCGGCCGAATTCGGTCAAGACCGAAGGACCGTTCGGAGAATTTTCCGGATACTACGGCCGGCCGGAAGCCGGCTGTCCGCTCGTCGAAGTGACCGCCGTTCATCACCGGAACAAACCAATACTCACCAACGCGCTGATGGCGGATTATCCGTCCAACGAGCAGAGCGGCTTTTTCTCCATCATCCGCTCGGCACGCATCTGGGACGATTTTGACAAGCTC
>JBGQBP010000226.1:0-6367 GCA_041494945.1 Binatia bacterium | reverse complement strand
GCCTCGCGCGGCATCGAAGACATTTACGAGCTGACTTACATCCGTAAAGATGGCAGCCGCTTTCCGGCGGTCGTGTCGGTCACGGCGCTACGCGACGCGCAAAGCGCCATCATCGGTTACCTGTTGATCGGCACCGATAATACTGCGCGCAAGCAGGTCGAAGCGGACCAGAAGCAGCTCGATCAGCGCCTGCGCGACCAGCAGTTCTACACGCGCTCTCTCATCGAGTCGAACATCGACGCGCTGATGACCACCAATCCGTCCGGCATCATCACCGACGTCAACAAGCAGATGGAAGCGCTCACCGGTTGCACGCGCGACGAATTGATCGGCGCGCCGTTCAAGAACTACTTCACCGATCCGGAGCGGGCCGAGACGACCATCAAACTGGTGCTGAGCGAAAAGAAGGTCACCAACTACGAACTGACCGCGCGCGCCAGGGATGGCAAGGAAACCGTGGTGTCCTACAACGCGACCACCTTCTACGATCGGGATAGGAGGCTGCAGGGCGTGTTCGCTGCGGCGCGCGACATCACCGAGCAGAAGCGCCTGGAAGAACAGCTCCGCCACCGCAGCGAGGAGTTGGAAGAGCAGAACCGCCGGGTGCAGGAAGCGAACCGGTTGAAGAGCGAATTTTTGGCCAACATGTCGCACGAGCTGAGAACGCCTCTCAACGGCATCATCGGCTTCAGCGAGCTCCTCCACGACGGCAAGGCGGGAGCCATCGCCCCGACTCAAAAAGAATATCTCGGCGATATTCTTACCAGCTCGAAGCATCTCCTCCAGCTCATCAACGACGTCCTCGATCTCGCCAAGGTGGAATCCGGCAAGATGGAATTCCAGTCCGAGGCCATCAGTTTGGAGAAGCTCCTTGGCGAGGTACGCGACGTCGTCCGGCCGCTGATGTCGAAGAAGCGCCTCAAGATCGACACGTTCATCAGCCCGGAAGTGGCTTCCATCGTGTCCGACCCGGCGAAGCTCAAGCAGGTGCTTTACAACTATCTGTCCAACGCGATCAAGTTTACGCCCGATGGCGGGCAGATCGCGGTCCGCATCGTCCCTGACGGCGCGAACTGTTTTCTCTTGGAGGTGGAAGACACGGGGATCGGGATCAAGCAGGACGACATGAGCAGGCTCTTTGTCGAGTTCCAGCAGCTCGACGCGAGCATGGCCAAGCAGTATCCAGGAACCGGATTAGGTCTCGCATTGACCAAGCGGATCGTGGAGGCGATGGGCGGCAGCGTCGGAGTAAGAAGCACGCTGAACAAGGGAAGCGTTTTCTTCGCTGTCATGCCACGGACAGGGCGGGCTACGGCCAGAGCTGAAGCGCCGAAAATGGCTCTACAAGCCGGCGGGCCGCGCATTCTAGTGATCGAAGACGATGCGGAAGATCTAAATTACCTTCTCATGGCGCTGACAGGCGCCGGTTATAACGTCGAAACGGCCGCGAACGGAACAATAGCGATCGAGCGTTGCCGCGAGCACACGTTCGACGGCATCACCCTCGATCTCCAGCTCCCCGATGTAAACGGCCGCGAAGTTCTTAAGGCGATACGATCGAAGGGGATGAACCGCGAAACGCCCGTGATTATCGTCACCGTCCTTTCGGATAAAGGCGTGGCGGCTGGTTTCGCCGTCCACGAGATCCTGGTTAAGCCGATCCGGCCCAACGAGCTGCTCGCCTCGCTCGAGCGGGCGGGGATAATCGACGGCGCGCGGTCGATCCTGGTCGTCGACGACAATCCCAAAGACTTAAAGCTCGCCGAAAAGACGCTCAAGGACGAAGGATACCGGCCCTTGTGCCGGTCAGACGTTGATGGAGCGCTGGAGACAGCAGCCAAGGAGCTTCCCGCCGCCGTGATCCTTGACCTCATGATGCCGGACCAAGACGGCTTTGATTTTCTCAGGCGCTTCAGAAAGCTGCCCAGAGCGCGCCATGTCCCGGTGATTGTATGGAGCGGCAAAGACCTGACAAAAACGGAGCGCCAAAAGCTCGTCTCTTCCGCCCAGGGAATTGTACTGAAGGGCGACGAGCCGGGCACGCTGCTCAAGGAGCTGGAGAGTCATGTCCTCAGGAGCACTGCCGTCAAGACGGCGCTGGAGGCGAAAAATGCCAGGTGAGCCGATTCTCATCGTCGACGACAACCCGGTCAATCTCAAGCTCGCCCGGGTCCTGCTCACCAGCGAAGGCTACGACGTGCGCACCGCAAGCGACGCGGAGGAGGCGCTGGACATCCTCCGCTCATTTCACCCGAGGCTCATCCTGATGGACATCCAGCTTCCGGGAATGGACGGCCTTGAGTTGACGAAGCGTCTCAAAGCGAATCCTGAAACACGAGACATCATCATCCTGGCTCTCACCGCTTATGCGATGAAGGGCGACGACAAGAAGACGCTCGATGCCGGTTGCGACGGCTACATCTCGAAGCCGGTGGACACGCGGACTTTGCCGGGAACCATCGCGGAGCATCTGGCGAACCGGAGGAAATCGGGTACCGGATGAAGGTTCTCATCGTCGACGACAATGATATCAACCGGAAGCTGCTGGGCGATGGCGCGGAGAACAAGTAGGGAACCACAACACGCGCTATGAGTAATGCACCCAAGAAAATCCTCGTCGTCGAGGATAATCCGATCACGCGAAAACTTCTGCGCATCACGCTCGAAGGAGAAAATTACTCCGTCCTGGAGGCGCACGACGGCCGGACCGCACTCGAACTCGCCGAGCGGGAGCACGACGTCGATCTCGTCCTGCAGGACCTCCTTCTACCCGACATGCACGGAGTCGATCTCATCCGCGAACTGCGCAGCATACCGACATACGATTCGAAGCCGATTCTCGCCGTGACCGGCCTCGTTTCCAAGCTCGAAGAGGCGCGCGCTCTCAATTCCGGCTTCACCGCTTACCTCCTGAAGCCAATCGAGCCCTCCAAGTTATTGGAAACGGTCAAGAGCTATTTGCCGAGCGCCGAACCGCCGGTCGAAAAGCCGGGCCGGAACCGCACGATCCTCCTGGTCAACGACGATCCGGTTGGCCTCAAGCTGGAAAAGTTGCTGTTGGAAGAGATCGGTTTCCAGGTCACCGCGGTGGACAACGCCGAGCGCGCTCTCGACATCGCCAAGGCGTCGCCGCCCGACGCTTTCATCGCGGATCTCGTGATGCCCGGAGTGAACGGCATCGAGCTCACGATGCTGATCCGAAAGCAGCGCAAGCTCAAAGACATTCCGGTCATCGTCGCCTCTTCCACCTACTCCGTTATTCAAGAACGCGACGTCGCGGCTGCAAAAGAGATGGGCGCGGACGCACTGGTTCTGCGAACGCCGAAGCTCGAGAACGTGATTCCCGCGCTGCTCGACGCGCTCAAGAATAAGCACCACGGCCGGCTGGCGCGAAACGCCTCCAAGCTATTTCTGGAATTCAACCACCGCCTGATCCACCAGCTCGAAGTGCAGGCGATCCATCGGGCACAGGAACTCAGACAGTCGGCGCTCGAGACGGCCAAGCTTTCAGTTCTCACCGGGGTCGCGGAGGCGCTGAACAAGCATCTTGGACTGGACAAAGCGCTCAAAGAGGCGCTCGCGCGCACTCTCGATGCCAGCGGTGTTTCCATCGGCGCGATTTATCTGACAGGCGACGGTGGGCGGTTCTTCCTCAGCGCTCATTTCGGTTTCGCCGATCCGCAAATCGCCAGGGTTGCGGAAATCTGTGATGACCAAGCGCTTCTCAATCGCATGTTTCAGGACCGTAAGGCTCTCGTCGTATCCTCCGAAAACATGAAACGCGGCCCGCTCGCGGACCTGATTGCCCGCGGTCTCGCCAAGTCGATAATCCTGGTGCCCCTGATAGCCGGCAGCGAACCTCAGGGAATACTGCTGATGGCTTCGGCAAAGCGCGAGGCGGTCGATGCGTGGCTCGACCTCGCCGACGCCGTCGGCTCGCAGCTCGCGCAGGCGATCCTTTTGTCGCGGACGCTAACGCAGCTCACCGCATCCGAGCAGCGCTTCCGCGAGCTGGCGGAGAATATCAACGAGATATTCTTCGTCTCCGGTCCAGATGGAAGCCCCGTCCATTATGTCAGCCCGGCGTATGAGCAGATCACGGGCAGAAAGTGCGAAACTCTTTACCAAAGCCCCCGGGCATGGTTGGAAAACATTCATCCTGAGGACCGTCCGCGCGTGCAGCAGGCGGTGCGGGACAATCTTGAAGGCCTCGACGAGGAATATCGGATCGTGAGAGCCGATGGCGACGTGCGATGGCTGCGGTCGCGTGCCTTCCCGGTCAGGGATGAGACGGGCAGTGTAGTTCGTATCGTTGGCATCGCCGAGGACATTACAGAGCGAAAGCGAACGGAAGAAAAAATTCAGCAGAATCTTGAACGCATCCGGGCGCTGCATGAAATCGACACGGCCATCAGCTCGACGTTGGATCTCTCGACGGTCCTCACAGTGCTATTAGAAAAGCTCGAGCTTTTTTTGCCGATCGCGGCCGCTACTACAGTGAGGCTTTTGAACCGCGAGACCGGCGAGCTGGAATCTCTGGCGTGTCGCGGCCTGGACGAGGCGGAATGGAAGTCGCAGGAACGAAGATTGATCGGCGGACGGGCCAAATGGATTGTCGAAACCAAAGCGCCGCTCGCCGTGCGCGACCTTCAGGCGGACCGGCGAACCTACTACGGAGAGATTTTTCGCAGACACGGCCTCGTTTCCTATCTCGGCGTGCCGTTGACCGCACAAGACGAAGTGCTGGGAGTTCTCGGCATCTACGCCGACCACGAACACGAATTCAGCCAAGAGGAGATCGAGTTTCTCAACACACTGGCCGTCCAAGCAGCCATCGCCATTCACAATGCCCAGCTCTTCGAGCAAACCAAGAAACAAGCGCAGGCCCTGGAGACCTCCAACCGAGTTAAAGACGAGTTTCTCAGCGTGATGTCACACGAGCTTCGCACGCCGCTCAGCGTTATCGTGGGATACGCGGGTCTGGTAAAGGAAGGAATGCTGGGGCCCGTCAACAACAAAATCGCGGATGCGCTCACGAAAGTCCTTGGCCGCGCAGGCGAGCAACTCACCATGATCAACGACATCATGCAAACCACCCAGATCGAGTCGCGCTCCATCGCCGTCGAACACCTGCCTGTGGATATCGGCGCGTTGATGGATGCGTTGAAAAGCGATTACGAGCTTCACATGAACAAGCCGTCCGTCAAGCTCCTGTGGGACTACCCTGCCGAAACAATCGAGATCCGAAGCGACGGAGCAAAGCTGAAACAAATCCTGCAGAACCTTGTCAATAACGCGCTCAAGTTTACGGACGCGGGAACGGTGACGGTCACCGCGCGGGTCACAGGGGCCAGAGACCGGGGGGTAGGAGCCGGCGCCGGTTCCCGACCCCTGACTCCCGGCCCCCGCTTCGTTGAATTCAAAGTAGCGGACAGGGGCGTCGGCATACCTAAAGACACGCTGGCGACGATATTCGACAAGTTCTACCAGGTGGACAGCTCCGAGACCCGCCTCTACGGCGGCGTCGGATTGGGACTCTACATTGTAAAAAATTTCACCGAGCTGCTCGGCGGAACAATAGACGTGGAGAGCGAAGAGGGAAAAGGCAGCACCTTCACGGTAACCCTGCCGGCGCGCAGCGCCGCGCCGTCGGGCGCTTACCGATTACGGGGCTGAGCAGGCGGACGCCATCTCCGCGCCGCGGTCGGAGACTTGAAATAATTCCTGGATCTTCTTGGTCATCACCGAGTAGTCGATGATCGGCTTGGCGATGAAATCGCTGCACCCCACGCGCAACGCTTTTTCCCTGTGTTCTTCGGTCGAGCCCACGGTAACGGCGATGATGGGCATATTCTTGCCCCACTCGGTTTGTCTCAGCGCTTGAGTCGCCTCGTACCCGTCCATGACGGGCATTCTGAGATCCATCAAAATCAGGTCGGGCCGGGCGCGCGCGGCCACCTCCAAGGCTTCTTTCCCATTGGATGCGACGAGAATTTCGAAGCCGCCCATGAGCTGAAGGCGAAAGGTAAGAATATCCTGATTGTCTCGGTTGTCGTCCACCACGAGGATTTTTCTCACGGCCGCATCCTCCGGGAAACTCAATGAACGGGTCCGGCGCTTTCGCCCGCGGCAGACGCCGGTTGAAAGGGAATGCTCAGCAGGACGTGGGTTCCGACATCCTGCCGGCTTTTGATCTGGAGATTGCCGCCGACAAAATCGGTCAGGCGACGCGCGACGGCGAGCCCCAGGCCTAATCCCGAAAATTGCCGGCGCATCGAACTGTCCATCTGCTGGAACGGCTGAAACATGCGGTCGATGTGTTGCTCGGGCATTCCGGCGCCGGTATCGGCGATCTCGATCTCCACCG
>JBGQBP010000225.1:0-6416 GCA_041494945.1 Binatia bacterium | reverse complement strand
GGAACGATCAACGAAGCGTTGCAGAGAAAATCGATCGAGCACATCGTCGGCCGCGTCGGCGTCAAAGAACCGCCGCCGCTCGACAAGATTTTCGATTTTTCTCTGACACGGAAATTGAACGAGGAGCTCCGGGCCAAAGGGTGGAAGCCGTAGTCCTCGCTTTGCTCGGAATCTCAAATCTCAAATGACATATTTCAGACGGCAATCTGCGATTTGAGATTTGAAATTTGAGATCCCGAAGGGCTCGGCGGCCAGCCGGCCTCGGATAATTTCGCGCGCAGCTCGTCGCGCTCCGCGTCGTTTATTTGCTTCGCCGGCCAGCGGGGATACATCTTCATCTCGATGCCGCGTATTCGGTAGAGTTCCTTGTAAGCGGTCCGGCCGACTTTCTTCGTCAGATCGGCGACGACGGTGTAAACCTTCTTGACCTTCTCCTGAAGCGACGAAGCCTTTTCTTTTTCCTTTCCCGTAGCGGCGCGCCAGGTCCCGGCGCAGAGCTCCGGGAAAACGCTTGCCAGCGGCGCGATGGTGCCGCGCACGCCGATGCCGACGCCGGCGACGGTTTCCGTCGGCGTGCCGGGGAAGACGCCGAAATCGTGTCCTTTCAGCGCGTCGATGTAGCTCGTCGATTCTTGCAGTGTTCCCCACGCGAGCTTGACGCCGCGGATCGTCGGAACGGCTTCGACCAGGCGCCGCGCGTAATCGGGCGTGATGTCGATGCCGGCGTAGCGCTTGTTGTTGTAGATGTAAATTGGAAGAGGAACTTTTCGCGCCACCGCTTTGTAGTGTTCGGTGATCTCGTATTCGTTGTGGTCGGTATAGTAATATGGAGGAACGATCAATAGGCCGTCGACGCCGATTTTTCCGCTGTGCTCCGCCAGCTCGAGCACGGTCTGAATATCCGGCGCGCCGACGTGGATGATGACCGGGACGCGCCGATTGACTTGATCCAGCGCGATTTCCGCAACGCGCTTTCTCTGGTCCGGCCTCATCACCGGTCCCTGTCCATATGACCCGCAGGCCATGACGCCGTCCGCGCCGGCGTTCAGCTCGAAATCGATAATTTGCCGAAAAACTTTTTCGTCGACCTCGCCGCGCTCGTCGAAAGGGGTCGGAAGGGGAATGACTGTGCCGCCGATAGCTGCCATGGATTTCTCCTCAAAGACCTAAATGAGTCTCGCCCTGTCCTTCTTCGCGGTACAAACCGAACGCCTGCAAAATCGGCGCGTCGTTCATGGAAAAGAGGATCGCATCGTCCTTGGCCGAACGGTTGGCGTGCTCGTGCCAGTTCCACAGAGGCACGACGAACGTGTCGCCTTTCTCCCAGTTGAACGATTGGCCGTCGATGACGGTCGTGCCGCTGCCGCGAAAGACGTGGTAGATCGTCGTGCTCGTGTGGCGGTGCGATTGTGTCCGCATGCCGGGGAGAAACATTTGAAGCCGAAGCGACAGGGTCGGCAAGGTCGAGCCGTTCGTCACCGGATTGACGTAGTCCAGCGCGATGCCTTCGAATGGATGAGGGGTTCCCTTCGCGAGGCGCTTGAGCGACGCGTAACTATCGCGCCAGCGGTAGTGAAGCGGGCGCAGGCTGTCGTCCGCCGGCGCGGCGGCGACCGGCCGCGTCATTCCGTAATCGGGCGAAGTGTCGGACGTGCTCGTGACCGGAAGCCGAGTCTCCTTTTTATAAGGCTCGAAGGAGATCACCTGCAGCGCCTGAACGAATGGGACGTCCAGGCCGTCGATCCAGACCATCGACTCCGCGCCCTCGTGCGCGTGCTCGTGCCAGGTCCACTGCGGCGTGAGAATCAAATCTCCCGCCTCCATCACCATCTTGTGCCCGTTGACCGTTGTGTAGCCGCCTGTTCCCTGGAGGATGAAACGGATCGCCGACATCGTGTGGCGATGCGCCGGAGCGACTTCGCCCGGCTGAATCAACTGGAAAGAGAAGAGCATCGTATGCGTGGTCATCTCGCTCTTTTCCAATCCCGGATTGACCAGCCGGATAGTGCGCCGCTCGACGTTTCCCTGCTGGATGCCGATGCGGTCGCGCGCCTGAAGCAGGCTGTCGTAAACGTCGGCCCATTTCCAGAGATACGGCTGCACGTCGGTCTTGGGGTCCTTGGGACGGTCGCCCCGATTGAGCCGCCAAATACCCGAGAGCCATTTCTGCGCGAGCAGCCGGTCCAGCTCGGCAATTTGATCGGCTTCGCGCGGACTGGATTCTGTCTTGGACTCCGCTATCATGGGGCACCTCCAGTTATACTATATAAAGGAGGAAGCGAGGCGGCGGAAGGATGAAGCTCGCTCATCCGAGAGTTATATTTTTGTACCTGCGATAGATCCCGTCGTAGAAAGTCGTCATCATCTGGACGGCGACGCGCGCGCAATACTCCAGCGGCCAGCCGGCGCGCTCCTGGCCGTAGCCTTCCATCAGCGCCGCTTCGAGAATCCGCTGGTTCGTGCCGCCGTGCTCTTCGCTGAGATCGGCCTCTTCGTGAATCCTAAAGTAGGCCATGTCCTCGTTGCTGAGTCCGTACTTCGGCAGCGCGGCGCGGTAATCCTGCGCGATATATCCGAAGATCTCCTCTTCCAGGTGAATCGCATAGCACTCCGCCAGCGGCACGTCGATCCACGAGCGGACGAAAAAATCCACCAGGCCGCGCGCTTCGGGAATCAACTCGCACTCGATCATCTCGCGCGGCTCCACGCCGAGCGCTTTCCCGAGCTTCAGCAACACGCGGGCGTGGCCACCGAGACACGGCGTGGTGAATTCGTCGCCGATTTTCTGCGCGACCATATCCTCCAGCTCTTGATGTCTTTTGAAAAAGCCGACGAACTGGTGATACACCGTTGCCATGCCCGTGTTGACCTCGACGGCGAAAGCGTGCCAGTTCTTGACCCAGAACTTCAGATGGTCCTTCTCGAGAGTACCGGCCCTCAAATCTCTGAAGTACGGATGATTCCGGATTTCCTTTTCGTACGTGTCGAGGACGATCTGTCGCAGAGCGGCGACTTTTGCTTTTGCTTCCTGCGGTGTCATTTTGATATGGTCGCTCATGCGTAGGAAAGGTATCCAATGCGGATCGGGTTGTCAACGTCGCAAGACAAAGTTGAAGGGTTTAAGGTTTAGGAGTTGAAGGGATGAAGAAAGAAATGAAATTGACTCTCGGAATTCTCTTCGTCCTGAGTTTTACCGCGGCCGTGGAGTGCCACGCGCAGAAGCTCGATCGCGCGCTGCTCACGCATTCGAGCGAGAGCATCAGCATTACGCCGCTCATCTATGGGATTGAAAAAGGGCTTTATCGCAGGGAAGGCGTCGATCTCCAATTTCGCATCCTGCGCGGGGATCTCGCGATCGCCGCGATGATGAACAGCAAAGAGGTCGATTACATCTACGGCGCGGGCACCGCTTTTCTCGCCGCCGTCAGGGGCGCTCCGATGAAGATTCTCTCGCACGATTTCAAAAGCGTGCTCTTCTATCTCATGGGCCAGCCGAAGGTCCAATCGGCGAAAGATCTGAGAGGCAAGAAGATCGCGGTCAGCTCGCTCGGCGGCACCGGCGCAGCCTCCGCGCGCGCGTCGATCAAAGCGCTCGGGCTCGACCCGGACAAGGACGTGACGTACATCGTCATCGGCGCCGCCTCGGTGCGCATGGCGGCGATGGAGGCGGGATCGATCGAGGCGGCGATCATGCCGGTGCCGTGGAATTTTCGCATGAAGCAAAAGGGATTCAAGGAACTGATCTTTGCCGGCAGCGTCATGTCGCAGCCGCTCACCGGCATCGCGACGACGAGAGAAAAGGTCGAGAAGAACCCGGACCAGGTGCGAAGAGTCCTGCGAGGATTTCTCCGCGCGCTGAGAGCCGTCAAGCAGGAGAAAAAAGACGTGGTCGAGTTCATCGGCCGCAAGTTCAACCTGGATGCGCCGACGGCGGAAGAGACTTACAAGGTCGTGCTCCAAACGCTCAGCGAGGACGGCACGGTCGGCGCCGAAGCGCTTCAGGATCTGCTTGAGCAGACGAAGAAAGAGACCGGTGTGACGCGGGAGATTTCCGTCGGCGACATCGTCGATTACAGGATGTTGAGAGAGGTGGCGAAGGAAGGAATCAAGTGAATTTTGGATTTGCGATGGTGCGACGTTGCTCACCACAGGTTTTGGATTTTGGATTGGGGAGAAAACGGATGAATGAAAAGGCAGCGCTCCGAGTTCTGAATTCTTGTTTCGACAATCCAAAATCCAAAATCCAAAATCTAAAATGGGGTGGGATTGTCGCCATCGGTGTCACGTTCGCAATGTGTGGGGCTGGGGTTCAGGCGCAGCAGCCGAAGAAAGTCCCCCGGATAGGGTTCCTGATAGGCACCTCCCCTTCCACTATCTCGGACCGCATCGAAGCATTCCGGCAGGGTCTGCGCGAGCTTGGGTACGTGGAAGGGAAAAACATTGTCATTGAGTATCGACATTCAGAGGGAAAACTAGATCGCCTGAGTGAGCTTGCGGCCGAGCTGGCGCGTCTCAAGGTAGACGTCATTGTCACGAGTGGTCCGACACCAAACCGTGCCGCCAGGGAAGCAACTGTTACGATCCCGATCGTCATGGGGTTTGATAATGATCCTGTCGGAAACGGGTTCGTTGCCAGTCTGGCGCGGCCTGGCGGGAACATGACTGGATTGTCCACCCTTGCCCCGGAGATAGGTGGCAAACGACTGGAGCTTCTGAAGGAGATCATTCCCAGGCTGTCCCGCGTGGCCGTCTTCGGGAATTTGACCGTCCCAGGCAACGCACAATTGTTAAGAGAGACGGAAGTCGCCGCAGGGGCGTTCGGAGTGAAGCTTCAATACCTGGACGTACTAAGTCCCAAGGATATTGAGACTGCATTCCGAGCCGCAGGCAAGGGGCGTGCTGACGCAGTCCTCGCGCTGGGGAGCCCCGTCTTCGTTCTTCAGCGAACACAGATTGCAGACCTCGCGATAAAGAACCGGCTGCCAGCGATATACGACAGGCGAGAATTTGTCGACGATGGCGGCCTCATGTCTTATGGGACAAACTTCGCCGACTTGTCCCGGCGCGCCGCCACTTATGTGGACAAGATTTTGAAAGGTGCCAAGCCTGCCGATCTCCCCGTGGAGCAGCCGACGAAGTTCGAATTCATGATCAATCTCAAAGCGGCTAAGCAAATCGGCCTGACGATTCCGCCCAACGTGCTGGCAAGGGCGGACAAGGTGATCAAGTAAAGGCAAAAGGAAAAAGGCAAAAGGAAAAATATACAGAGGGAAATTCATGAGTAAGAAAATCTTTTCACTAGCTCTAGGCGCTATGCTCTTGGCGCTTAGCGGTCCGGTCGATGCGCAGCAGATCGAGAAGATCCCTAGGATAGGTTTTCTTTTTTCGGGCGACCTTTCTGAAGCGTCAGCGCGTATTGAGGCATTCCGGCAGGGGCTGCGAGAGCTTGGCTACGTTGAGGGGAAAAATATCGTTATTGAGCAAAGATCCTCGGGTGAGAAGCCCGACATCCTCTCCAACCTCGCAGGCGAGCTAGTAAGCCTAAAGGTAGCCACTATTGTGACGATGGGCACAGAGCCGACCCAAGCAGCGAAAGACGCCACCGGCACCATCCCGATTGTCATGACATACGTCTCCGATCCGATTGGCTTTGGCTTCGTCGCCAGTCTTGCCCGGCCCGACGGCAATATCACCGGGCTGACTAATCTTGGCCCGGAGCTCAGTGGAAAACGGTTAGAGCTGCTCAAGGAGGTCCTTCCTCAAACCTCCCGCGTGATTGTCCTTTTGTCTCCTGGCAATCCGATTCATACCTTCCTTCTCAAGGAGATGCAGGTCCCGGCCGGGGCATTGGGTATAAAACTTCTATCTTTGGAACTCCGAGGACGTAGTCCCAAGCAAGTGGACGAGGCATTTGGAACTCTGAAGTACAGCCATTCCGACGCTCTCATGGTGCTTCCTCCCCCGTTTAACTCGCTCGCAATGAAAAGGATCGTGGATCTCGCAGTAAAGAAGCGGTTGCCAACCACGTACCACTGGAAAGAGTATGTGGAGGCTGGGGGCCTCATGTACTATGGGGCGAACTTGCCTGACATGTACCGGCGCGCTGCGACGTATGTGGACAAGATTCTCAAAGGCGCCAAGCCAGCGGATCTACCCGTGGAGCAGCCGACGAAGTTTGAGTTGGTGATCAATTTGAAAGCGGCGAAGCAGATCGGCCTCACGATTCCCCCGAACATGCTGGTAAGGGCGGACAAGGTGATCAAGTGAATTTTGGATTTGCGATGCTTCGACGCCGCTCAGCACATGTTTTGGATTTTGGATTGGGGAGAATAAAAATGCAGAAAGCGCTGTGGATCGAATCTCTTTCCGGAAACAATCGAAAATCCAAAATCCAAAATCGAAAATGGGGTGGGGTT
>JBGQBP010000224.1:0-6421 GCA_041494945.1 Binatia bacterium | reverse complement strand
GCGCTGATCATCACCGGAGGGACGATCGACTCGGTCGGTAAGGACCGGCTCGACCTGGCCTGGTACATCGAAGCGGGCAAACGGTTGAACACCGGAGAGCTGTTGGCACAGCTTCCCGAGCTCGGTTCGATCGCGAAAGTCGAAGAAGTGCCTTTTCGCAGATTGCCGAGTCACGCGCTCGTGGATAAAGACTGGCTCGACATGGCGCGGACAATCCATGAAATCTTCGATGGCAACAAAGCCGACGGCATCGTCATAACGCACGGAACCAACACGATCGAGGAGACGGTCTACTTCCTCAACCTGACTCTCAAGACCGACAAGCCCGTGGTGGTCGTCGGCTCCATGCGTCCGGCTTCGGCATTGAGCGCCGACGGCTATTTGAATCTCGTAAACGCGATCAAAGTCGCCGCCGATCCGAGCTCGCGCGGCCGCGGCGCCCTGCTGGTCATGAACGACACGATCTACAGCGGCCGCGATGTGACCAAGAATTCGACGTACCGCGTGCAGGCGTTCCAGAGCCGCGATCTTGGCCCGTTAGGCTACGCCGACGCGGACGGCAGGATCGTCTACTACCATCAGAGCTTGAAGAAGCACACGGTCGCGACGGAGTTCGACGTTCGCGGCCTCGGGTCCCTGCCGCGCGTCGATGTGGTCGTGTCTTACGTCGGCGCCGACGGCAGGATGATCGAAGCCGTGGCGGCGGCGGGCGCCAGGGGAATCGTCAGCGCGGCCACGGGCGCCGGACGGCCGACGCCGGCGGAAGACGAAGCCTTCGATCGAATGTACAAGGAAAAAGGCGTGATCATGTGCCTCTGCAGCCGCGTAGCCTCGGGTCGCGTAGTCCGAAGCCCGGGGCTGGCCAAGCGCGGCTTCGTCGCGGGGGACAATCTCCAGCCCTGGAAAGCCCGCGTGCTGCTGGCTTTGGCCCTCACGAAAACAAACGACGCCGAGGAGATTCAGCGCATGTTCGATACTTACTGAGAACCCTTCATCGTAGCGAAGCAACCATCATTCCGGCGCGAGGAAATAGGGGTGAGCCGGGCGCAATGGAACGAGGACGGGCAGCAGTGTTTCGAGCTCACCAAACCGGAAAGTTACAATCCGGATAAGGCGCTGCCTTACTGTAATCGCGCGATTGAATCCGGCAAGCTCATCGATAGGAACCTGTCGACGATCTACTACTACCGCTACCGCGCGAGCATCTACTCCTACAAACGGGATTATAAGCGGGCGATCCCAAAACGGCGGATCCGAGTCGATCAACCGCGATCCATAGGACCGATGGGCCCGGTTTCTTCCACAACGACGGGGTATCCTTCCAGCATCGAAGGAATTTTTTTCATCAGCTCCGCGGTCTTTCTGTCGACCAGGACCCGGATGCAGGGTTTCCCCCCGCATTCGCCGACCGCGGCGCCGACGACACCGGGTATGGACATCAGCCGCTCGGCGTTGTTCTTGAGCGCTTCCTCGACGGTCATTGCCGCCATCAGAATTCCACTTGCCCCATTGTTAAGAATTTGCCGCGCGTCGATTCCTCCGCAAGCCCCGAACAAAGCCAGAGCGGCGGCGAGCCTGAACGAGGCGCGCTTCCAAAGGTAATCGTGGTGGGAACCCGGCACTGATCTTTCTTACTCCTTGGACAATAGGAATCAAGCCGGCGGCGGTTTGTTTTAGTTGCCGTCGATGGTGACGCTGAAGGCATTGAGCACCGCGTCGATGCGGTTGGCGATCGCGATTTTTCCGTTTCCGTTTCCGGCAAAGAGCAATCCCACGGGGTTGTTGCTTTGCGCGGTGACCAGAAGCGAGCCCGAATCACCGGGCAGGATAAACGCCCTGGAAGACTGGACAATGATTTGATCGACGAACTGCGCCGTGCCGGAGCCATACCCGACCATAACGATGGCGTTGATGCCGAGGACCTGGCCCGAGGTCTGCGAAGTCGTGCGGCCGTACTTTTTCACTCTCTGGCCGACAAACGCCGAGACGGTGGCCGATCGCGGCGTGCCGTACCCATTGGAGGGAGTGGACTTGCCCAGGAGCGAAACGTTGGATGCGGCGATGGCCGCGTCGACCGTGTTGTTCGCGAAGGTGGAAAAAACGATCGGAACGAAAGACGAGAGCGTGCCGATGACGTTGGCCGGATTGAAAGTGCAGTTGGTATCGTAGAGCCCCGGCTGCAAGACGGCGCTGTTCGGGACGGCCGCATTCTCCAAGGCGTAAACGTGGTTGTTGCTCAGCGCAAAAACGTTGCCGTTGGCCTCCTTGACGCGGGCGCCGATCGTGCCGGCCGAACATTCGCCTTCGTTGCCGGTGGAAACTCCGATCGGCACCGGCCGCGTGAACAACGTTGCCGGGTTGACTCTAGGGGCGCGGGTTTTATCGCTGCCATACTGCTGTCCGCCGAGCTGTCCCGCCAAAGCATGGAACTCTCCGGTTTCCTCTACCTCGACACGAAATCCGTCGAGGCTTGTTGGAATAGCCATAACCCCGGGCGATTTCGTATATACCTTGATGACCGGCTTACCATCCTCTGAAACTCCTACGGCCGTGCCGACAACGTTGGGGATCGTCCTCAGATGCTTGTGATGGCGCTCTTGAATATCGACGGCGCCGGCGAGATATTCCCGAAGTCCCTGCAACGGATTGGCAGACGCGGCTTGGGTCTGTGTTTGCCCGATCCACCCCAAGAAGACGATGGCCGCAATCACTGAAATCGCCAGTTTGAACCGAAAAGCGGGCTTGCGTGTCATTGAGAACCTCCTCAAAAATCTCTTTCCCTTGCGTTACATCGGTGTTTCCGATGCGCTGCTTTAGGATCGGAGCAATTGAGAAGCCATATGGCACGCCGAAATACATTTGGCGCTTGTTCGGCGAAATACGGCTTGGATTTCCTCGGATATTTTTATCGACGCTTTGTCCGCATTTTTAAGATGAGAATGTGTGCGAGCCACTGCTATGTCGCCGGTCGGTTTTCAAACCGGACAGGATAACGTTTTACGTTATCGAGGAAGATTCGCTGTGAGAGGTTCGTTGCCTCCGGGCGATTTATCGGTGGAGTCGATCGGGAAAGGAGCACACGGGATCGGCAGAGGAACAAACGGTACTTTCAGGAACTATTTCGCTATCGCGTAGCAGCGGCAATCGCGCGGCTCGTCGCCGAGGGTCGGGTGAACGGACCAGCGGCGCAAAACGCCTTCGAATTTCATTCCGGCTTTCTCCATGACGCGCGCGGAAGCGGGATTCTCCACGTCACAGACCGCCCAGACGCGATAGACTTCCTTATCCTTGAGCGCCTCGTCGACGACGGCCCGGACCGCTTCGGTCATATAACCCTTACGCCAAAACTTTTTGGCCAGGACATAGCCCAACTCGACTTTATGACCGTCCACCCGCAACCCGATCGCGCCCAGCAACCGACGGTCTTCCTTTCTCAAAATCACCCACTGGAATGCTCTGCCCTCTTCCCAGGCCAGAGCGGAGGCGCGCAAATGCGAGCGCGTGTCTTCTAAATTCCCCGTGGGCTTCCAGGAAAGATATTTCGTGACCTCGAGGTCATGGCCGTATGCGGCGAAAATCGCCTCCGCGTCGTCGATCACGGCCCGGCGCAGCCAAAGCCGCTCTGTTTGAATAATTTCTCGCGTTCTCATGTCGGTCCGGCGCCGGCTACCACCTGTCGATTCCGAGAAGCTTGCGTCCGAGAGGCGTGAGTTCGGCGGGAGCGCCGGGTTCCGGGTCGATCTGGCGCGGCCACGGACGCCAGCACGAGGGCGCGAGTTCATCGGCAGACAGAATCGACGCAGCGGGACTTCTTTCGCCGTGGCCGGTATCTACGGATTCACCTTCGGATGAACGCGAGACGAACGGTCTGAAAATCACTTCGGATTCTCCGGACATCCATCCATACCGGTTGAACAGTAGCGGCAGGCAACCGCCGTGTCAATGTCGGAAATTCATCTCTCCCCTCTTCCCGCTCCGATAGGTTTGATAGCGGACGCTTTTTCCGTCCGTCTCGATCGTGATCGCGCCGTCTCGATCGGTGCGCAAGATTTCCGCGCCCGCCGCCGTGTAACGCGACAAAACTTCTTCCCGTGGAAGGCCGAAGGCGTTGCGCAGGCCGACGGAAAAGACCGCCAGTTTCGGTTTGACCGCGCCGATAAACTCGGGGCTGCTGGAGCCCGCGCTCCCGTGGCGCGGCGCTTTGACGATCACGCTCGATAGGTCCGTTTTACCCGCGAGGAGAATCTTTTCGTCCTTGCCGTCGATGTCGCTGCCGAATAAAAAATGCACCCGGTCGAAACTGACGCGCACGACCACCGATACATCGCCGCTGTTGTCTTCCGGCGGATAAACCGCGCAGAGCTTCACCTGCTCGATCTCGCGGCAGGGCGCGCCGCTGCCGAGAATGATTCTCTTAATTCCCGCCCTCTCCACCGCCTCTTCCAGCCCTTCGTATCGCGCCGTGCTGCCTTTGCCCGGCCCGGACCAGAACTCCGCCGGCGCAAACTCCTCCACGACGCTTCTCATCCCGCCGTAATGATCCACTCTCGAATGACTGACGAGTAAATAGTCCACTTTCAGAATCTTGCGCGAGCGCAGGAACGGCGCGACGATCGCTTCGCCCGTATCGAATTCCCCACTGGCGGAGCCGCCCGCGTCGATAAGGAGCACACGCGAGCCGGGAAATTCCACCACGGCGGCATCGCCGTGGCCGACGCTGAGATGGGTGACTCTCAGATCTTTTCTGTTCCACCGCTCCCGCCACCAGTAGGTGCCGTCTCCCAGAATCAAAAGAAAACTGACGCCGAGCGCGAGCGCGAGATGGAGTCTGCGGCGAAAGAGCAGAACCGACAGGATCGCGAGATAGAGCAGCGCCACTTCCCAATAGTTCGGGATCGGCACAGCGAGATTCGCCATCGGCAGGCGCGAGAGAAAGTGGACCATTCGATGGACCAGCGACAGCAGTGGCTCGGTCAGCGCGACGACCGGAGCCGCGAGCGCCGGAGCCGTCACGGCCAAGGCGCCGATGATGAGGCCGAGGGGCACGATGACAAAACCCACGAGCGGCACGACGATAGGATTTGCGATGAAGCCCGCCCATGAGAGATGACCGAAGTGGTGCGCGATCATCGGACCGGTGCCGACGGTCGCCAGCAGCGGGACGGCGAGATAAAGAATCGTCCGGCGCAGCCTGGGCAGCCAAAGACTGCGCTCTTGAGGCAGCTCGCCGCGCCGCAACCGCGCGGGCCACCACTCCTGCATTTTGCGCGAGCCCCAGACGATGAAGAGCACGGCGAGAAACGAGAGCTGAAAAGAAATATCCATCACGACGCCGGGCCAGGCGAGGCCGATGAGCAGCGCGGCGAAAGCGAGGCTCGCGAAAATCTCTTCCTCACGGTCGAGGAGAACGGCCAGCTCGTATATGCCGATCATGATCGCCGAGCGGACGGTGGGCACCGAAGTGCCGGCCAGACCGCTGTAAAAAAGCACCGCGAGAAAGGAGCCGAAAGTAGAGATCTTCAGCAGGTTCCAGCGCAGCGCCACCGTTTCGCTGCGCGAGCCGAGAAAGCGGACGAGGAAAAAGACCATCACGCCAAGCATGCCGACATGCAAGCCGGATATGGATAAAACGTGATTCACCCCGGCCGCGGTGAAGTCCGCGCGCGCCTCGCGCGAGATTTCGCCCATGTCGCCGACGGTCAGCGCCTTCATCAGCGCGGCGTTCTCCCGCGAGGCGAAGCTGCGCTCAATGAAGCGCCGGATCTCCCGGCGCAGATACTCGAGACTGTTCCACAATCCCGGCGGCGCGCGGGACAACAGCTCTACGTTTTGATCGCTCACGAGAAATCCTGTCGCGTAGATTTCCCGTCGCGCCAAAAACGTCGCGTAATCGAAGCCGCCGGGATTTCCGTTGTCACGGGGAACGCGCGGCTCCACCCGAAGCCTAACCCGGTCGCCGTAGCGCCAATCTCGGCTGCTGCTGCGCACCGTGAGCAGGAGATCGCCCGTTATCTCCTGGGCGCCGGTCGGATGCCAGACGCGCAAGGCGCGCACGAGCCAGCGGTTGCGCTGCGGCAACTTTTCCGGCTCTTGTTGAAGAATGCCTTCCAGATAAAGCTGCGAGCCTTCTTCCATCACCGAACGCAAATGTGCCGGAGGAAATTTGGGATCGAGAATCTGAACGTGGCGATAATAGCCCAAAGAGAACGTCGCAGTCGTCAATAGGTAGAGAACGGCCCAGAGAATACCCGCGCGCCACCAAAGCATTGGAAGCGGAATCAGGAGCAGCATTAAGTAGATCACCGGCGGCAGGAGCGGGCTCGCGGCGAGCGCTTGTCCGGCGAGCAGGGCCAGCGTCGCGGCGATAAGCCAGGAGGAAGGATAGCGGAACAAAAAAGATTGCGCTGGTGTGGAATCGTCG
>JBGQBP010000223.1:0-6433 GCA_041494945.1 Binatia bacterium | reverse complement strand
GTTTGTCGATACCACGATCCGCGACGGGCATCAGAGTCTGTGGGCGGAGAACATGACGACGGGCATGATGCTGCCGGTCGCCGAGCGGATGGACAACGCCGGCTTTGAGGCGATCGAGCTGATCTCCAGCTCGCACATGAAAAAGTGCGTGAAGGAGCTGAAGGAAGATCCGTGGGAGCGCATCCGGCTGATCGCAAAACGCATCACCAAGACCCCGCTCCGCTTGATCGCCGGCAGAGTGAACACGTTCGAAATCACGCCGGAGTCCGTTTACCGCCTTTTCGTCGAGCGGATGGCGGCGAACGGGATGCGCCAGGCGCGGATCTCCTGCGAGTGGAACAGCGTCTCCGGCTGGCAGCGCAAAGTAGAGGCCGCTCGGGACTACGGCCTGGACCCGATCGTCAATCTCATCTATTCCGTCTCGCCCAAGCACACCGACGAGTACTACGCGCAGAAGACGCGCGAAGCGGCGGCCTTCAAACCCTATCGCCTCTGCCTCAAAGATCCCGGCGGGCTGCTCACGCCGGAGCGCACGCGCGCGCTCGTCCCGCTGATCTTCAAGCACGGCAACGGCATCCCGCTTGAGCTGCACACCCATTGCACGACGGGCCTGGGCGGCCTCTGCGCCCTGGAGGCGATCAAGCTCGGCGTCAAGTCGATCAACACCGCGATTCCGCCGCTGGCCAACGCATCGTCCAATCCTTCGCTGTTCAACGTCGCGCAAAACGCCCGCGCGCTCGGCTACGCGACCGCGATCGACGAAGAAGTGCTGAAACCGGTGGAGGAGCATTTCACGATCGTGGCCAGGCGCGAGGGCTTCCGCATCGGCGCGCCGGTCGAGTACGACTACGCGCAATACCTCCACCAGGTGCCCGGCGGGATGGTGTCGAATCTCCGCCACCAGTTGAAACGCGTGGGGAAGGAAGACCATATCGAAGAGGCGCTGGAAGAGGCCGCGCGCGTCCGCGAGGAGTTCGGCTATCCGATCATGGTGACTCCCCTCTCCCAGTTCGTCGGCAGCCAGGCGGCGATCAACGTCATCATCGGCGCGCGTTATAAGGAAGTCACCGATCAGGTCATCCAGTACGCGCTCGGGCTTTGGGGTGAGGAAGGCGGCGCGACGATGGACCCTAATGTGAAGGAGAAGATTTTGAATCGCCCCCGCGCCAAAGAGTTGGCCAGGTGGGTGCCCCCTGAGCCTTCGCTGCATGAAGTCCGCCAAAAGATCGGCGGCCCCGGAGTCTCGGACGAGGAGCTGCTGCTCCGCTGGCTTTTGCATCAAGAAGAGATCGACGCGATGCGCGCCACCGGTCCGGTTAAGGAATATATTACCGTCGCGCATCCGTTGCTGACACTGCTCGAAGAACTGACCCGACGGACCGAGTGCAACCGGATTCACGTGGAGAAGCCCGGACTGTCGCTTACACTGGAAAGAAAAGGGAGGGACTAGTTATGGAAGTCACCGCAATCGACGTGCACGTTCATCTCTGCGACGAGCTGACGCTCAAGTCCAAAGGCGCGCGCACGCAGCAAATGGCCAAGTACTTTGGCCGCGAGCGCAAGCCGGTCTCGATGGACGAGATGGCCGACCAATACCGCCAGCGCAAGATGATGGCCGTCATCATGAACACGCGCGACGAGACCGTGACGGGCCTTCAGCCCGTTCCCAACGATCACGTCGCCGAATACGTGCGCAAGTATCCCGATATTTTCATGGCCTTCGGCGCGATCGATCCATGGACGGGAAAATTGGCTCTGCAAGAAATCAAGCGCTGCAAGGAAGAGCTGGGGCTGACCGGCATCGGCGAGCTGAACCCGGCGCGGCAACATTTTTTTCCCAACGACACACGCTTCTATCCGCTCTGGGAGGAATGCCAGCGGCTCAAGATGCCGATTCTCTTTCACGGCGGCATGGCGGCGGCCGGCGCCGGCACGCCGGGCGGCATGGGGACGAAGTTGAAATACAGCCAGCCGATCTATCTCGACGACGTGGCGGCGGATTTCCCGGAGCTTAACATCATCTCCGCCCATCCCACCTGGCCCTGGACGGCGGAAAGCCTGGCGATCTGCCGCCACAAGAGCAACTACTATATCGACCTCTCCGGTTGGGCGCCGAAATATTTTCCCGCCGAGCTGGTGCACAACGTGAACACGCTCCTGCAAGATAAGGTCATGTTCGGCTCGGATTGGCCGGCGATCGGCGTCGAGCGATGGCTCGAGGAATTTCAGCAGATCAACATCAAGCCGGAAGTGCGGCAAAAAATCATGCTCGACAACGCAAAAAAGTTTTTCGGGTTGAATTTCTAGGTGAATGATTCAATCATGAACGTCAACGATTTGGATTTGAAAAAAACCGGCGTCCTGTTCTTCGACATCCTGAACGGTTATTATCACGCCGCCGAGCCGGCCAAAAAGGCGCGCATGAAGCCATGGATCGACAACGCTGCCCGTCTGATGAAAGCGTCGCGCGCCGCGGGCTTGCCGATATTTTTCGGCAAGGGCAACCATCGGCCGGACGGCCGCACGTCGGCGACGATCATCACCGACACCGATATGGGCCTCAAGCCCTGGCCCGACGGCGAGGTGGAAAAGTTCCGGCCGCACATCGTCGGCGGCGATAAGAACTCCGACGTGATTCCGGAGCTGGAGCCAGGGCCTGACGACTACTATATTCTCAAATATCGCTGGAGCACTTTTTACCAGACTTACTTCGATCTCGCGCTGCGCGCTCGCGGCATCGACACGGTGATCATCTCCGGCGGCTCGACCGACGTGGGCGTCGTCTCGACCGTCTTTGCCGGCAGAGACCTGGACTACAATATGATCGTCGTCAGCGACGCATGCGGCAGCTCGCACGAGCAGCAGGCGCACGACGTGCTCATGACGCTCATCTTTCCACGCATGGCGCGGGTGCGAAAAACGGACGAAGTCGTGAAAATGATCGAGGGAGCAAAGGGTAGATAACGAGGCTTTGCCTTTGAGTCATTCCCGTGAAAACGGGAATCCAGAATCTTTTTCGGAACCTGGACTCCCGCTTCCGCGGGAGTGACATGTAGGGAGGTCCAATGGCTTCTAACGGAACCGCGTTTGGAACCAGTCACAAGATCAAACAAATCGGCCGAATGGATCTGCCCGGCGGCGGACTGGTCGCCGTGGAGAACGGCTACGCCTACGTCGGCCACATGGAGCCGCCGCACGGGACGTCGATCATCGACGTGCGCGACCCGAAACATCCCAAACTCGTCTCCCACCTCGAAGTGCCCGTGGGCATTCACTCGCACAAAGTGAGGGTCAGCGGCGACGTGATGCTGGTCAACTATGAGAGATTCAAAACGAAGCTGGAGCTTCAGGGCGGGCTAAAGATTTTCGATATCTCCGACAAGGCCCGGCCGCGCGAGATCGGCTTCTTCAAGGCCGCGGGCAAAGGCGTGCACCGCTTCACCTTCGACGGGCGGTACGCTTACATCTCGCCCGTCGTGCAGGGCTACGTCGGCAACATCGTCATGATCGTCGATCTCAAAGATCCGACCAGGCCCGAAGAGGTTGGGCGCTGGTGGCTGCCTGGCCAGTGGACCGCGGGCGGCGAAACGCCGACCTGGCACGGAGCCGACCACCGCTGCCACCATCCGATTCGAAGAGGCAACCGCCTCTACGTGAGCTATTGGCACGGCGGCTTCGTCATTCTCGATATCTCCGATATGAGCAAGCCCAAGCTCGTGAGCCACCTCGACTATAGCCCGCCCTACCCCTGCCCCACTCACACGACGCTGCCGCTGGCGAATAAAATTTTGGGCCGGGACTTTATGACCGTGACGGACGAAGAGGTGGGAGAGAAACTTACCCCCACACCGTTCGCTTTTTTGTGGGTCGTCGATATCACCGAAGAGAGCCGCCCCACTCCCGTCTCCACGTTCATGCTGCCGTACGACGGCGAATCGACGGCGAAGAGCCGCTTCGGCGCGCACCAGCCTGCGGAGCAAGTGTACGATAATATTCTCTACGTCACCTGGTTCGCCGGCGGCCTGCGCGCGCTCGATTTCTCCAATCCGTATCAGCCGCATGAAATCGGCTATTACATTCCCCTTCCCGGCAAGGGACAAACAACCGTGCAGAGCAACGACGTCTTTCGCCGCGACGACGGGCTGCTTTTCTTGATCGACCGTTACGACGGGCTGGAGATTTTGGAAAGCCAGGTGTAGACGGTTCGAAGTTCCTCGTTGACCTGAAAGTTACCAACCCTCACGGTCTTTCTGAGGAGCGAAAGCGACGAAGAATCTCTCTTAAGTTTTTGAGATTCTTCGCTGCGCTCAGAATGACATGCAATCGAAACGCACTGCCATATTCGTCGCCCCGCTGGCGAACTTAATCCCGTCGATGGTCGTCGCCACGCTCGGCATCGCACTTCGCGAAGTCAGTTATACGCTTTCTCTCTCCGCGTTAGAGGCAGGCAGTCTTTTCTCCGCGATTTTCGTCTTTGCGTCGATCGGTAGCGCGATCGGCGGCAGACTCTCCGACAAGATCGGCAGAAAAACCGTCATGGTATTGGGCGTCATTTTGCTGTCGCTCGGCTTTTTTATGGCGGGCTATGCGGAGACCTACGCCTTCATGACCGCCTTTCTGGCGGTAACCGGCCTGGGCTACGGCTTCACTACGCCCTCGCTGTACGCGTTGATGTCCGATCTGCTACCCGAGCGGCGCGGGCTCGGAGCGACACTTGTTTCAGTATCTTACGGCATCGGAGTTTCCGCCGGAGCGGTGATTGCAAGCTTTATCCTCGCCAGAGTGCATTGGCAAATCGCCTTTCTTGCCGTCGGTCTGTTCGGTTTCTTGATCGCCGGAGTGGAAGCGTTTGCGCTGAAAAGCGCGCGGCGCGATGGAGCGCACGCCAGGCTTCGCTATCGAGACGTTCTCAGCAAGCCGCTCGTCGTTCTTGCGCTGGCGGAATTTTTCGGCGGCTCGGTCTTCTGGAGCTCGGCGTCGTGGACGGCCACCGTCTTGCGGACCGCCAAAGGATTGAATCTTGCCGAGACCGGTTTCGTGATGGGACTCTGGGGGCTCTCGCCGATGATCGGCGCGCTGGTTCTCGGACCGCTGTCGGATAAATTCGGCCGAAGATTTATTATCCTGCGCAGCGCGTTTCCCGCCGCGATCGCCGCGTTTGTCAGTTATCAATGGCTCACCTCCCCGCTCGCGCTGGCAATCGGACTCATGATCTTCGGCATTCTCAAAGCTTCGGTCCCCACACTCATCGTCCCGCTCGCGCAAGAGTCCGCGTCGCCCGACGCCGCCGGCGCTGCGGCCGGAGTCATCATGTCCATGCATTACGTCGCCGCCGTCGTCGCGCCGCTCGCCACGGCCGCGCTCATCACCGGCACCGGAAGAATGATTCCCGCGATGATTCTCACCGCGGTCATTCCTCTCATAATATATGGATGCCTGATCGCCACGGTGCGGGAACAACACACTGGGTGATTGCTCCCGAAGCCATTCATCGCCACGTCGCGCTTCTTACACCAGCATCGACCCGACACGCCCGAGCGCGCCGCGACACTCGCCAGCAAGCGCGACGGCGGCAGGGCTTCGCTCAAAGTCATGGAACGGCATCTCGCGAAGCAGGATTTCTTCACTGAGGATTACAGCATCGCCGACATCGCCCTGTTCGCCTACACGCACGTCTCCCACGAAGGCGGGTTTCCTCTAGATGATTTTCCAAAGATTCAGGCGTGGATCGAGCGGGTGAAGGAGCAACCGGGATTTGTACCAATGGCCTGATTAGGCTCTACGGGTTTCCTTGTGCTTAGCGATCAACTCCCGTATCGCAGGAAGAAGCTCTTTGGATACTTCGATGACAGCTTGACTGGAATCTTCAAAAGCGGCCTCATCTTCCGCCACTCCTTCTTCTTCCGTCTGCTGCTCGTAATGCGCGATCACTCTCTCTACTCTCTTTTCGTCCCAGCCCGGCGGAAATTTATTCTTTTTCATCTTTTTCCTTTCTGACGTCGACGCCGTCTAAAGGCAATCAGAGGTTGGACTAGCTCCGTCTAGCGGGCATCCGATTGCGTGTTCGTTGCAATCGTTTGTTACGGCTCAAGACTACTGCCGAGACATCGTAAAGAGTCTCGGGAGCGATATCGGCTCCATTCGGCCAAGCAATGGTACTTCCATCGAGAAAAAACTTTCGGAAATACTTCTTGTCTTTTAACGGCTCAAACACCGGCCCATCGAGCCAATGGGTGAAATCGATCGCTTTCGTAGTGCCGTCATCGAACGTTGTTTCGATGATGTAATCGCGGACATATCGGGCCTTAGTGACAGAAGGCAGATGTTTCATCATTTACTCCAAGGGTGCTATCTGGTTCAGAGATCGCTTTGTCTCCACGTTTTTCCAATTTACCATAAGTTCATGCTTGTGGCGAACCGCCCACTTTTTGAT
>JBGQBP010000222.1:0-6446 GCA_041494945.1 Binatia bacterium | reverse complement strand
TTTGGCGCGCACAAGGACAATCCCAACCACGCGGCGGACGCGGTCGCGACAGCGCTGGAAGCGCAGGCCGAGCTTGACATCCTCAACGTGGCTTGGCAAAAGAGAGGCATTCCACGCCTCCAAATAGGAGTGGGAATTCACTCCGGCGAGGTTCTCGCCGGCATCGTCGGCTCGGGGCAACGAAAGAAATTTGGCGTGACCGGCGACACGGTCAACACCGGCTCCAGGGTCGAGGGTCTCAACAAGGAGTTTTCTACCTCGATTTTGATTACGCGAGAGACACTGGAACGGTTAAACGGAAAGTTCAAAGTGCAGGGACACGGGGAAGTGAAAGTTAAGGGGAGAGAAAAGGCGGTGGAGGTGTTTGAAGTTTTGGGCACAGCAACTGCCATTTAGTGTCCGTTAAAGTAGAATTGTCACTCCCGCGGAAGCGGGAGTCCAGTCATCGGAAAAACGCTGGATTCCCGTTTTCACTGGAATGACGGAAACCGCTCGGAGGATGCGACGAAAATGAAACTTTGTCTCATGTCATTACTTCTTGCAGTGATCGCCTGCACTGGCCCCGCCCATGCCCAGGACGCCGTCGGAGTCATCACCGAGATCAAGCTCAATCGCGGCGACGTGCAGATCCGCCTGCCCGGAAAGAATTGGCAAAAGCCCGGGCTATTGCAATCGCTTTACGCCGGGTCTCAGATCCAGGCATCCAAAGACGCGACTGCCGTCGTTCTTTACACCGCAGGCGCGAAGACCATCACGGTTGACGAGCGCAACTCGCCGTTTGAAATCAAAGCCGCTGAATCGAAGGGCGGAGCAGGCGGGAGCGTGACGGAAGTCGCCAGCTCGCTGATGGGAAAGAAAAAACCGCCCACTTATGTGCCGCTCGCCGTGCGCGGCGGCAAGCGCCCGCCGCTTTTGGTCTCGCCGCGCAACACCAAGCTCATGAGCGACGCGCCGACGCTTCAATGGATGGGCATGGAGCGCCAGCCGGGAACCGTGCGGCTTTACGGCCCCGAAGGTCTCCTGTGGTCGGCGGAGAATATCTCGCTCACGCAGATCAAATATCCCGCGTCGGCGCCGCGCCTCAAGCCGGGCGTGGAATATTCCTGGGTGATCGAGAAAAAAGATTTTACAGTCGAGAAGGTGCGCTTTCAGCTCCTGCCTCCCGCGGAGGTTAAATCCGTACAGGACGAAATGACCGCTCTGCAAAATGCTCCGGGCGTGCCCAAAACCACCCAGGCGATTCTCAAAGCCGGGTTGTTTTTTTCCCGCGCCCTTTATTACGACGCGCGCGAGGCGCTGATCGAGGCCGTCAAGGTCGACCCCGACGAGCCGACGCTACATTTTTTGTTGGCCGATGTTTACGAGAAGACCGGCCTCAAGGAACTGGCGTCGGAAGAATACAGCGAGTCGGACTTTCTCCTAAAACAAAAGCAGTAAGGCCAAGTAGGGGCGTGATTAATCACGCCCCTACAACTATCCGATCAGCCCCAAATATCTCCACCAGGGAATCGCCGCGACCAGAGCCAAGAGATAAGCGAGCGCGTAGATCGGATTGATCCGGGACATGAACTTGTAGCTGAAACCTTTCCCGTCGGTCGTCGCAGTGGCGAGCGTGTGCCAATCGACCTGAAACGGAAAGAACCACACCTCGGTCGCCACCAGGATGAGCATGACGATGATCCACGGGCTGATCTGCATGTCCGCGGCCAGGGGAATCAACACGATCGTCAGCGTGATGACGGCAAGCCCGCTGGTGAACACGAGCTTCAGCACGTAAATGAGCAGCGCGATGATGATAAACGCGATCGCCGGCCGGTCCACGAAGGGCATGATGATCGGCGAGATGAAGCCCACGAGCCACTGATCGATCTTCGCCTTGGTGAGCACGGCGGGAATGCTCAGCGTCGCGCCGAGATAGATCAGCATCTCCCAGTCGATCCCTTTCTTCATCATGCCCCAGCCCAGCACGCCCGTGTTGATCAAGACGCAGAGGCCGATCAACGAGATCCAGGCGCTGTCGATCCGGTGATACGAATACGTGAGCCAACCGCCCACCATGAATAGCAGCATCGCCAGCGTGAGCCATTCATGCCTGCTCACGGGTCCAAGAATATCGATCTGGTTCTCCACCATTTTGTACGAGATTTGCGACTGCGTCTCCGGCCGGTACAGAATGATGATGGCGACCAGCATGATGGCGATGACGACCAGCGTCGGCGGCAAGGCGGCCAAAAACCAGTAGCCCCAGGTGAACTGCGCGCGCACGTCCTTCGGCAGAAGTCCCCACGCCAGGAGATTGGAAGTCGAGCCGGTGAGATAGAGAAAGCCCAACTGTCCCAGGCCGAGAAACGTCGCGGCGAAAAGTCCGGTCGATGCTTTCGACGGAGTTTTGTAGCCGAGGCTCTCGGAAAGATTCAAGAGCATCTGGCTGCTGATCGCGGTGCGCGCGGTTTGCTGCGGGATCAGCGCGGTGATGACGGTTCCCATAAAACCGAGCGCGATGATCTGCCAATAGTAAGTCAGCGGGAAAAATCTGACGAGTTGCAGCGAGATGCGATAGAACAGGCCGGAGGTGGTGATCGCCGCGCCCAAGCCCAACACTCCCAGAGTCATGAACCACGTCGTGCTGGCAAAGCCGCTGAGGACTTCCTCCGCCGTGCCCAATCCCGTCAAGATCAAGCCCAGCACGAAGATAAGGGCCACGCCGTAATCCGGGAAAACCCAGAACGCCCAGTAGATCAACGTCAAACAGAGAAGGCCCAAGAGTTTGGTCGCTTGCGGCTCCAGACCGATATCGGGTTGGCCGAACCACAAGTAAGCCCACACGGCCAGGCCGAAGATTCCGCCGACCCATCGGCTGAACCCCGCCTGTTTGTAAACGCCGCGCAGAGAAGAGGCCAAATTTCCCCATGACGATCGTCCGGCGACGGCGGGCGATTCCGGGGCGGCGGCCGCCTGCCGGGATTTTTGCTCCCAATACACTTCGCTGGCGTCGCCGGCCAGCGTGGCGGACTTTTTGTCCAACAAATTGAGCGCGCTGCGCAGACAGTTGAGCGCCTGCGGATAGTCTTTTTTCTCCACGAAGACGTTGGCCATGTTCTGGTAGCGCGCGGCGGCCTCGGCGCCGAGATCGCCGCCGCGCTGCGAGATGACTTCCTTATAGGTTCTGATCGCGCCGGCGAAGTCGCCCAGGTGGGCCAAGGTCTCCGCCTTGATATGGACCAGGCGGAGGTCGGAGTAAAAGGAATCCGGCGGGATTTTCTCCAGGGCGTTTTTGAGCAGCGGCGCCGACCCGTCGAGCAATTCCTCCTTGTGGGCGGCGATCAGGTTCGCGACCGCGCTCCACTCGCGCGCTTGGCTGCGATGATGAATGGCTTCGGGCCAGTCGCCGATCGCTTCGTACCGGCCGGCGAGTTGCGAATGGAGCTGCTGCTTGGTTTCATCGCCCTCGTCGGCGAGGAGCTTCTCGATCAGAAGGTCGCGGAAGAAGCCGTGCAGCTCGCATTGGCCTTTATCGAGCGAGCGGATCAGCGGCGACTGGCTCCACTCCAACTGGGCGAGGTAGGTCTTGGCGCCTTCGGTCTGCATCACGAAATCCACCGTCTCGAGATCGATCCTGGCGAGCAGGGCGGCGCGGCGAAAGAAACGCTGCGACTCGAGCGGCCGCGAGCTGTAGAACTCCTCGGCGAGCGAATTAAAGGCGTCGCGCCCGGTGGAATATTGATGCTCCGCGTGGGCGAGCCGTTTGCTGAGGAGCGCGCAGAAGTGGAGCAGCCAGATCGGATGCTTTTCGATCAGGTCGTCCCACGCCTCGCGGCTGAGTCGCCATAGAATCGTGTCCTTGACCGTGACGATCGTGGCCGAGCGCGGCTCGCCGGAGAGGAGCGCCATCTCGCCGAACCAGTCCTGCGGTCCGAGGACGGCGAGCGTCTCGGATCTTCCGCCGCCGCTATGCAGCACGACCTCCACGGCGCCCGCGTGGATGAGGTAGAAAGCGTCGCCCTTGTCGCCTTGAGAGAAGATCGTCGTGCCGGCGGGAAAGCTAATCTCTTCCAGCTTGCCCAGGACCTTGGCGATGTCCTCGCGCGACAATGCGGAGAACAGGGGGATTCTTCTAATGGCGTCCGCCAGCTCGGCCATGGGATTAGAGAATTACCGAATCACTTTGTCGGCTTTTTTGAGGGCCGCCGGCGCGATGGTGAAGCCGATCGCGTTGGCCATTCTTAGATTGATCACGAGATCGTATTTCACGGCGCGCTCCGCCGGCAGAGTGCCGGGCTTTTGGCCGCGGAAAATTTTATTCACGAGACCGGCGGCCTGCCGGCCCATCAGCGGGTAGTTTGCGCCGTAGCTGATCATGGCGCCTTTAACGGCCCAGTCCGCGCCCTCGAAAATCGTGGGCAGCGCCTTTTGCCGCGCGGCGTCGAAGATCAGCTCCGCCTGACTTTCGACGAGGTCGTCGGAGACCTCGAAGATGGCGTCGCCATCGCTATTTTGCAGCGCGTTCAGAGCGGTTTTCAATTCCTCCGGGCTCTTGACCGAGTGCTCGGCGATTTCGAGGTCCAGTTTGGCCGAGAGTTTTTTTGCCGTGGCGAAATTTTCTCGGGCAAAGGCGTTGTTCGAATCGTAAAAGATGTGCGCCCGCCGCACGTTGGGAACGATGTCCTTCAAAATCTCCAGGCGCTTTTCAGTCGTCTGGTTGGAAAACGCGGCGACGCCGGTGACGTTGCCGCCCGGCTGGTTCATGCTTTTCACGAAGCCCAGGGCAACGGGATCGGCGGGGTGGCGGAAGACGATCGGGATCTCTTTGGTCGCCTCCATGGCGGCCTGCGTCGCGCGCGTCCCGGTGGTGAAGATGAGATCGACCTTCTTGGCGGCCAACCGGGCGGCGGCCGCTTTCAGAGCGCTGCGGTCGCCCTTGAGATCGTTGATTTCGATGACGACGTTTCTTCCTTCTTTGTAGCCCAGCGCTTTCAGTCCGTCGCGCAGCCCGCGAATGGTCTGGTCCTCCGAAGGGCCGGATTGCGCGATGAGGACGGCGATTTTCCAGGGGCGCGCTTTCTCGGCCGCCGGCGCCGTCGCGCTGATAAGAAAAATTATCGCCGCCGCAAATAACGCGCGGATCTTATGGCTCATTCGCGGAGAGTAGCCCATCAACGGTGGAAAAAGCAAATTATGAAATGCCAGCCGATCAAGGGACAAAGAAATGGACATTAGCCCCGTCTTGGGATAATGACTTTGCGGAGGATCATGGGACTCTATCCGCTCGTTGCGCTGCTCGTACTTTTTTTGGCGCCTCTCACTTCGCGAGCCGCGGAGACGCTCACGATTCTCCACACGAGCGAGCACCACGGCACGCTGCAGCCGATCGAGAGCGGCCCGTTCAAGGGACTGGGCGGCGTGGCCCGGCGCGCCGCGCTCGTCGAGAAGATCAGGAAAGAGGTCAAACAGCTCTTGCTCGTGGATAGCGGCGACCTCGTGGTGGGAACCGCCATGTCGTCGGTCTTTCGCGGCAAGCCCGATATCGCTGCGATGAATCTCATGGGCTACGACGCGCTCACTCTCGGCAACCATGATTTCGATTTCGGCATCGAGCATCTGCGGGATTTAAAAAAACAGGCCCGCTTTCCGTTTCTCTGCGCCAACGTCCGGCCGAGAAGAAACGGCGTGTGCCAGCCCTTCGTCGTCATAACGATCGGCCGGCTGCGCGTGGGTTTGATCGGCCTCGTCGGCCGCAAGAGTTACCCCGACTTATTCGCCCCGAGCGCGGTGCGCGAAACGGAGTTTCAAGATCCCATCGTCGCCGCCGGTCTCGCCGCCAAGCAGTTGCGCGGTCGGGTCGATCTGCTCGTCGCGGTAACGCATGAAGAAACCGACGAGGACCTCGCGCTGGCGAAGGCGGTCCCCGAGATCGACGTCATCGTCGGCGGGCACACGCCGGGTTTCGACGGGCTGATCCCAGCCGGAGCACAAACGCCCGCGCAGGGCCGCGTCGATCCGCTGCCGCGCGGCCCGCTCTTCGTCAAGACGCACCGCCAAGGGCAGACGCTCGGGCGGCTGGATCTCGTTTACGATAAAGGATTGCGCGCGGCGGAGGCGCGCAATCTGTCGGTCGAGCCGGCGTTGCCGGAAGAGCCGAAGGTCGCGGCGCTGGTGAAGGATTACACGCGCCGTCTCGACGCGGCGGCGAATCATGTTTTGGGCCAAGCTCTCGTAGATCTGATTGGAGAAAGCGCGGTGGTGCGGACCCGAGAGAGCAAATTCGGCAATCTGCTCGCCGATCTTATGCGCGCGCGCACCGGTACAGAGATCGCGCTGCTGAACAGCGGCGTCATCCGCAGCACGATTCCGGCCGGCCCGGTGACGCTCAAGCAGATCATGCAGGCGCTGCCGTTCGAAGAACCGCTGATCGCGCTCAGATTGACGGCGGCGCAATTGCACGAGGC
>JBGQBP010000221.1:0-6490 GCA_041494945.1 Binatia bacterium | reverse complement strand
GCGCGCTTCGACGGCGTGGAGTGGAGCCTGGCGGCCAAGCTCCTTTCTTTCCTCGGACTGAACGCCCAATATACTTATCTCGATTGGGACACCGCCGACGGCACGCTGCCGCGCCGGCCGCGCCATCGCGGCAGCGTCAATCTGAATTATCATCAAGACGCTTTGGAGGTGAATCTGATTGCGAACATCGTCGGCAAACGCGACGACTTCGACGCCACGACGTTTGCCAACGTCAAACAGCCCGGCCATGCGAGATTCGATCTGGCGGGATCGTATCTCCTGCCGGTCCATATTCCTTTCGTAAAGAGCGCGAGTCTTTTTGGAAAAATCGAGAATCTGTTCAACCGGAGCTATGCCGAAGTCAACGGCTTCCGCGCCCGGCCGCTCAATTTTCTGCTGGGCGTGCAGGGCGTCTTTGGACAGAATTAGGATTTCGACGAGGAACTTTTTCAATGACAAAGAAAGTTGTCTTGATCACCGGCGGCGCGCGCTCGGGGAAGAGTAAATACGCCGAAGAGCGGGCCAGAAAGGCCGGCGCGCGCCGGCTTTACCTCGCTACGGCTGAAGCCAAGGACGAAGAGATGGCGCGGCGGATAGCAGCGCACCGGGAGAGACGCGGTGACGGGTGGCTTACTATCGAAGAGCCGATCGAGTTGCCGAGGGAACTTCTCCGGCGTCGAAGTGAGGTGGATTCCGCCGTGGTGGATTGCTTGACGCTATGGATGAGCAATCTTCTCCTCCGGCACGACGAAGAAACCGTGACCAAAAAAATCGACGAGTTGATCGATGTATTGACGCTGCTCGACTTCTCCGTTTTCTTCGTCACCAACGAAGTGGGCTCGTCGATCGTTCCCAACAACGCGCTCGCGCGAAGCTTTCGCGATCTCGTCGGCTGGACCAACCAGCGCGTCGCGCAAGTTGCCGGCGAGGTGATCCTCATGGTCGCGGGATTGCCCGTGTTCGTCAAAAAGGACGGCGCATGCTCCTAGAAGAGACGCTGGGAAAAATCCGGCCTCTGGACCATTCCGCGGACACGGTGATTCAGAGCAGGCTCGACTCGCTCACCAAACCCGTCGGCAGCCTCGGCAGGTTGGAGGAGCTGGCGCGCCGCGTTTCGTCTATTCAGGGCGAAATTCCCCCGTGCCTCGGCTCCAAGCTCCTGTTCGTTTTCGCCGCCGACCACGGAATCGCTCAAGAGGGCGTGAGCGCCTATCCCAAGGAAGTGACGGCGCAAATGACTTACAACTTTCTTCAAGGCGGGGCCGCGATCAACGTGTTGGCGCGCCATTATGGAGTCAGTGTTGAAGTCGTGGACATGGGCGTGGACCACGATTTCGCGCCGCTGGACGGCTTGCGTTCCTTCAAGATCAAACGCGGAACAGATAATTTTCTGCGCGGTCCGGCAATGACGCATGCGGAGGCGCGGCAATCTCTGGAAACCGGCATTCGCCTGGCCCAGGAATCGGCGGCGCGAGAAATTTTTCTCCTTGGCGCAGGCGAGATGGGCATCGGCAACACGAGCAGCGCGGCGGCGATTCTCTGCGCTTTCACCGGACTTGCCGTGCGCGACGTGACGGGAAAGGGGACGGGCATCGACGCCGCAACCTGGGCGCGAAAAGTTACCGCCATCGAAGCCGGTCTCCGACTGAATCAGCCGGACCCCAAAGATGCTCTCGACGTTCTTTCGAAGGTCGGCGGCTTCGAGATCGGAGCGATCGCGGGTTTAATTCTCGGCGCGGCGGCTTTTCGTATTCCGATGGTTTTGGATGGCTACATATGTTCTTCCGCGGCGCTTCTGGCCCATCGCTTCAGTCCGCATGTGAAGGACATTCTCTTCGCCTCGCATCTCTCGGCGGAAGCGGGCCACCGCTCCATGCTCGACGAACTTGAACTGCGGGAACTGTTCGATCTCAACATGCGCCTGGGCGAGGGGACGGGAGCGTGCATCGCGATGGGTCTGATCGAAGCGGCGGTGAAGATCATGCGCGAGATGGCGACGTTCGAAGCGGCCGGAGTCGCGGAAAAAAATTCATGAAATCGTTTTTAGCGGCGTTGCAGTTTTTGACGATTTTTCCATGGCCGCGGCGCAGCGAGCGCTTAGCTGACAAGATTGCGGCGGGTTCGGTTTTCTTTCCCGTGGTCGGTTTTCTGCTGGGTTCGATTTTGGTTTTGGTGAATTCCGCGTTCAAGCCGTTTGTCCCGGCCGGGATCTTGAGCGTGGCGCTCGTCGCCCTGCTGGCGTTGCTCAGCCGCGGCCTTCATCTCGACGGCCTCGCGGATACCTTCGACGGGCTCGGCGCGGGCGGAGAGCCCGAGCGAGTGCTCCGTGTCATGGATGATCCGCGCACCGGCGTTTTCGGCGTGCTCGCCGTCGTCCTCGTTGTTTTCTTCAAAGTCCGCGCCATCGAGCTGATGGATGCGGAACGCTGGCGCGCGCTGCTGATGGCGCCTTTGTTGGGACGGTGGGCGATGGTGCTACTTGCCCATCTCTCCCTAGCGGCGAAAGAGGGTTTGGGCGCCACCTTGATCGGCCACATGGCGGGAAGGCAGCTTTTCTTTGCTACTATCATTACGGTCGTGTTGGCCACGGTCTTTTCGGGAGTTGTCGGCATTGCGCTTATGATCGGGATCGCTCTTTTCACGCTCGCATGTAAGAGCTACTTTCACCGCCGGCTCGGCGGAGTGACCGGCGACATCTTCGGCGCCGTCGGAGAGTTGAGTGAGACCTCGGCTCTATTACTTTTGGCTCTGGCGCAAAGATGAATCCTTTGAAGCCAATCTTTACCGTCTATTTTTTTCTCTGTTTGTTGCTCGGATTAGCTGCCCGGCCAACTCACGCGAGTGAAGCCGTTCCCAAAAAAATCGTGTCGCTTGCTCCCAGCGTAACCGAGACTATATTTGCCCTTGGTTTTGGCGATCGTCTTGTCGGCGTGACGACTTACTGCGATTATCCGGCCGAAGCGCGAAAGCTGCCGAAGATCGGGGATTTTATTAATCCCAGTCTTGAAGCGGTCATTGCCAAAAAACCGGATCTCGTTATCGGCGTCACCGGCGCGACCGATCCGGTGAAGGCGCGCGAGATGGAACGCTTGGGGCTGAAAGTCGTCTTGGTTTCCGTAGCCAATCTGAACGACGTTCTCGCTTCCATAAGTTCCATCGCGGCGCTGTTGGGCAATGCGAAGGCCGGAGAAAATCTCGTCGCGAAAATACGCGCGCAGGTCGAGGATGTGAAAAAGAGGATTGCGCCGGCCGCGCGGCGCAAGGTGCTTCTCGTGGTCGGTGTTCACCCGGTGATCGCTGTCGGCGGAAAGAATTTCATCGACGAGCTGATCGCGCTGGCCGGCGGCGAAAACATCGCCGGGAACGCGGCGCAGCCGTGGCTCAATTTGCCCGACGAAGTTGTGGTCGCCAAGGCGCCGCAAGTTATCATCGAGGCAGGCATGGGGTCGGAGCGGGGAAAATCTAAACGCTGGGGCGACCTAAAGTCGGTTCCGGCGGTTCGAGAAGAAAGCATCTACTCGTATCCTTCGGACAAAATCTTGCGTCCCGGGCCGCGTTTCGGCGAGGCGTTGGCCGACCTTGCGCGCTTGATTCATCCCGAATGCTTCGCGAATCCAACGAACAACAAGCGCGACGAGAGGAGTCGATGTGAACGTCCTAAACCGTAGGAAGATGATCCAGGTCAATGGAATTCTTTTCCTGCTTCTCGTCGCCTCGGTCGTCGGCTGCTCGCTTCTCGGTCCCGTGCCGGTCGATCTCCGGCGCGCTTTCGAAAACATTTTTTCCGCGGACGCCAATGCCGAGATTCTCTTTCGCACCCGCCTTCCCCGCGTGCTGTTGGGCATCGCGATCGGCGGCGGCATGGCGGCGTGCGGCGTCGTGCTCCAGGCGCTCTTGCGCAACCCGCTCGCCTGTCCGCAGATGCTGGGCGTTTCGGGAGGCGCGTCGTTAGGCGGGATCTTAGGGCTGATCTTTTTTCCCAACTGGCTTTTGCCGATCGCCGGCGGTCTTCTCGGCGAAATCTCATGGGTCCCGCTCGCCGCGTTTCTCGGCGCGCTGCTCAGTATGATTCTGGTTTATCGTTTTTCTCTTTTCCACGGGCGCCTCCATCCGTATCATCTTCTCCTCTCCGGAGTGATCTTCAATTCCTTCGTCGCGGCGCTGATCATGTTTCTCAACTCGATCGTCGATTTCTATCAGGCGCAGGGTCTTCTCTTCTGGCTCATGGGGAGCCTTTCCACCCGCGCCTATCTCACCGTGGCTTTTATCTGGGCCTACGTCGTTATGGGCTTTCTCTGGCTCTGGGCGAAAGGACTGCCGCTCAATCTCATCACTCTCGGCGAAGAGACGGCGATGCAGCTCGGCGTCGAGACGGCTGCGGTGCAGCGGCAAATCTTTGTGGCGTCATCGCTCATGATCGGCGCCATGGTTTCCGTCAGCGGCATGATCGGTTTCGTCGGGCTCATGATCCCGCACGTCATGCGGCTGATCGTCGGCAGCGACCACCGGCTCTTGCTGCCTGCCTCGTTTCTGGCCGGCGGGATTTTCCTCGCCTGGGCGGATACTCTGGCCCGCATCATGCTCGCCCCCGCTGAGCTTCCGGTCGGAATCGTCACGGCATTTCTCGGCGGGCCGTTTTTTCTCTTGCTTCTCTACCGCGAAGGAAGGAAAAAGTTGGCTTTATGACTCCCGCCATCCGAATCCATCATCTGGGGTTTTCCTACGGCGAGCGGAGGGTGCTCGACGACCTGTCGCTCTCGGTCGAGAAGGGAGAAATGATAGGAATCCTGGGACCCAACGGTTCAGGGAAGACGACGTTGCTAAAACTATTTTCCGCCGTTTTGAGCGGGAGCGGAGAGGTCGAGCTGAACGGAAAGGATATCCGCGCCTTCAAGAAGAGGGATCTGAGCCGGCTCTTTGCCGTCGTGCCTCAAGAGAGCCAGGTCAATTTTCCCTTCACGGTCGCCGAAATCGTTTTGATGGGAAGAGCGAGCCATCACAATCCTCTTGGTCTTGAGGGCGAGCGAGATCTGGAAGCGGCGCGACAGAGCATGGAAGCGACCGAGACGTTGCCGCTCGCCGACCGCTATCTCCACGAGCTCAGCGGCGGAGAGAAACAGCGCGTGATGATTGCCCGCGCTCTCGCGCAAGAAGCGGAAATTCTTTTGCTGGACGAGCCGGCGGCCTTTCTCGATCTCAAACATCAGGTGCGGATTTTCGAGCTGATGCGGCGGCTTAATCGCGAGCGCGGCTTGACGATCGTCGCCGCACTTCACGATCTTAATCTTGCGGCGCTTTTTTTCCCGCGTCTGGTGCTGCTTGCCGAGGGTAGGATCTACCGCGACGGTTCGGCGATAGAGGTTCTGACGGAAGAAAACATCCGAGAGGTGTATGGGATCGGCGTTCGAGTTCGCCGCGATGAATCGGACGACAGACTCCAAATCTTTCTGTGCCCTTAGGTCGGACGTTCCTGTGCCTGAGGCTGTCCCGCTCGCCCCCTGAGGGCCGCGCGCGCATGAGTAACCTCGATTGCAAAACGGCGGCGTTGAAGTTAAAGAGCATCGTAGAAAGAAGGCGGAGGCACATATGGTAGCGACGGCTCGAACTCTCGGCGACGAATGGATCTTTGCGGGTCTCTTGCTGCTCGGACTTTTCGCGCTCTACGTTGTCGCGCTCGACCAGGGATTTCTGCTCTCGTTGATCCAGGGTCCGGCCGCCTTCGATATGAATCTGATTCATGAAGCCGTTCATGACGCGCGTCACGCTGCCGGCTTCCCCTGCCATTAAATTGTTTCCCGTTCCTGCCGTTTATCTCCCGGTAAAGGTTCTCACGGGTGGAAACTAGGTCGCTCGCTGAGATACTCAAGGCCGCCGTTCTCGCCGGGCTGATCGCCGGCGCGGTGGCGGCGATCTTCCACTGGACCTTCACTGAATCCCTCATCGACAGAGCCATCGCAATAGAAAAACACGCGCATGCGACGCTTGCGGGCTCTTCCGAAGAGCCGGTGGTGAGCCGTCCCATGCAAAAGGTCGGTCTCCTTGCCGGTTTTCTCCTCTACGGCGGAGCGTGGGGGATGCTCTTCGGTCTTTTGGCTTACGCGATCCGGCCGTGGTTTGCCGATATGGGAAGACAAGGTTTTTTTCTTTCTGTTCTCCTCGGTTGGGCCGTGGCGATTTTTCCATTGCTCAAATATCCCGCCAATCCGCCCGGCGTCGGCGCGGCGGAGACGATCGGCTACCGGCAGGAGTTGTTTCTCGTCTTCATCGCGCTGTCGTTGATCGGGACCTTTGCGGCGCTCGGCGTCGAGCGCTCGTTCCGCCGTAGCAGCCGGGCACGCGTCGTTGTGCTTGTCATTTATCTAATCTATCTTGTCGTGATCTTTCTCACGATGCCGTTCAATCCAGACGAAGTAAGACTGCCCCCCGACCTTGTCCGTGAATTTCGCATTCTTTCACTACTGGGCCAGCTTCTTTTCTGGACCACGATGGG
>JBGQBP010000220.1:0-6536 GCA_041494945.1 Binatia bacterium | reverse complement strand
CCTTCTACGAACAACCGACGCTTGCCGTCGCCCGGGAATTGCTGGGTAAATATCTGGTCCGAAAACATCCGGACGGAAAAACCGTCGGCCGGATCGTAGAGACCGAAGCCTATGTCGGGCCGAAAGATCTCGCCTGCCACGCGTCGCGCGGGCGCACGGCGCGCACGGAAATCATGTTCGGCCGGGCGGGCTACGCTTACGTTTACTTCATCTACGGCGTTTACTACTGCCTCAACATTGTGACAGAAGAGGTCGATCATGCCTCGGCGGTGCTGATCCGCGCGCTGGAGCCGGTGGAAGGAATCGAGATCATGAAGCGAAGGCGGCGGACGGAAGAGCAGCGCAATCTCGCCAGCGGGCCCGGCAAGCTCTGCCAGGCGTTTGCCATCGATAAGTCTCTCAACGGGGCCGACGTGTGCGCCGGCGTTCTATACATCGAAGATCGCGGCGAACCGGCGCCGAAGATTTTAGCGACGCCGCGGATCGGCGTCGATTACGCAGGGAAGTGGAAGGACAAGCCGTGGAGGTTTCTGATCCGAGGAAATGAGTTTGTGTCTAGACGATGAGGGCTAAAGGCATAGGAGTGCGCGCAATGCCTTTTCTAGTTCTCCGAGATCATAATCGGAAAGATGGCCCAATTTGCGGCGGACAAGTTTCAACTCGATTGTAGCTATGGCTGCTTTGACGGCAGAAGATTTTAAAAGACCGGCAAGTCGCCAATCACGAATGAGAAACTCACCGATCCGCAACGGTCCGCCAACTTGGCTGGTGATAGCCATGATCAGCATGGTCAGGTCCCTGCTCATTATACGCATCCAGGCTTATGACTAAAGCCGGGCGTTGTTTGTTAGATGTTTGATCTGAAAATGGGAATGGCGCCAGAAGGATGTCGCCGCGCTTATAGCTTGTCGTAGGCGGCATCTTCGTCGTTGTCCCAGATCCGGCTGAAGGAAGCCTCTGAGATATTGGCGAAAGCCTTACTGAACTCTACAGAATCGTTCTCGTCCGGGAGCAGCACTTGTACCGGAGTATCAGCCGGCAAGTCGAGCGGCTCCTCGGGGACGATCACATGTCCATCATAACGCGCTTTAATTGCCTTCATACCGTTACTAAATTAGCTTTTTTCGAGAGTTCCTGCAAACCCTATTATTTACGATAGAGCCTTCGCAAACGCCCGTTTGAGGTAGACGCCGATCAGATGCCGCTTGTACTCGGCGCTGCCTTCGAGGTCGTCGACCGGGTCGGCCGCGTCGGCGAGAGCCTGAGCGGCGTCGGCCAACTGCTTTTCGACTTTGTCTCGCAGACCGACAAGCAGCGCATCGGCCTGATCGGAACGGCAAGGCTTCGCGCTGACGCTGCCGACCACAGCTCTGGCTTTGCTTATGCTTCCACCATTATCCAAATCCAGAACCAACGCCAGTCCCAGCGTCGGCCGCTCTTTGATTTGAAATTTGAGATACGCCGCGCGTTTGTTCTTGGAGGCCAGCGGAATGTCGATGGCGAGCAAAAGCTCGTCCGGAGCCAGCGCGGTTTCGTAAGCGCCGGCAATCAGCTCGTCCATCTTTAGAATCCGCTCTTCGCTCCGTCCCTGAACATGCACGTGGGCTTCAAGCGCCAGCAGCAGAGTCGCGGGATCGGAGTGGGGCTCGGCAAAGCAGAGATTTCCTCCCAATGTTCCGGTCGCGCGCACGCGCACATTGGCGACGTGATGGGCCATCTCGGCCAGAACGGGAACGATTTGCCGCACGGCGTCGGACTTTTCAATAGCCCGATGCGTGACCGTCGCGCCGATGTGGAGCGAATTGTTCCTGGTTTCGATCGTGTTCAGTCCCGGAAGCGGTTTTACGTCTACGAGATGATCGTAGCGCAGGAGATCGTGCTTCATCGCGAGAAGCAGCTCCGTGCCGCCGGCGTAAAGACGTCCCTTCTCTCCGTAGTGCGACAGCATCTCCGCCGCTTCTTTCACGGTTTTCGGCTGATCGATAGTGAAACGTCTGAGTGGCATCATGGCAGCACCCAAGGATGAAAGCTGAAAGCGGAAATATGAAATCTTCCTATGTTTTTTTCATCTTTCATTTTTTATCTTTCCTCGTTTGTCTTTGAGCGCCCGCCATACTTTTTCCGGTGTCAACGGAGCGCTGCGGATGCGCACTCCGACCGCGCGTTCGACGGCGTTGGCGATGTTCGCCGCCATGGAATTCAGCGAAGCCTCGCCGCCGCCTTTGGCGCCGTAGGGGCCGACGCCGTCCTGGTTCTGCACCAGATGCAGATCGATTTTTTTCGGCAGGTCCGAAAAGCGCGGCAGGCGGTAATCCAAAATGGAGCCGTTCATCAACTGCGGACCCTGATAAACGAGCTCTTCGAAAAGGCCGATGCCCATTCCCATCGTCGCGGCGCCGATGTCCTGGCCTTCCGCCAGCGCGGGGTTGATCGCGAGGCCGACGTCGCCGACGGTGGCGAGCTTCTCCACGTTGATCTTGCCGGTCTCTTCATCGACGGCGACTTCGATAGCGGTGCAGGCGGTCTCCCAAAAAACAGGCAGTTGGGAAAATTTTCCGGCCTTGCGAATGTAAGAGCGGCCGATGACTTCGCCGTCGGGGAGCGCGTAGAACTTGCTGATGACCTCCGACCAGTTGAGCTGGGCTTCGCCGCAGCGCACGCCGCCGCGAATGGCTTGAACCTGTTCGACCTTCACCTTGAGCACGTCCGCGGCCATCACGACCATCTGCTGGATCGCTTCGCGGCTCGCTTCCAGAACCGCGCTGCCCATGAGCGTCGTTGTACGGCTCGCGCCGGTCGAGCGGTCATAGGGCGTGATGGCGGTGTCGGATGAGACTACGTGGACTTTTTCGAATGGAACTCCCAACTCTTCAGCCGCAATCTGCGGAATAACCGTGTGGCTTCCCTGGCCCAGCTCGGTGCTGCCGATCATGATCGTCACCGAGCCGTCGGCGTGAACGCGCACCGCCGTCGAAGTCAGCGGATAAGCGCCGGCGTCGCTGGTCGAGCACGCGACGCTGCGGCCGTGGCCTTTCGGCACGGATTCATTCAAGCCGATCGCCTTGGCGGCGATTTCCAGATCTTCCTTCAGCGTGCCGTCGAACGGACGCATTTTGGGAAAGAATTCTTCTCCCGGCTTGGCCACGTTCGCCAACCGAAATTCGTAGGGATCCTTGCCGATCTTGGCCGCCAGCTCATCGATCTGCGATTCGCCGGGCAACGTCACCTGGGCACAGCCGAAGCCGCGGTAAGAGCTGGCCGGTACGGTGTTGGTGTAGAATGAATAGTTGTCGATCTGTACGTTGGGGATTGCGTAGGGTCCGACGCAGCGGTTGGTCGATTTCTCGACGACGAGTGGGCTGTTCTCAGCATAGGCGCCCGTGTTCATGTAAATCTTCGCCTGGCGCGCGATGATCTTGCCGTTGGCATCCACCGCCGTGCGCATCCAGGTGGTGGCGTCGTCGCTCCGCGTCGTGAGCATCGCCTCTTCAATCGTGAGCTGCAATTTCACCGGACGTTTGGCTTTCCAGGAACAGGCGGCGGTAAGCGGCTCGATCTTCGTGTAGGATTTGCTGCCGTAGCCGCCGCCGACGAAGGGCACGATCAAGCGGACCTGGCTCACCGGCAGGTTGAAAATAGATTTCACATCGTGGCGCACCATGAAAGGATGCTGCGCCGAAGAATAGATCGTGACGCCGGTGTCGGCGACATCCGCAATAGCAACATAGGCTTCCATCGCGTAGGCATACGTCATGGGAAAATAATATTCGCTTTCGACGACGGCCGCGGCTTTTTTGAAGGCCGCTTCGACGTCGCCCCATTTGATGTGCGCCTCCTGGCAGATATTCGTCCCCCGGCCGGCGGTGACTTCGCCCTCGAAGCCGCGTAGCGCGCCGGCCTCGAACTTTCTTTCGTGCAACAGCGGCGCGTCTTTGGCCATAGCATCGTCGGGAGTCAGCACGGGCTTCAGCTCTTCGTACTTGACGTCGATATGTTCGAGAGCGCAGAAAGCCGTGCGTTCGTCGACCGCGACCACCGCCGCCACGGGCTCGCCGGCATAGCGCACTTTGCCGATGGCAAGCAGCGGATGGTCCTTGACCGCGTGGCCATAGTACGGATTGATACCTTCGAGGTCGTTGCCGGTAATGACGCAGTGAACACCGGGCAGCGCCGCGGCACGTGAAGTGTCGATAGAAACAATTTTGGCGTGAGCGTAAGGACTGCGCAGGACTTTTGCGTAGGCCATGCCGGTAAGCTTCAAGTCGCTTACGTACATGGCTTTGCCGCTGACCTTCGCCCGCCCATCGCGGCGCGGCACGGAATGATTAACTACGTGGAAGTCGGTTTTCTTTTCCGCGCTCACTTCTTTGTGTCCTTAGAAGTCACGCCGGCGGCGCGTTGAATCGCGGCAACGATCGAAACATAGCCGGTGCAGCGGCAGATGTTGCCGTCCATGTAATGAACGATCTCTTCGCGCGAGGGCTTGGGGTTTTCGTCGAGCAGCGCTTTGGCCGTGAGAATCATTCCCGGCGTGCAGAAGCCGCACTGAAACGCGAACTCGTCGATGAAGGCCTGTTGGATCGGATGGAGCGTGCCGTCGGGCTGCGCCAGTCCTTCGATCGTGACGACGTTTTTTCCGCGCGCTTCGTAGGCGAGCAGCGTGCACGAGCTTACCGGAAGCCCGTCGAGGAGGACCGTGCAGGCGCCGCAGACCTGAACCTCGCACGAAAGTTTCGTTCCGGTGAGATTCAACCGTTCGCGCAGGACCTCGGCGAGCGTCTCCTCGGCTTCGCATTCGATTTCGACGGCTTTACCGTTGAGTTGGAAATTCAACTGCAACGTTTGCTTGTTGTCAGTCATAGTGCGGCAAAATCTCCTCGGCCCAGAGCGTCATTTGCTTGATGAGACTATCGATCGTCGGATAGATGATTTTAAGCTCGAAGTGCTGCACGCCCGCCTCGACGAATTCATCGACCCGGCGGCGCACGTCGTCCACGGAGCCGAAGATGTGGCGGTCGAGCGCAAATTGCATGCTGTCGATGTCGCGCTCGTAGCTCTGGCTGCTGGTCTTGAGCGTCGGCGTGGCGAGGTTGAGGCCTTCGTCGCGGGTCTTGCCGATGGTCGCGAGTTTTTCCACGGCGATGGTGATCTTCGACGGGTCGCGGCCGTTCTCTCTGGCGGTCTGAGCGAGAAGATCGCATCCCGCCTTCATCTCTTTCGGAGAAAGCCAGCCGGGGATCCAGCCTTCGCCGTATTTGCCGGCGCGTTTGGCCGCGAGCTTCATCCAGCCGCCGACCCACACGGGCGGATGCGGCTTTTGCATCGGCTTGGGAAAAATCTCCGCGTTATTAAACTCGATGAATTTTCCCTTGTAAGAAGCGAGCGGCTCGGTCCAGATCGCTTTCATCGCTTCTATATATTCATCCGTCCGGTCTCCGCGCTTGTCGTACGACACTCCGAAAACTCCGAACTCGTCCGACTCGCGCGTGGCCTTCGAGCCCAGGCCGACGCCGACGATCAATCGGCCTTTGCAGAGGTGATCCAGCGTCGCGTATTGCTTGGCGGCGTAAATCGGATTGCGGCAAGGCATGACGAGACAAGCCACGCCCAGGGTAATTTTTTTGGTCTCCCCCGCCAGGTACGACAACATCGTCGTCGCCTCGTAAAAATTCGCGTCCTGCGCGTCGGTAACGGCCTCCGCGGCGCCGGAAGAGATGTGATGGCGGTGCATCTCCGAGCTCCATACGACGTGGTCGTGCACCCAGATCGAATCGAAGCCCAGTTCTTCGGCCTGCTTGGTCGCTTTGACGATGTTCTCGATGCTGGAGAGCGGGCCCGAATTGGGCACCCGCACGCCGAACTGAATCTTATGCATGACGGCTCCTAACTTTCGGTGACGGCGATCTTGTCGTACTTCAGATGACGATTATACCAATCGACGACGTTGGCGGCGACTTCGTTGAAGTAGTCGTTGTAGATTCCGTAGTGCGTCGTCTGGCGGAAGATCACGAGCTTCTTCGGCTCGCCGGCTTTTTCGTAGAGCGTCATCGACTGCGCCTCCGGCGTCACCGCGTCGTTTTCGACGGTGACGAAAAGCACGCCGCGCGGCGCGATCTTGTGAACCACGTCCTCCGGGCTGTACTCGATGATCGCCTCGGCGCATTGCAGCGGCATCCGGTCGGGAATCTTGTCCGCGACTTCTTTTTTGATCGTCGTGGTTTTGCGCTCGGGCGTCGCGACCATGATCTCTTCGCGCGCGCTGACGATCTCCCCCGCCCCGGTAAGCGCGCGTTTTTTCCGGTCTTCATCGATGCGCTTTAAATAATCGACCCATTCGTACTCGCGCCGCATCGAGTGGAGCCAGTCCCGGCCGTTGCTGATGCCGAGATAACAGACCGCACACTTGACGCGCTCGTCGATCGCCGCAACATAGACGGCATTGCCGCCGCCGGTCCCTCCCGAGCCGTAGGTCGCGATGCGGTTCGGATCGATGTCGGCGCGAGTCTGCATATAGCTGATCGCGTTGCGGATGTCTT
>JBGQBP010000219.1:0-6540 GCA_041494945.1 Binatia bacterium | reverse complement strand
TTTTGAAATTCTTCCTGCGTGCGCTCGCGGCCGCCCTGGGTCATCACGAGCATCTCGAGATCGAGAAGCCTGGCGAACTGCGACTCGGCGCCGCTTCCGAGCACGACTTCCGCCAGAAGAATTTTCCCGCCCGGCCGCATCGCGCCGTGGCATTTGCGTAAAATCCGGATCGAGCGCTCCTCGTCCCAGTCGTGGATAATATGCTTCAGGATGTACGCGTCGCCGCCCGGCGGCACGGCGGCAAAAAAATCTCCGCCGGCAACTTCGCACCGGCTTTTCACCCCGTGCTCGGCCAGAAGCATTTGCGCCCCTTCCAGAACGTGCGGCATCTCGAACAGGATGCCGCGCATATCGGGATTCGCCTTGAGAATCGACGCCAGCAATAGGCCGTGGCCGCCGGCGACGTCGACGAGCTTGCCGATTCCTCGAAAATCGTAGGCGGCGACGACGGCGGAGGTCTCGATCAGGCTGAGCGAGGTCATCGCTTCATGGAACGTCGCCGCGAGGTCCGGCTGCGAGGCCATGTGATCGAAAAACGTTTTGCCGTAGAGCATGTCGAAAGCTGGGTTGCCGGTTTGGACGCTCTCGGCCAAATGGTCCCAAGGGCGCCAGTCGGCTTCGTGTCCGAAAAACCGGGCGAGGCCGCGAACCGATCCCTCGGCGTCGCTGCGGAGATAAGTTCCCAGATCGGTCAACGCGAAGCGGCGCGGCGCGTTCTCCGTCAACAAGTTCAGGCCGGCCAGAGCGCGGAGCAACCGGTAAGCGCCGTCTTCCGACGCGCCGATTTTCGCGGCGATCTCGGCGCTGGGTCGCGAGCCGTCCTTCAACAAATCCGCGATGCCCAGCTCGGCCGCGGCCGAGATCGCCTGCGCCGCCCACTTGCCTGCCATCATATCGAGGAGCGCGGATGGATTGGCTTGATTCGCCATAGATGTTGCCCTTCCTATCGAGTTTGTTGTCGTCCAATCTATCACGGGATTCGATCCGCTCCAACAACACCGCGGCGCGGTGGAGGTCCGCTTGCGGTTGACTTCTCTTGGGGCCGACTTTAACGTTCCTTTCATAAAACAACGCGACGGTTCAAACGCTGGTTTCTGAACAATGACCCCTGAAGTCAAAATAATGCCCGGCAAGCTGCCGCCGTTTTGGGACCGCAACATTATCTTTTTTTGCAACATCCATTCGATATTTTACGACAACAAAGAGGAGACCAGCGAGCTGCTGAAGCAGATTACCGGCTTGCAGTCATACGGCGGAAGAGTGATTTCCATTTTGAACCGGCTTTTCCGCGGTGGGCCGAACAAGATCCTGGTCGAGACGGCGCCGGAGCCGAGTCTGTTGGATTATCTCTCCGGCGATCTTCGTCTTTCGCTTCCCGCCTTCGACGTGTTGGATAACCGCGGCTATCGCGAGCTCGTGGGGAGGCTCCAGGCCAGGGACGGCGCCGCGATCGATCCGACCGTCGAAGCATTGAGAAGCCAGCCCGCGTCGTGGGTGGACGGCTTTGTCACCGACGCCGTTCTCGTCGAGGTCGCGGCCAAATTAAACAAGCGGACGATCAGCACGCTGGCGGAAAGCAAGAACGGAAATAATAAATACCTTATTTACGAGCGGTATCTGGAAAAAAAGCTGAAATCTGGATAGATTGAATGAGATCGAGTATGTATTCCGACTTGATCTTAAGACGACAGGCGCTCTTTAATCCACCTTCGCGCCATTGCCATTGCGTAGAAGGTGGCTTCATCCCGGCTTGTGCACCAGGCGGATTGTCCGCTCAGGACGCTATGACGTGTCCCGCCGGTGTCTTTCCAGGATACGCGCGCGACAGGCAGCCAGTAATCCATACATGCCGTCCGCTCCGCGCTGGCGTGGACCGAGTGAGATTGGTAATCGAATTCTTGCATGAGTTTTTCCCCTTCTTCGATGCGTCACGCTGTGTATTAAGCCAACAACATTAGGTCCGCATGAAGCTGAGGTTATAAGGTTGATGCGTTGGTGTTTGTTGGTGCTATAATAGTTTATAATGATCTTGGTTACCATATAGGAATTGAAGGGAGAAAGCAATGAAGGACGCATCGATTTTTTTATGGATTTTTGCCGCCCTTGTTTTTGTTGTAGGGAATTCCCGCCTCCAGGCACAGACGGGTTCGGCGGGCAACCCTGTGAATATTCGCGGGAAAGTTACCGGGCTTAAAGGACAGGAGCTGTTGGTCGCCGCGCCGAGCGGCGAGGTCCGCGTGACGGTTCCGGACAAAGCTGTCATCCGGCAGGAGATGGCGATCAAGCTCTCCGATATCGCGCCGGGGATGTATCTGGGAACGACCGCTGAAAAGCAGCCCGACGGCACGTTCCGCGCGTCGGAAGTTCACGTTTTCTCGGAAGACCAACGCGGCACGGGGGAGGGCCATAAGCCGATGCCTGCGGGTCCTAACGTTACGATGACCAACGGCAACGTCGAGAAAGTGGAGGACCTGCCGGTGAAGGATGTGAAGGGCCGCGTCATGTCGGTGAAATATAAGGACGGAGAGGTCAAGGTCTTCGTCCCGCCCGACGTTCCGCTTATAAAGCGTGTGGTGGTAAATCGCGACGCGCTGAAGTCCGGCGCGGAGGTCTCCGTGACGGCGGCGCCCAGCGCGGGTGGTTCTTTGACGGCGACTCAGATTACGATCCGCGCGGGAAAGTGATCGAGCGCAACCAAGCGTAGTTTGTTTTTTTTCAGCGGCCCGTTAGATGAAGGCTTCGCGGACAAAGAGGCTCTCCAGCGGCAGCTCCTGTTTCATCAGTCCCTGTTCGATCTGGTAGCGGTTCAGCGCGCGCATCGTTCTCTTCTCCGTCTCTCCAAGAACGTAAGCGTAGGGGTCTTCTCCCAGGATCTCGCGCTCCTTCGCGTATCCGGCGGCCTGTTCGGGGGTAAAATATTTGGTCGCCAGCTTGGCCGACTCCCGAAAAGCTTCGATCAATTTCGCGGGAAGATCGGGATGTTTCTCCGCCGTTTCCTGTTTCATCGTCATCAGATGAATGATCGGATAGATTCTTGTGCGCTTCACCCAGCGGACGATCTCTTCCGTGTCTTCGAAGAGCGGCTTCACGCCGGGGAATTTGCCCATTAATTTTGGAACGGACCCGCCGCCGAAAAGTCCGAGGTAGCCGGAGTCTCCGGGAACCAGCGCGGCGCCGAGCGTTCCTTTGCTCACCAGCTCGGCCAGTTGCTCTTTCTCTTGTCCGAAGGGCGGCGGCGGATTGAGCCTCTCGACTTTGACCGGCAGCTCGTTGCCGATGAAAACCTCGCGTCCCGAAACGAACCATTCAACGTCGGTTGTCTTGATGCCATGTTCGTCCAGAAGAAATCCCCGCGCCCAAGTGACGGCCGTGGCCCCGTAGCGGAAAGCGCCGAGCTTCTTTCCCTTCAACTCGCTCGGATGCTTCAGCTTTCCTTCGCAGTAAAAAATATTCCGCTGGCGCGGTCCGCGCTGGAAAAAGACGGGAAGGGCGACGAAACGTTTGCCCTTCTCCTTCGTTCTCAGAAAAGTCGCCGTAGACATCTCGCAGACATCGTACTCGCCCTGGACGAAGCGGTAATGAAACTCGCCGGGCGAGTACTTGCCGATGTGCTCGATCTCATAGCCGTCGATCTGAACCAAGCCGTCGACGAGCGCTTGATTGCGCGGCTCGGCCGGAGAGCCGAAGGTGATGCGTGGTTTTTGTGCCATGGGGTGAAGCCTTTCAGTAAGTGGAATATGTTGGCGTGTAACTCTTCGCCCTGGAAGTTGTCAACCCCTAGCGAAAACTCTTCTGGGAGGCTTTCAGATAGGTTGACGAGACTTAGACCGAAAAGAGGAGGCGGTGGCGGAAGATGAGGCCGCCTTTGAGGGGTCAGCCGGAGATAGCTAGGGGAAGATCATTAAGAAAAGAAGCTCTATTATCCGGTGACTGATGTCGCCTCATTCCTTGATGCGGTTTCGCTCTGCCCAATTCCGATAATCAAAGGGCTTCAAGTCTTCGAAGCGGCGCGGTGGCACTCTCGTAGCTTCGTCGTCCAGAGCCGGGAAAATCTCGTTAAACTCACCCGAGTTGACCAGCCGGTGAATTTGGGCAACGGTCAAACCCCGAACGTACCGCATGAGGCGGATCGCAAAGTTTACCTCGACCTGTCTCTCAGAAGCCGATTCCGAAAAGAGACCAATGTCTTGGTTCTTCAGTGCAATATTCATATGAATGGCCTCCATCCTTTATCGAAGATAGTCCAATTTTGCTGTCAAGTCTAGTGCACACTTCTCATCGGCATAGAAGTAGCGCCCATCGTTGCGACGCAGCCAGCTGATCAGAAAAGATCGTTTTCCGTAGGGAATGAGAGCTACGCCCTTTTCATATTTCGTATAGAGGTCGATGTCATTTCGCCGGTCCCCGCTTGCGGCCGCGTGCAGGGTCAAGCGGCCGTCGTAGCCCCGCTGGAAACTGAACTGAATCGCAGCGTCAACTAGAGGCCGCATGAGCTTCAAATCGTCAGGTAATCCTCCGGCGCGCAGTGCATCAGCGGGAGCTGCGGCCAGGAACCAGAGGAAAATACTGGGTTGTCGTTGGTCCGGAAAGAATGGGTATCCGTCGCTGACAAAAATCTGCCCGACTGGAAATGCAGAGCCCAGAGAAGTGTTAACGTTGATCTGGAAGAACGCTGTGTTTCGACCTGCCAACAGTTCCACCGTATTGAGCCACCTCACTAGTCGAGGCCAATTCCAATTGCGATCAAGCCGGAAATTCGGTGAACTCGCGATGTAGGGACGCTGAACATTTTGATGCCAATAGCGAGCCTCGTCCAGTCCTCCTTCGATGATGATCGCATCGATGAACGTACCGGAACGGGTTTCCAAACGATTGATATGCTTGCCGGGCAAGACTAAGCGCCTCGCTAACCTTTTTCTTCCCGATCCAACCCCATCAACTGCTCGATCTGAACCCGTTCATCGATCAACGCGCGATTGCGCGGCTCGGCCGGAGAGCGGAATGTGATGCGTGGTTTTGTTTGTGCCATGGTGGAACCTTTCGCAAGTAGGATATGTGGCGTGTAACGCGTTGGAGTGGAGGTTGTCAACCGTTAGAACTTTCAAAATAAGTTGACATGTTCTAGAAACCAAGAGACAATCACACTAGCACTGGGAGTGGGGAGCTCGGAGTGAAATACAAGGTTACAGAAGTTTTCGTACCGGGTGGGTTGCCGAAACACACATATGTAGCCCGAAGCGGCCGGAATCTCGAAGATCGGGTCTCGGCTTCCAGAGACAATCTCTGCAAGATCATGACAGTTACCGGTGCAACCAAATCTGGCAAAACGGTGCTCGTTCGAAAAGTAATTGGCCGAGACGAGACCGTTTGGATCGACGGCGGATCGGTACAAAATTTGGAAGAGTTCTGGGATCTTATGTTTGATCAACTTGAAGTGGCTGATCAGGAAGAACGTTCAGCGACTAACATTTCTTCCATAGAGATAGGCGCGGAGTTGTCTGCCGAGGCAAATGCCATCGTAGTAAAAGGCACAGGAAAGATCGCTCCGAAGAAGGGATCACAACGGTCGGATTCGATCACTCGCAAGCGCAGTATGTCAAGGCGGGGACAATGCCTGGCGATGTTGAGACGGCTGCTCAGGCCGATTGTTATCGATGATTTTCACTATTTGGCTCGTGATCTGCAGGGCGATGTGACGCGCGTCCTCAAGCCGCTGGTATTTGAAGGTGTCCCAGTGATTTACCTGGCAATCCCTCATCGCCGTTTTGACGCTGTCAAGGTTGAGCGAGAGATGAATGGGCGTGTTGAGAATGTGCAAGTTCCAACCTGGGAAGTTGCTGAGCTTAAAGAGATTGCGCAACTCGGCTTTCCTTTGCTTAACATACAGCCGGAAATCAATACCTCCATAAAACTCGCCGTAGAGGCACAAGGTAGTCCCCACTTGATGCAGGAGTTTTGTAAGAAGATCTGCTTCAAAAGTGGCGTCACGGAGACATCTGTCAGCCCGCGTCACATTAATCCTACGTTTGAGTACGAGAAGATCTTTAAGGAAGTCGCTGAAGATCTCGGTAAGAACATCTTTGATCGTCTGGCGCGTGGGCCAAGGACTCGGACAGATCGAAAGCAGAGGAAACTAAAGAATGGGAAGGAAGCAGACATTTATCGTGTAGTTCTGATCGGGTTGGGCGAACTCAAACCCGGTGTCGAGACTATCGAATATGAACCTTTGCGGTCGTCGATTCGGGGGATACTGAACGACAACCTACCCCAAGCCAACGAGGTCTCGCGGGTTCTCGAACAAATGGCGAAGATCAGCGCAACGGATGAGAGCTCCGTTCCAGTAATCGACTACGAAAAGCAAGATCGCAAGCTTCACATAACCGACCCATTCTTTGCGTTCTTTCTTCGCTGGGGTCACGGTTTGATTGACGCTTAAGCATTTATCGCTGAGTTATAGCAAGAACCGCTCGATCTCAGTTGTCACTTCAACAGCTTCAGTTTGTTCTTCGCGCTCTTGCCGATTTTTGTCCGCGAAGACGC
>JBGQBP010000218.1:0-6544 GCA_041494945.1 Binatia bacterium | reverse complement strand
TCGTCGATCTGAATCTCCTCCGCGCGCGGGCCGATGCGCTTGCCGCGCGGGCCGACCTTGACCGCGGGAATGCCGAGCTCGTTGTAAACGTTGGTGTCGGTCCAGATGCTGGCGCGGTCCGGCGCCTCCGGTTTGAGCTTCGCGTTGAATAGAAATTGATGGATCTCTTCGAGCGATTGCACCAAAGGCTCGACTCCCTTGCCCTCGTGGCCGAGAAGCGATTTGTAGGCTTCCATCTCGTATTCGACGCCGAGAGCGGCGAGCGTCTTCTCCACTTCGTATTGCACCGTGACCGGCCGCACCTGCGGCGGCGTGCGAATGTCCACGTAGATGCTGCAAACTCCGGGAAAATAATTGGGCCGGTAGGGCGCGCCGCCCTCGATCGCGCCGATGTTGACCTTGGGATAAAGCGGGCCGGTGGGCGAGTTGTAAATATATTGTTCTTCGAACCGCTCGGCCCACTGCTCGAGCGCGTGGATGATCCTGGTCATCTTAACGATGGCGTTAAATTTTTCCATCGGGTGCGTCGATCGCTTGGTTCCCCAGGCAGCTTCGGCCTTGCCGAAAGTCGTGATCTTGATCTGCACGACGCCGGTTTGGGTCCAGACGATGTTCAAATCCGAGCCGTCGGCGACCACGGCGTAGTCGGTGTGCATGCCGTGAGTCAGCAAATGCCTCGTGCCGGCGCCTTCGCCGCGGTACTCTTTGGTCTGCCATGGGCCGATCGGCGTGCGCGAGATCTCGCCCACCACGGCCGCGAAGACGACGTCGCCTTTGAGCTTGACGCCGCTTTTCTTGAGCGCTTTTCCAGCCATCATGAACGCCGCGACGCCGCCCTTCATGTTGGAGATGCCCAGCCCGCGCACTTTGCCGTCGCCGATCGAGCTTCTGAGCTCGGATTCCGGCTCGATAATGGCGACCATGCGGAGGTCTTCAGCCGTTCCGGTGAAGCTCGTGTCCATGTGCCCGTTAAAGCCGAGGCTCAGGCCGGTGCCGTCGCCTTTCAGCACGCCGACGGCGTTGGGCCGATCGACTTCGACTTCCTGGCGGATCGCTTTGAGGCCGTTCGCCTGAAACCAGCCGAGAATAAATTCGGCGACCGCTTTCTCCTGTCCGGTCGGGCTCGGATGGTTGACGAGATCGCAGCCGAGCTGCGCCAGCTCCTCGCGATCGATCTCGGCCAAAACTTTCCGGGCCAATTCTTTGTTCACGGGCATGTTGATTCTCCTCTCACGCAGAATATCTTCTACGCGGCGGCAGAGTCAATCGGCGGCAATCCTCGCGGCGAGTTAAGGTTGCGCGCCCGCGGCTTGACAGTAGGGAGAGCGGGGCATAAAAATGAGTGAACATTCGCCGGAGGATTCGACGATGACGGATTATTTCGAAGACCACTGCTGGAAAGATGTCGTGAGCGAAGATATTTTGGAAATTTACCGGCACTACAAGAGAGACACGTATGTAGGACAGCGGCCCGCGCTGCTCGCGATCGACCTCTACAACGTCGTTTTCGAAGGCGGCCAGCGGCCCGTCAGCGAAGTCGTGAAAGAATTTCCCAGCTCGTGCGGCGTGCACGCGTGGAACGCGATCAAGCCGACCCAACAACTGTTCGCCGCCGCGCGCGCGGGTGGCTTGCCCGTGATCTACACCACGACCGAGACGCGCCGCGAGGCCAAGCCGGCGAACGTTCACGCGACCAACCGGCGGATCAAGAAAATCGATCCGCATGCCTATGAGATTTTCGAAGCGTTCAAGCCCGAGCCCGGCGATCTCATCATCTACAAAGAGCGGGCGAGCGGCTTTTTCGGCACGCCGCTCATCGCCCATCTCAACATGCTCGGCGTGGACAGCCTGATCGTCTGCGGCGAGACCACGAGCGGCTGCGTGCGTGCGAGCGTCGTGGATGCTTACTCGAACGGCTTCCATGCGGTCGTAGCGGAAGAGTGCGTCTTCGACCGGAGCATTTTGTCGCACAAAGTCTGTCTTTTCGACCTGCATCACAAGTACGCCGACGTGATGCATCTGGAAGAAGTGACAAGCCACTTGCGGCCGGCTGCAGTACGGCAGGCGCTTTGAATGTCGCCGGGCGTTTTCTTGTTTCCTCGCCTCATTTGCTCTTTGCCCGCGAATTTCTGAGGTAGTCCGACCCTTCGATGCAGCTCTCACGACGCGCGTTCCTTCGACTGGCAGGCAAAACCGGCGCGGCGTTGCCATTTCTATTCGGCCCGTCGGGCTGCGCGCTCCCGACCGCAGGCATCTTCGACGGCAACACCGGTCTCTCGCTCGGAACCGTCGCGGGGGACGTGACGCCGGATGGCGCGGTCGTCTGGCTGCGCGCCGAGCCCGGCAGCTCGGTCTCGCTTCAATACGGCAAAGACCCGGCACTGGCCGCATCGGCGTCCACCCCCGCGATACAGGTCGCAAGCGAGAATGATTATACGGCGAAGATCATGCTCGGGGGTCTCGAACCGTCGAGCGTTTATTACTACCGCCCCGCCGTTGCCGGAAGAAAGCCGGGGCCGATCGCCCGTTTCGTGACGGCGCCGGCGCCGAACGACGCGGCCGTCGTGAAGTTTTGTTTCAGCGGCGACACGCGAGAAAGTTACAAGCCGTTCGCGATCATGGACGCGATCCGCGCCATGCGTCCGAATTTTTTTGTTCACCTGGGCGACACCATCTACGCCGATCGCGGGGGAGCGGCCTCGCTCCTACCGGAATTCTGGGCCAAGTATCGCGCCAACCGTGATGACGCGGCGAGCCTAAGGCTCTTTTCGGAAACGAGCGTCTACGTCGTCTGGGACGATCATGAAGTCGCCGACAACTACGAACCGAATCATCCGCTGGCGGCCATCGGGCAAAGAGCATTCCTGGATTATTGGCCGCTCAGGCCGGACGCGGCCGAGCCGAATCGCATCTATCGCTCGTTTCGCTGGGGAAAGGCGCTTGAGCTTTTTTTTCTCGATACGAGGCAATACCGCGACCAAGCGCATGGAACCATGCTGGGCAGCCGGCAGAAAGAATGGCTCTTCGAGGGCCTCGTGTCCTCATCAACCATGTTCAAAATCATCGCCACGTCGGTTCCGCTTTACGGCGGAGGCCGGGACCGGTGGGACGGCTTCCCGAACGAGCGAGCCGAGATGTTGAGATGGATCAAGGATAAAAATATCAAAGGTGTCGCGTTTATCAGCGCCGATCTCCATAGCGCCGCCGTGACGCGAATACGGGACCAACTGGGAGTGAAAGAGATTACCGCCGGCCCGCTGGCCGCGCCGTTGAACGCTCTGGCGATAGGCTACACCGGCAGATCGGAATTTTTCTCGAATAAAACCTTCAACTACGGCATGATCACGATCGACCCCGGATCCGCCGAGCCTCACGCGCTCGTGGAAATCCTCGATGAAAACAACGGGAGTCTTTACAAAACGAGGATTGAAGCGGTCTAACGCGGCTTTGACAAGATTCGTCATTCCGGCCAAGTCAGCCGGAGGCTGACGCGAGCCGGAATCCAGAAAAAACTAAAAAGACTGGATTTCCGCTTTCGCGGGAATGACGGATCGGGTTTTTTGAGACCGCGGAAGTTTTACTTTCGCGCGAGGTTGTTTTTGCGGCGTTCGAGCGCCTCGGGGTTGAGCGCGCGGGGGAGCTTTCCGTCCATGTAGTTCAAAATATTCTCCACGGCGCTTTCCGCGAAGCCGTGAAAGCCGATTTTCCATCAAGCCGTCATCTAAGCCAACATACCCTGATCATCTACAGTGAATGGACGGTGGGGGTCGCGGCCGGCGATTTCCAGGCCAGCTTTTCGTATGAAGGTATCATGCAAGTGTTCAAATGGGAGCACAAAGAGATGTTTTGGGTGCATGGGTCCCCCACCTACACCGATGATCCCCACATATGGCCACCCCTTCTCTCTCTGAAAGTTGCGGTAGTTCCTAATCTGGTAAGGCTCGGCCCATTCGATTCCTTCTTGGTCATCCTGTCGAAAGAAACGCGATCGGTATTTGCACTGAACCACGAACCGCTTTGAAGTCCGCCGATGCTTCATGATGCAGTCGTAGGAGACGTCGCCAGTGATCCGACGTCCGATCCGTTTAGACGTATCACTGCTACGGTCCTCGATCTCCCAAACGGTTTCGGGGAAAAGACTGATGACATACTCCTCAAAGGCTCTGCCGATCCGGTAGTTACGGCCAAGTATCCTCCTTGCAGCAATCATAAGTAGAATTAAAATCAGTGCACCCAAGATGATGGCATTAGGCCATCTCGAAGTCGGCGCAGAAGATGGTTGTGAAGTCTTGTCAACTTTTTGTTTTCTCTTGGCTCTATTCTCCTCTTGGCCTCGAACCTTGGTATCTTCGACTTTCGGTCCTTCCTTCACTCTCATCTCTGCTGGGCAGACCACAGGGGTAATCCCCTCGGCTTTCTTTTCAACCATAATCTGGTTCTTGGGTCCGACTTCTCTCTATACCTTGAAGACTCCTTCCACCTGAAGACAGGCTCCCTTCTCAAGCTGGAGATGATCGAAGCTAAAAAACCTAAGTTGCTTAGAGCGATCGGCCAAAGTGAATTCTGTATAGGGATTTCCCGGCTTTGAGGTTTTAGAGGTTTTAAGTTCGATTTGAACAACCTTTCCGGTTATACGAACAGGTTGGTCATTGCAAACTTTCGGGTGCGCCAAGATCAACGCGATCGAGGAACAGTTTACTGACTGTGGTGTCTCTTGTGTCCAGGCTGCGGCGGGAAAAAGAAGAAAGACCAGGGTAAAGAATATCCTCATAAAATCTATGAGGTCTTTCCTGGATCTTTTTACCCTAGCACCATTGGTAATGGTCTCAGTACGCGCTTGATCGGGTCCAAGATGAAGCCAAGGGCTTCCAGGGAGACAGCGCCCAGAAGAACGCTGTCACCCTTCTCGCCGAATATCACAGGCGAGGCTGCGCGCTCGCCATTGATTTGGAAAATAATGTCACCCATACGACGTTTGATCTCGGTTCCATCGGCAAGGGTGAAGGTGCGGCTGGAATGAGGTTTAATCCCTAGTCGCCGAAGTGTCTCACCTGGGACAATAGAATAAACTGCCCCTGAGTCTACTAGGAAGGTGAGGTTGGCGGTTTTTCTTGGGTTAGCAGGATTAGTAACTTTCGCTTTGACATGGGTTAAACCCATAAAAATTAGCTCCCTTATAGTCGGATGTTACCGCAAAGCTTCTGCAGTTCCAAGAGGATATTATTTCAGTGTATCGATCTTAGCGGCTAGGATGAAGTTGTTCTCCGAAAGACCGCCGACAGCGTGGGTCCAGGTGTCGAAGCGGACCCTGTTGTAACGGATGTGGATGTCGGGATGGTGTCCTTCCCCTTCTGCGAGGCCCGCCGCCCGGTTGACGAACTTCATCGCCTCGATAAAATTTTTAAATTGGAACTCCTTTGTGATCCACTTCCCGTTGAGGGACAATCCCCGAGAGCTGGGACAGGAGCCTCTCCACTTCCGTCTTTCCCAAAGTAGGGACGCCTCTCTCGCACGGGACGCACTTCTTCTCGCTTAAATCGCTCATCGCGTCCTTCTCTCCAAGGCCTCCGGGTTGATCGCGCGGGTGAGCTTTCCGTCCATGTAGTTTAAAATATTTTCCACCGCGTTTTCCGCGAAGCCGTGAAAGCCGGCGTCGGTGGGCCAGCCAAGATGCGGCGCCAGCACGACGTTGTCGAGCTTGGCGAGCGGGCTCGCTTGCGGCAGCGGCTCTTCGACGAAAACGTCGAGCGCGGCGCCGGCGATGGCGTTTTCGCGGAGAATCTTCGCCAGCGCCGGCTCGTCCACGATCGCGCCGCGCGCCGTGTTGATGAAGTAGGCGTTTTTTTTCATCAGGCGCAGCCGGCTCTCGTCGAGCAGCCCTTTGCTCTGCTCGGAGAGTTTTAGATGCACGGAGACCACATCGCTGACTTTCAACACCTCTTCCAGCGACATGTAAGTCGCCTCCGACTTCTTTGCCCGCTCTTCAGTCAGCGTCGGGCCCCAGGCGACGACGTTCATGCCGAAGGCGCGGGCGATCTGGGCCACTTCAGCGCCCACCTTTCCGAGACCTAAGATTCCCAGAGTTTTTCCCTTGAGGACATAGCCCAACACCAGCGGCCATTCGCCGCGCCGCATGGCGGCGTCGCTCTGCGGGATGCGCCGCATGACGGCGATCATCAGGCCGAAAGTCAGCTCGGTGACGCTGTTGCCGCCCGGCGCGAGAGTGACGACGATTCCCGCGTCCGTCGCGGCGGCCATGTCTATATGGTAGGCGTGATTTCCCGTCTGGGCGATGATCTCGAGATCGGGCAGCGATTTAAGCAGCGGCGCCGAAAAGCGGGTGCGCTCGCGGATGGGAATGATCGCTTGCGTCCCTTTCAGCCCCTCAAGCAGTTTTTCGTCGGAAGCGAATTTCTCGGTGAAGATTTCTACTTGCGCTTTCCGCCGAAGCTGCGCGATCGCCGGCGAGCCGTCGAAGGCATGCTGGTAGTCGTCGAGTACCGCGACTTTCATTGCTTTAGGCGAAAAAAAGTCGTCACTCCCG
>JBGQBP010000217.1:0-6563 GCA_041494945.1 Binatia bacterium | reverse complement strand
ACGAAGATCGGAAAGAATTTCGGAGGTTGACGATGCGCTTATTAACTTTCGTGAAAAACAATCAGAGCCGCCTGGGTCTCATCGGTCCGGCGGACCACGTGATCGATCTGGCGGAGCTGAACCGCCGCTATTTGAAAGCGGTCGCCGCGCCGTACTTGATCGGCATGCAGGCTTTCATCGAGGCGGGCGGCAAGGCGCTGGGCCTGGCGAAGAAAGCCTCTAAATACGTCGCGGGTAAAGACGAGGACGGACTCAAAAAGCTCCGGCAGGGCGGCGCCGTGCTGAAGCTCAGTCAGGTGAAGATCGTTTCGCCGATTCCGTGGCCGCGGAAGAACGTCGTTCTCCTGGGCGTGAATTATAAAGAACATATCGAGGAAGGCGCCCGCGCAAGATCGATCGAGCTCAAGTATCCCGAGGCGCCGGTTTTTTTCACCAAGCCGGCGACCGCGGTCATCGGCCATCTGGGGAAAGTCGTGCATCATAAAGCGACGGAAAAGCTCGATTACGAAGTCGAGCTCGCCGTCGTGATGGGGAAAAAAGGCCGGGACATTCCCAAGGACAAGGTTTACGATTATATTTTCGGCTACACGATCTGCCTCGACATGACCGCGCGCGATCTCCAGCGCAAGCACGGCCAGTGGTTCAAGGGAAAATCGCTCGACACCTATTGCCCGTTGGGACCGTGGATCGTGCACAAGAGCGCGCTTCCCGACCCGCAGAATTTGAGGCTCGTATGCCGGGTGAACGGCCAGGTCATGCAGGACGACAAGACCTCCAACATGATCTTCGACATCCCGACGACGATCGAATCGCTCTCGCAGGGAATGACGCTGGAGCCGGGAGAGATCGTGAGCACGGGGACGCCGTCCGGCGTCGGCTTCGCGCGCGTGCCACCGTTTTTCTTAAAGCCCGGCGACAAGGTCGAGGCGGACATCGAAGGCATCGGCGTCCTCCAGGTCGAGATCGCCGCGCCCTAGAAAAACAAATTTTGAATTATGAGTTTTGAATGTTGAATTCAAATTCAAAATTCAAAATTGCTTTATGACCGTTCGGTCCGCAGCCGTCGCGGGCTCATTTTATCCCGCTGAAGCCGGAGAGCTGAAGCGGCTCATCGAGGAATGCTTCGTTTCGAGTCCTCTCGGACCCAAGGGCGCTTATTCTCCTTCACCTTCCCTTCTCGGCGGCATGGTCCCGCACGCGGGCTACGTATATTCCGGCCCGTGCGCGGCTCATCTATATGCGAAACTGGAAATGGACACCCGCCTGGTGGTTCTCCTCGGCGTGAACCATCGCGGCCGCGGCGCCCGCGCTGCGCTCAGCGGGGCCGAATTTTGGGAAACGCCGCTGGGACGAGTAGAGATCGATCGAGACGTTGGCGAACGGCTGCTGAGCGAAATCGATTTTCTTACCGAAGACGATCGGCCGCATCTCGAAGAACACAGCATCGAAGTCCAGCTTCCGTTTCTCCAGAGCACGCTCGGAGAGTTTTCGCTGTTGCCAATCTCAATCTCCCATCTCACGCTGGAAGAATGCCGTCGGCTCGGCGAAGCGATGGCTCGCGTATACAAAGCAGAGAGAGCGTCGGGAAAAAAAATCCTCTTGCTCGCCAGCAGCGATCTGAACCACTATAGATCGCCGAAAGAAACCGAGCGCCTTGACCGCATGGCGCTGGAGAAAGTTTTGGCGTTGGATCCCGCGGGGTTGCTCGAAACCGTGGAAGAAAACGACATCAGCATGTGCGGCGTGATTCCCACGGCCGTCTTTCTATTCGCCGCCGACGCGATCGGCGCGAAGCGGGCGCAACTCCTCAAGCATTGCCATTCCGGCGATGCCGTGCCTATGAGGGAAGTCGTCGGCTACGCCAGCGTGGCGGTGGAGTTTTACCCGACGGGAGAAAACCCGTGAGCAAATTCGAAGCGGCCTTCTTCCTTTTCTTGTTCGTAATGGCAACTCTCAGTGTAGCTGAGCCTGCGCAACACCAAGGATCCGGGAGCAAAGCGGCAGCTCCGACCAAACGCTCCGGGAAAGAGGCGGTCAACAAGGAAGATGCCAAGGAATCTCTCGACGAACTCGAAGCGAAAGCTCAAGAGGCGGAAAAGAAAACCGATTGGGAAGAGGCCTCGGCTGCCTACCGGCAGGCGTCGTCCGTGGCAAGGGCGAACGGCCAGTACCAGAAAGCGATTTCCAACGGGAGCAAGGCGTTGGAGACCGGGGAAAAGGCTCGGAGTCCCCTTCTTCAAGCGCGAGCTATTTTACCGCTCGTCTACTCTTACAGGCGGGTGGGACAAAAAGCGAAAGGAACCGAGCTGCTGAAGAGGGGGATCGAAATCGTAAAGCAAATCCCTTCGGGAGGTCCCAAGTTAAGCCTAGAAGCTAATTTGTACAGAGAGTTGGGCGTCGATCTCTCGGCCAGCGGCGAAACCCAAAGAGCGATCGAGACGATGTCTTATTCTCTCCAGGTATTGGATTCGCAACTTTCATTTCTTAAGAGACGCGGCGCGAGCCAAAACGCTCAGCGGATTCAAAAGGCGCAGCAAAACATGGCTACAACTGTGGACCGCCTCGGCAATGCCTATAAAAACCAAGGCAACACGGACGAGGCGATCAAGTCCTACGAGAAGGGTCTGGCCATAATTCAAAGCGCCAAGCTCAAGACCGGCACCGAGGACAAGCTTTATCAGGAGCTGGGCCAGCTTTACCTCGGGAAGAAAGACTTTCCGCGGGCGTTGGAAAACCTGACGCGGGGCTTGGAAATTGCCGAGAGAATTCAGCATGCCCACGTTATCCAGCAGGCCAGCAGTGAAATAGGAGATCTGCTCCGCCAGACCAAGAGACCCTCCGAGGCCGTACCGTACTACAAGAAGGCGATCGATAGCATCGAGACGACGCGGTCGCTGCTCGAATCCGAGGAATTCCGCAGCTCATTTTTTGAAAATAAGCGGCAGACCTATGCCGGGATCATCCTTGCCTACTTGGGCGATAGTCAATGGGAAGAGGCTTTCAACTACAACGAGCGGGCGCGCTCCCGCGCCTTTCTCGACATTCTGGGAAGCAAGGTCCAGCTCGCTCACGGCGCCCTGCTGGAGGAAGAGAGGGCCTTGCAGGCGAGGATCAGCGCCTTACAAGCGGGCATGAAGGTAGCAGAGGAAGGTGAAGAGGATGAGGAAGATGAAGAAGACGTGCCGCAGAAAAGCGACCCGAAGCAGGAACTGGAGCAGGCGCAAAAAGCTTACAACGATTTTCTTGCCAAAGTCAGAAAGGAGAACAAGGAACAAGCATCGTTGATGAACGTCGAGCCGCTGACGCTCAAGCAGACGCAGGAGCTTCTGGAACCCGGCGTGACGATGCTGGAATACTTCGTGACGCAGCAGGCGGTGCTCTTGTGGGTTGTGGAGAAGGACAGACTGCAATTCGTCAACATTCGTTTGGGTCGCAGGGATTTGGTCTCCAAGGTGGGCGCGCTTCGTGAGAGCGTCTTTAAACTCGGAGAGAAGGAAAAGCTTGAGGAGACCTCGAAGGAGCTTTATCGTCTTCTGATCCAGCCGGCGCTGCAGCACATACGAGGCAAGGAGCTGTTGATCGTTCCGCACGACGTGCTGCACTATCTTCCTTTTCAAGCGCTGATGTCCTCCCAGGGAAAGTATCTCGTGCAAGATTATCCGATCTACTATCTCTCCAGCGCGAGCTTGATGCAGTTCACGAAGGAGAAGAAGAGAGCCGGCGGAGAGAGAGCCCTCGTGATGGGCAATCCAAATTTGGGCGACGACGCGTACAATCTTCGGTTCGCGGAGCGTGAGGCCAAAGAGGTGGCGAGCGTTTACCCTCAGAGCGCGGTCTATTTGAGGGCGGAGGCGAGCAAGCCCAGGGCGATCTCGCTCAGTCCCAAGTACGACATGCTGCACTTTGCCGTGCACGCGGAGTTCAACGAGGAGGACCCGATGAGCTCGGCGCTCTTGCTGGCGCCGGAAGGAAAGGATGACGGGCGATTTCGAGTGGGAGAGATCTTTTCTTTGGATCTCAAGACAAACTTGGTGGTGTTGTCGGCCTGTGAGACCGGACTGGGCAAGCTCAGCAGCGGAGATGAGCTGGTCGGGCTGACGCGCGCGTTCATCTATGCCGGGACGCCGTCGATCATAACAACGCTGTGGAAGGTGAATGATAGAGCGAGTTACGAGCTGATGCGGGAGTTTTATTCGCAGTTAAAGAGCGCCAAGAAGTCCGACGCGCTCCGCCAGGCGCAGCTCAAAGTGATGGAACAATTTCCCGAGCCGTTCTATTGGGCGGCGTATCAACTCACGGGAGAACCGTAAGCCGCGTTAAAGTTTGACTTGCTCCGACCCATTTGTTAGGTGTGAGAGTGATGCTAGGGGTGTCTGCCTAAGGCAGACTGAGAGTCCGAATAAAAAACGGACAACCCTCAGAACCTGATCCGGATAGTGCCGGCGTAGGGAAGCGTGAAAGTCAGATCCCGATCCTTCGGGGCGAACTTAAGACCGTATTCCCTGACCACGGACGTGGTCGAGTCGAATACGGTTTTTTTATTGGCATGACCGTTCAAATTAACGGCGAGAAGAAAGAACTCAGAACAGGGGTTAGCGTAGCGGAGATGCTCGCAGAGCTTGAAATCCGTCCCGGCAGAGTGGTCGTGGAGCTAAACCGCGACGTCCTCGCGCGCGACGCGCACGGGGCGACCGTCCTCAAAGAGGGCGATACGGTCGAAATCGTCCACTTCGTCGGCGGGGGATAAGGAGTATAAAATGGATGACGTATTCAAACTGGGAGATAAAACGTACCGCTCACGGCTCATCGTCGGGACCGGGAAATATAAAGATTTCAGCGAGACGAAAAGGGCGATCGAGGCTTCGGGTGCGGAGATCGTGACGGTCGCGGTGCGCCGGGTGAACATCACCGATCCGAACAAAGAAAACCTGCTGGATTTTCTCGACCCAAAAAAATACACGATCTTGCCGAACACCGCCGGCTGCTACACGGCCGACGACGCCGTCCGCACCTGCCGGCTCGCGCGCGCGGCCGGAGTCGGCAACATGGTGAAGCTCGAAGTGATCGGCGACGAGCGCACGCTTTTTCCGGACATTCCGGCGACGCTCGAAGCGGCGCAAATTTTAATCAAGGAAGGCTTCGTCGTGCTGCCTTATATTCACGACGACCCGGTTACGGCGAAAAAACTCCAGGAGATGGGCTGCGCGGCGGTGATGCCGCTGGCGGCGCCGATCGGCTCGGGCCTCGGCATCCGCAATCCGTACAATATTAGAATTATTCTCGAACACTCCACGGTGCCGGTGATCGTGGACGCCGGCGTCGGCACCGCATCGGACGCCGCGGTCGCCATGGAAATGGGCTGCGACGGCGTGCTGATGAATACGGCGATCGCCGGGGCTAAAGATCCGATCATGATGGCCGATGCAATGAAGCTAGGCGTGGAAGCCGGAAGGAAGGCGTTTCTCGCCGGCCGCATTCCGAAGAAGCTCTACGCAACCGCTTCGAGCCCGCTCGATGGCATCCTCGGTTAAGTGCTCCGTTGCAGCGTCGTTCCGTTGATTTCGATCTATACTTAGTTACCGACCGCAAGCAAACATGCGGGCGCGACTTGCTCGCGGTCATAGAACAGGCGCTTCTCGGCGGAGTCCGGGCGGTGCAGTTGCGCGAGAAGGATCTCGGCGGTGGAGAACTTTTCTCGCTGGCGGAAAAGACGAGGACGCTGTGCACGCGACACGGAGCGGGCCTTTTTATCAACGACCGCATTGACGTCGCGCTGGCGGTCGATGCGGACGGCGTACAGCTCGGGAGCGGCTCCATTCCGATCGACGCCGCGCGGCAAATCCTTGGAGACAGAAAGTTGATCGGCGCGTCGATCCATTCGGCGGAAGAGGGGTTGGCAGCGGAGCGGGCGGGCGCCGACTTTGTTTTGTTCGGCCCGGTGTACTTCACGCCGTCGAAAGCCGCGTACGGAAATCCTCAGGGACTTGAGCGGCTGCAGGAAGCAGTGGAAAAAATTTCACTTCCCGTCTATGCTATCGGGGGTATCAAGCCGGAGAACGTCGCCGCCATAAAAAAAACCGGCGCGCGCGGGATCGCGGCGATCTCGGCGGTGATGAGCGCGGAGGCGCCGCGGGCCGCTTCGATAAAGCTGCTCCGCTTACTCAAGCGATAAAAAGATGAAAGAAACTGCCCTAGAGGCTTCGCAATACCTGCAGGACAACCTCTTGGTGGCGCTGGTTCTCGCGCTCATCATGGGCTTCCTGGCAAGCAAGACGGTGACGCACTGGGAAAAGAGCAATATCGCGGTTTATTTTCTCGTAGGCGCGACGGGCTCATTTCTGGGGCAATTCGCCATCCGCTACATCGGCCTCAAACCGGTTCTCGATCAGGTCAGCGGCATGTGGCTTCTCTTCGACGCGATCACGGCGTACCTCGGCGCGTTCGTGGTCGCGACGATCGCGCACCTTTTCAAACCTATGTGAGCCACCCTAGCTCAGTTGGTAGAGCAGCTGATTCGTAATCAGCAGGTCGCCGGTTCGAGTCCGGCGGGTGGCTCCAGATTT
>JBGQBP010000216.1:0-6637 GCA_041494945.1 Binatia bacterium | reverse complement strand
GCCGACGGGCGTGATCACCAAGGGCTGCGAAAGGTGCTGCGGGTCTCTGAGACAGATGAAAGTCTTCCCCTCCTGCTTCAGGGGGAACGCCTCAACCGGCCGAAGTCGCGGACGATCTTCCATGATCTTAAATGCTGTTTTTCTCCTTTCCTTGTCAAGACCTTCTGGCTGCCACCACCACAGTTTAACGTTGACACTGGCACAAAATCATAGTAGCTGTTTGCATTGTAGGATTATAGTTTTGCAATGCAAAACACATCCACGAGTGGCTTATAAAAGCGGCTTTGAGAAATAGCATTGAGGCTGGAGATTTTGGATGCCTGGAACACAAATCAAAGTTTTTGACAAAATCGTCCAGGTTGTTGAGTTGCTTGCGACTTCCCCCCAAGGGGTGACGCTTAAGAAGGTTCAACAGGCCTTAGGATTAAACAAAGGAACGGCCTTTAGGATTTTACGCACCTTAGAGTCGCATAATCTCGCAGCGCGAAACGGAGACGGCGCTTTTGTTCTCGGTAACCGTGTGCTCTGGTGGGAAACTTGCTACCGTCAAAATCTCGACCTTTCCAAGCTTGTCCACCCCCAGTTGGAAAAGCTTCGTGATCTGACATCGGAGACGGCTGCATTTTCTATCTTGAAGGGGAACCAAACAGTAGTTGTCGATCAGGCCGTTAGCCCTCACGCTACAAGCACTCGATTTGATATTGGATTCTCCGCCCCTTTATACGCAGGAGCCACCGGACGGATCATTTTGGCAAATTTGGATCCGGTGAGACGCAAGAATCTTTTAAGCCAGCAACGGCTGGAACGTCTGACGGAGCGAACCATCACCGATAGAAGGCGGCTCGAACGGGAACTGAATAAGTGTCTGGCCCAGGGGTTCGCTTTCAGCGAGGGAGAAAGACTTCTTAACACTTCTTCCGCGGCGGCGCCTGTTTTCGGCACCAATAAGGAGATCTTGGGAGCGATATCAGTGACCGGCCCATCCGACAGGCTGACGCATAGCCGATGGAAGTCAATTATTTCTATATTATTGAGAGAAAGCCGGATTTTAACGGACCGACTGAGAAGGGCTCACCACGTGTTAGAGAAACAAGTTGGTGGAGGCCGGTAGGGGGTAGTCTGTCCAGAACAGAGGAGCAGCCATGGCTGACGCGACATACGATGCCGTTATTGTCGGTGGCGGAAACAAGGCTTTAGTCACCGCGATCTATTTGGCCAAATACGGCGGGATGAAAGTGGCCCTCTTTGAGGAAAGGCACGAGCTCGGAGGGGGCTGGGGATCGCACGAAGCCGCGGCTCCCGGATTTATCAGCAACACGCATGCGAGCACAGTTCGTCGCTGGTATTTCCTGCCCCTCTACCGTGATTTTCCGGAGATCGAGGAAAAAGGGCTCAAACTTCTCCATAACAAAGTAGCCCTGGGGTTAATTCTCAAAGAGGACCAGAGCTGCCTCCCTCTTTACCATCCGGAAGAAGATCCGACCGGCGAGAAAACCTTCCGAGAGGTGCGCCGCTTCGCTGGAGAGAGGGACGCGGAAAAGTGGCTGAAGGCATATGAGCTGGCGCGGCCCGAAGGAGGCTATCAATCGGCCTCGTTGGAAGATCTCTTCAACCTTCCTCCCCCACCAGGCCAGCCCACCCCCCTCGAGAGATGGCTCAATGACTACATGAAACGGCCCGATGCCCTTGTCGACCGCCGTTTCCTGAACTTGGCCGCAGACCAGGCTGCCAGCGAGTTCTGGGAGAGCGAGGGGCTGGCCTATTTTACCTTGCGGGTGGCGAAGGCTGTGGGGTTTCCGACCGAGGTGGGGGACAGCGGTCTCGAGGTGTTACGATCCATCGCCATGAGCCTCGACCGCTGCCTGATCCAGGGCGGCACACACAGCGCGGCACATGCCTGTCAGCGCATCCTGCTGGAGAATGGGGGTAAGTTTTTCACCAAAAACAAAGTGAAGAAGGCGCTCATAGAAAACGGCGCGGCCCACGGAATCATCCTCGAAGACGGCACGGAGGTGCGCTCTAAAATAGTAGTAACTACGGTCGATCCTTACCAGCTCTGTTTCGAGCTTATCGGCCCGGAACATCTGGAAAACAGCCTGCTGCGTAAAGTGGCCTGCCTGGAACGAAGCCTCACCTGCATCACCTGGTACACCTGGGCCATTCATGAAGCCGCTGACTATAAGGCCTCCGACTTTAACCCCGACATCAACAACTGCCAGTGGCTCATCCTGGGCAGCCGCAATATGGAATCGCTCATCCAGGAGTCCCACTGGAGACGGGTAGGAAAAAATCCTCCCGATCTCCATATCGTCAACTTTCATCACCACTCCCTTGCAGATCCGACCCAAGCGCCGCAGGGAAACCATGTCATAGGAAGCGAGATCCATGCGGCCCCTGCCTACGCCTTAAGCGAGCGGGAGTGGATGGAGTACAAGAAGCAACACGCTGAAGGGACCATGGCGGAATGGCGGTATTACATGAGGAACATGAGCTGGGATAACGTCATCGGCTACGACGCGATCACGCCTTACGACGCCGCGAGGAGACAGAGAAATATGGCGCCGGCAGGAAACTGGAACATCATCGACCGGGTGCCGGGCCAGAATTTTCCCTTCAATCCCGTCCCCGAGCTTGCCTCTCACCGAACGCCGATTAAAAATTTATACGCCACGGGCTCCGCCTGGGGCCGTTACAACGCGGGTCATACGGGGCAAGGATATACTTGCTACAAGGCTATCGCTGAAGACCTGAAGCTAAAGAAAACCTGGGAAGGACAGCCCTGGTAACCGAGGGAAAAAGGAACAGAGCCATGGCAAGAAAGTACGATGTGGTGATTATCGGCGCCGGTCCTAACGGGTTGATCGCCGGCGCCTACCTGAGCAAGGCCGGTCTGAAAACTCTGATCGTGGAGAAGAGACTCGAGGCGGGCGGAGGGTTGGCCACGGAAGAATCGACCCTGCCCATGTTCCTGCACAACACCCACTCCATCTACCACATGATGGTCGACTACGCCCCCGCCTATCGAGACCTCAGGCTGGAGGAGGACTATAACGTCCGGTACGTACGGCCGCCCCTCCAGTTTGTCATGCCTTTCAGCGACGGGAGATGCCTGTGTCTCTACACGGACGTGGAGAAGACTTGCCGCTCCATCGCCCGCTTCTCCGCGAAGGACGCTGAGGCCTACCGAAAAATGTGCGGGAAGTTTCATAGTTACATGGAGGAATTCCTGGCGCCTGCCACCTACGTCTCGCCACTTTCCGCGCTGGATCAGACAGCCAAACTGGAGGCTCACCCTATCGGGAAAGAGCTTCTCGAAATTTCGGAAAAGAGTCCCATCCAGATTATCGACGGTCTGTTTGAAAACGAACAGGTGAAGACTCTGATGTTGTACGCGGCCTGTCACTGGGGCCTGGAGCCGGACTTGGAGGGAATAGGTTTCCTTGTCCCCCTCTACCTCAATCGAGCCGTCCATTACCGCCTCTGCGTGGGCGGCTCCCACATGGTCGCTCAGTCTCTGGGAAAGATTGTGCTTGAACATGGCGGGCTCATCTTAGGAAGCCAACAGGTAAAAAAAATCCTCGTTAAGAACGGGCGGGCCTGCGGCGTTGAAACGGCGTCGGGCGATATCATGGAGGCCGGCAAGGCGGTCATCAGCACTCTTAACCCGGAGCAAACCTTTCTTTCCTTCATCGCCGATAAAACCCTGGATGACGAATTTGTAGAGAAGATCAAGCTCTGGCAGTGGGAGAAGTGGAGCCTCTTACAGATTCACCTTGCTCTGGAGGCGCCTCCTAACTTCAAGGTTGCTGCAGAAGATCCGGAACTGAATCAGGGGCTGGTCTATGTGCTGGGATACGAAAACTCGGAGGACCTACTGCGCCAGTGGCAAGGGATGGAACAAGGGAAACTGGATGCCAAAGCCGGATTTCATTGCTCCTTCCCCAGCGTGCATGATCCCAGCCAAGCTCCGCCGGGGAAGTGCACCGGCCTCATTTCACAGATGGCCCCCTACGCCCTCGACGGGAAGGCCGGGAACTGGCTCGACCTCAAGCGCAAGGAGAAAGAGGCCGAGCATCGGCTTGAGATATTGGAAAGGTATGCGCCCGGCACTCGCGAGAAAGTTTTATGGATGGCTGTCTCCTCGCCTGCCGACACGGAGAACCGGTTCCTGGATATGAAGGAGGGATCCATCAAACAGGGCGCCTATCTGCCCTTCCAACTGGGCTATCTTAGACCCAACGAGGATTGCTCCGATACCCGCACTCCCATCCCGGGACTCTACCTGGGTGGAGCATGCTGCCATCCGGGCGGCCTCGTGATTCTTGGGCCGGGCTACCTTGCAGCCAATGCGGTCGCTGACGATCTCGGTTTAGACAAGTGGTGGAAAGAACCGGAGATAGTCACCAAGGCGCGAGCCAAGGGGCTCCTCTAATGTGGGTGAGATCAACCGGGCTGGGAAAGCGCAGCGATCTCGTCGCGGTGTTTGAGGAGATCAAACGAGACGGCGATTGCTGGGTTCTCTGCATGAAAACCGTGGAACCGGTGCGGTGGAGAATTCGGGTGGCCATGACCTCCAAGGATCTGAGAGGAGTCATTGGCCTTATCTTCAGGGGCGGAAATATTTTTCGCTTGGCACTGGACCTTTTCCGTACTCACTACCCCGGCAAGCCGCCGGAAAACTACTAACATTTACTATCACAGCAAAGGAAGAAAACTGATGGATGAAAAAGGACGGGAGTTCTTTGCCGAAAGCCTGGACCGCCACGTGGAAGCAGAGGGTAAGATCCTGGAGGAATATCGCGCCCTATCGGAAAAAATAGCCGACGGTCCTGTCGGCATGCTTGTTGACTTAATTTTGACCGAGGAGGAACAGCACCACTTCCTGCTTCGCACTATGGCCGGGCACCTCAGACAGTCCCTCACGGCAGGAACCAAACGGTTTGAAGCAGGAGAGGTAGTCCAGGATGAACTTATGCGTCAAACCCAAAGGCTGCGCGGGCATGAGCGAGAGACGATAAGCGCCTGCCGCAATCTCAAATCCCAACTCTCCTCAGAGGAAAAAGAACTTTTCGATGCCCTGCTGGACGTGATGATTCTCGACAGTGAAAAACACGAAAGACTTCTTTCGGCCATCGAGAAAATGATCCAGCCTTAACTCCCCCACGGGGAATCCCCTGAAAGCTGATGTACCTGTGCAGCGCAACATTAGATTCCCCTAGTTCTGGCAAGCGCTATTTTGACTCTCCTTAGCGCTTATGTTACGCGCGACGCACAAGCGAGATCGGATGTTTTTTTTCTTGCCCTGTCAAGGAGGATTCGGATGGCAAAGCTCAAGCTAACCTTGGCCTGTGGAGACTATGATCGAACGCGTGCTCTTATAGATGGCACGGTCCGGCCCGAGGGCATCGACCTGAATTACCTTCCCTTAACTCCAGGGGAGACTTTTTGGCGCATGCTCAATAACGAGGAATTTGATGCATCGGAAATGTCTTTGTCTACCTATACCATCCTGCGTTCTCAGGGCAATCAACGTTTCATCGCCTTGCCCATTTTCCCCTCCCGAATCTTTCGCCACTCGTGCATCTACGTCCATTCCGCCACCGGTATTCAAAAACCCCACGATCTAAAGGGTAAGCGAATCGGGGTCGCTGATTACCAAATGACCGCGGCAATCTGGGTTAGGGGGATCCTGAACCATGAGTATCAGGTCTTGGCAGATGAGCTTCGCTGGGTCGTTGGAGCTCCGATCCAGGCCGGGATCAAACTCCCGGCCCAAATTCCCATCGAACATATCAGTCCGGGGCAGTCTTTGGAAGAAATGTTGGAGGCGGGTGAAATTGATGCTTTAATCTCGGTCATGATTCCGCGATCGTTCCGGGCCAAGAACCCGCACGTGAAACGCCTGTTTCCCAACTACCGAGAAGTAGAAACTGAATATTATCGGCGCACAAAAATTTTCCCGATCATGCACACGTTCGTTCTGAAGACCAACCTCTTCCAAAAGGAGCCCTGGATAGCCGTCAGCCTCTACAAGGCCTTTGTCCAGGCTAAGGAATTCAACTATAAGCGCCTGTACGACAGTAATGCGCTTGTAGTAAGTCTCCCGTGGATTGTTGATGAGATAGAAGCTTCTCGCCGCATCTTTGGCGAGGAGATCTGGAATTATTCGATTGAAGGTAGTCGACCTACCCTTGAGGCGCTCGTCCAGTACTTGGACGAGCAGGGACTGACGCGGCGTCGAATGAGAGTTGAAGATCTGTTTGTCCCGAATATTCGCCCTGAGCTTCCGCATTACCTCAGAGCGACCGGTGAAGGATAGATGCTAATGAATCTTCCGGCCCTTTTCCGGGTCGGGGACCTTCAGGCCGATGGCTTCAATCTGCGCGTCGACGTCCTGCCTGAACATCTGCCGCAATGTCTTATTGTCCCAGCGCCGGATGCCATAGGCTACGGCCAGTTCGCTGAACTTGGAGTCGGACGCGCCGAAGGTGTCAAGCGCCTGCGGATACCATTTGTCCACGGTCCGCTGCACGTCCGCCATTATCGCCCCGCACAGTTGGGCGTATTCGGGTTTCTGGACGAGGTCCCTGATGCGCCGCGCGCCGAAGGACGCATGAAACCTTTCCTCGTGCACCAT
>JBGQBP010000215.1:0-6675 GCA_041494945.1 Binatia bacterium | reverse complement strand
CGCTCGGTCGCTTCGCGGTCGACGTTTTTTCCATCCGCGCCGAGCATCACGCCGTAAATCTTCTCCCCAATCTCCCGGCCGAGCCAGCCTCTGCGGAAATCGCCGAGGACCAGCTCCGGTTCTCGATCCAAAGGATCTCCGAAACCGCCGCCGCCCGCGACGTAGTCCACGAGCAGGCTTCCTTCCGGCAGCGCGATGCGCTCGGGAACTCCGTCGGGATGAAACGGTTTTCCCCACGCGCCCGCGCGCATCGCCCGCGCGTCGGGATATTCTCCCTCTTTGACTCGTTCGATCATCCCGACGCCCGCCTGCGTCATCACGCGCATCGCGCCGATCCCCGTCGGATAGCCCCCGAAGAGGCCGAAGCCGCCCTGGGCGATACCGCCGTACGGCTTGTAATCGACCGAGCAGTCCTTCGATCCATAGATGAGATAGATCCGATAACTCCCCAATCCGCCACGATATTTCCCAAAGCCACTGCCGTCGCGGTTGTGGCCGCGCGCGAAGTAGAGAAACGGATACTGCATCTCGATGCGCTCGACGTCGGTGATGCCGGCTGAGGGAATGTTCATGTGGCCGCCGGTGTCGACGCCGTCGCGGTAGGGCGCCGCGCCCATGCCCGCGCCGTGAATGTCGTAAAGTCCCTGCGCGACGCGAATGCCTTCGCGCGTGCGGCCGCCGTAAAAGTAGCCGGGTCCGCCGACGAATTCCAAATTGCCCGTGGTCGAGGCGTTGACGTCTTCTTCGCGGCCCGACGCGTAGATCATCTTCGCGACCGCTTCGCACACGGTCGAGACCAGCACGTTGCCGATCCGCGGCGCGGCGCCGCAGGCTGCGGGATAGCGGCAATTGAGGATCGTTCCCTCGGGCACGGTGATTTTCACCGGACGCATCTTGCCGTCGCTCCACGGCACGTCCCAGAATAAAGTATTCGTGAGCGCCAGCGCGATGTGCGCGAACGTGCTCGGCAGCGTGGAGTTGTGGTCGGTGTCGGTCTGCGGGCTCGTGCCGGCGAAATCGAGACTGAGCTCGTCGTCCTTTTTCGTCATCGTGCAGAAGAGCTGCTGGGCGACGGCTTTCCGCGACTTGCGATCGAGGGTCGTGACGTACTGCCGCGTAATCCAGACGCCGTCGGGCATCGAGCGGAGCTTCGCCCGCGCCTTCCGCTCGGAATCCCGGATCATTTTCTCGCCCGCCGCGGCGACGAAGCCCGCGCCGAATTTTTCCACCAGCCCGAGATAGCGCCGCGCGCAGACGTTGTTGCCGGCGATCATCGCCTTCAAGTCCAGGCCGACGTATTGCGGGTCGCGGCACTGGCCGGTGAGCGTTCTAAAAACGTCTTCGCGAAACTCGCCGCGCTCGACGATCTTGAGCCCCGCGATGCAGATGCCTTCGTGATAGATTTCGAAGGCTTCGCCGCGGAGCAGGCCGCCGGTGTCCGCCGTATGCGTGCTAGTCGCGGTCCAGGCGATCAGCTTCCTCCCATAAAAGATCGGCTTGACCACCATCATGTCGTAGGTGTGCGAGCCGGCGACGTAGGGGTCATTGAAAAAAATCTGGTCGCCGTCGTGAAAGCCGGGCGATTTGCCGAACGTATCGATCAGGCTTTTGATCGCGTCCGAAGTGGCGGCGGCGAATCTCAAGTGGCCGGAGCAGGCCAACACCATGTTGCCGTCCTGGTCGTAGAACGAGCTCATGCACTCGCCGCCCTGCGAGACGATAGGGGAGGCGGTCACGCGCTGGAGCGTCATGCGGCCTTCTTCGCCGATCGCCCACAGGCGATGAAAGAACATCTCGAAGCGAACCGGATCGATCTGTGTTTTCTTCCTGGCCATGGTTTAGTTTAGCGCGCCGACGCCTCGTTATTTCTGCGCGCTCCTCTTCTCGATCTCCTCCAATAAGGACGTGTCGACGAAATCTTTCGCCTGCGCCTGTTTGGCCTTGGGCTCCCTCTCGGCGATGAAATCGAGCGTGGAGCGAATGCCGTCGAGCGTCGGATAGGGAATCGGCTTAAACAGCGGCGCGGAGACGTTGTAGCTGTAATCGAGAACCTCGGGATCTTTGGTCAGCATGTACTTGGAGAGAGTCTTCGACGCGAAAGCCTTGTCGGTCTTGATCCGCTCGATGGCGGCTTTGTAGGCGGTCAATACTTTCACGGCGGTGGCCCGGTTTTTCTCGAGGTACTTCCGGGTCGTGGACAGAGTCGTGTGCTGGAATGAAATTCCCAACTGCGGCAGATAGGCGAGCTCCTTAAAACCCGCCTTGATCGCTATCATGTTCGTCGGCGGAGACATCACGCCGCCGTGGATCGCTCCCGAAACCATCGCGGGAAGAATCTCGGGCACTCCGCGCATCTGGAGTATCGCGACCTCGCTCTCCGGCTTGAGTCCCCATTTTTTGAGCGCGAGCCGCGCCGCCAGATCGGTCGCCGAGCCGAAGGTGCTGATGCCGATTTTCTTCCCGCGCAGGTCTTCCGGCTTGCCGATCCCGGCGACGGTCACGATTGAGAAAAGCGGCTGGTTGATGAGGCCGGCGACGATGACGGTGTCCGCGCCCATCAAATGCGCGGCGAGAACCGGCTGGCTATAAACCTGCGCGAAGGGCACGTCTCCACCGACGAGCGCGGAAAGAGTTTGCGGCCCGCCGCGAATGTAGATCAGCTCCGCCTGCAGTCCTTCGCGCGTGAAGTAGCCGCCGTCCTTAGCGACCCAGGTCGGCAATGAGGCGACGCTGGCCGTGCCGACGGCGATTCGCACCGACTGCGCGAAGGCAGCTTCGCCGCACAAGATCGCAGCGGCAATGACGCCGACGAAGAGCGATTTGAAACTCTTAGCATTCATAGGATCGGCCGCTCCCGTTCTTGAATTCAAAACTCAAAACTCAAAACTCTTTTATCCTACCTCCATGACAAGATTGAGGTACTCATCCACGGTCACTTGAAAATTTGGCGGCACCAGCGTCGTCGTGAACGGCAGCTCGATCACCGCCGGTCCTTTGACGCGCGCGCCCGGCGCGAGAAGAGCGTAGTCGTAAATATCCGCGTCGATGAATCTGCGCTCGGGGCGGGTGAAGTAAATTTTGCGCTTGCCCTTTCTCGCCGAGGTGCTTCGACTCTTCTTGTTTCTCTGCGCCTTGAGACGCGGCTTGGCGACTCGGCCCACGGCATCCACGCGGATCGCGCTGATCTCGATGCCGGCTTTCGTATAGCCGGCGCCCGCGCCGAAAAGTTCTTCGTATTTCTTCTCGAACAGCTCCTGATGCTTGGCGATCCTTTCGGCGGTCAACCGCTCCCGGCCTACGGGCAGCTCGACGCCTGCGGTCTGTCGGCGGTAGCGCATCGTGAAAAAACGCAGAAAGTCCGTCTGCCCGGCGCCGAATCCTTCCGCCAACATGATCTCTCTCATCTCGGCTTCGATCGCTTCCAGCCGTCGATTGATGACGGCGGGCTCGGCGGGCAGAATGTACTGGCAGGTCATCACGCGCGTGCGAATCACGTCCGCCGCCGCCGCGCCGAAGGCGGAGAAGACCGGAGAGGTGGCGAAGACGTAGATTTTCTTCACGCCGAGCTCGGCGGCGAACCCGGCGGCATGGACGGGTCCCGCGCCGCCGAAGGCGTAGATCACGAATTCCTCGGGCAGATATCCCGTGCGCACGACCTGGCGGCGGATCAGGTCGGACATCTTGCTGTTGACGATGTCGTAAATTCCCGCCGCGGCTTCGTGGACTTTGAGCTTCAGCGGCCGCGCGATCTTTTCCTCGATGGCTTTGAGCGCGTTGTCTCTGCGCAAAACTTTTTTTCCGCCGAGAAAATAATTCGGGTCGATGATGCCAAGCGCCAGGTCCGCGTCGGTGACGGTGACTTCTTCGCCGCCGCCGCCGTAGCAGACGGGTCCGGGGCTCGCGCCGGCGCTCTTCGGGCCGACGAGAAGACGGCCCGTGTCGGGATCGACGCGCGCGATGGTGCCGCCACCGGCGCCGATCGACTCGATGTCGATGATCGGCTGGAGAATGCGGAAGCGCTCGACGATCGGCTCGGCCGCATACCTCCAGTAACCCTCGGTGATGAGACCGACGTCGAAACTCGTGCCGCCCATGTCGGTCGTGATGACGTTCTTATGCTTGAGCAGCCCGGCCACGTGCGCCGAAGCGATCATGCCGCCCGCGGGCCCCGATTGAAGATTGGCGATCGCCGAGACCTGCTCGCGGTGCGCGACGCCGCCGTTTCCCTGCATGATCAAGAGCGGCTCTTTCAAGCCTGCGTCTCTTAGCTTGGTCTCGAGCCTCTTGAGGTAACGCTCCACGGTCGGACCGAGATAGCTGTTCATGATGGCCGTGTTCGCGCGCGCGTACTCGCCGGCGACCTGCGACAACGCGCTGCCGAAAGACCAATAAACTTTTTGCGCCGGATCGGCTTCCAGAGCGAGCGCGCGAATCTCTTCCTCGTGCTTGGGGTTCGCCCAGGCGTGGAGCAGGCTGACCGCTATCGCTTGAACTTTATCTTCTTTTATCAGCCGGCGGATCGCTTCCATCACGTCGGCCCGGTTCAGCGGTACGACGATCTCGCCGCGATAGTCGATGCGCTCGCGCACGCCGAGGATCAGCTCGCGCGGCACGAGAGGATCGGGCTTGGTGACCCACGTCGTGTGGCGTATGTCTTCTTCGGATAAACCGTCCACGCGTCCGATCGCGCGCATGATTTCCGGCGTGTCCTCGAAGCCTTGGGTGGTGATGAAGCCGACTTTGACGCCGCTGCGCGTGATCAGCGCGTTGGTGGCGACCGTGCTGCCGTGCTTGAAGAGGGAGGTGCGGCCGAGAAGCTCTTTTCTTTCTACGCCGACGGTCTTCGCCGCCTCGGTCAGCGCATCCATGACGCCGCGGGAAAAATCATCCGGCGTCGTGGACGCCTTTGCCGTCCACACCCGGCCCGAAGCGTTCATCACGACGATGTCGGTGAAAGTCCCGCCGGTATCGACGCCGACGATGTATTCTTCCCGCGCTGGCATTGGATTACTTTTTCTCGGCGCGATGAATCCGCCTCTACGTGTTGTCCGCACGCCGGAAACTTCTTCAAGCAGAAATATGAGAGGGGAGACGGGATGTCAAGGCTGGAGTGACGAAAAAGCGACGAATCGTGACAATCCAATTGATGAGTTGGGTGACTATGAAGGTGAAACTTGTCGTTTCACCTAAGGTGCTTATGTTTTGCTCATCAGCGAAACGCGGCCAATTTAGGGCCAAGCCCCATGCGGATGGTTTTAAGAAACGGGACTTTCTGCCCATGATTTTCAACGAAAGACTGAAAGGTGCCGCCAGCTACTAAGTAATGTGGCGACGTAGTATGCTCCCGTTGAAATTGTCGTGCCTCTTCCAATGACATGCCATCGACCACTAGCGAGACTGCGAATGAACCGGCTCCTTCTTTTACTTTGATTGGTCTTCTAGAAATGGCTGCCAAACCAGGTTCCGCAAATCTCAGGTGTTTGCATATCCAAAGGATTTCAACTTGAGAACCTTTCTGTGACACTAAAACTTCTTCTACCAGCCCAACCCAAACTAAAGGCTCATCTTTATTGAGAGAGTTGAGAACATCTTCCGGTGTTCGGGTCCAGTCCACCGTGCTGAGCTCTTGGGGAAGCTGAGTAAAACTATCTCCACCTTATAGTCGCCTGCACTGACGCACAAGCTGTTAGGAAACAGTAAAGGCAGAGCAGTAACCACTTCATGGTGTCAGGCAATTCGCTTCAGGTAAGCGAAGGAAGCTGCCGTTGCGCAAAGGATAAGAACGACCAGTATGACCGCCGCCGCGAATTCTGAAACCTGCGGCACGCATGAAATGATTAACGCCGTTACTGCCGCGGCAATCATGAGCGCGTATCCGGCAAATACGTTGGCGGGATACCAGATTTCCGGGCTCGATAAAGTCTTGCGGGTGCGAAAACCGTAGAGCCGGTTCGGCGGGACAAGTTTTAATACGAGGGGAATACAAAGAACAAAAACTACCGCGGAGACCATGAGCAGAAAGATTTGAGCGTCCATGGCGTCTCCTCGACAACGAAAATTAAAGCCCCTATTACCGGCAAATTTTCGCCGCAATCAGTTGGAGTGAGTTGGAAAGATGTCGTCTGGGGCCGGCGATCAGCTTGCGTGCTGGTCAGAGCGGGCAAACGACTTGTTTAAAGCCTGTACTATGACACGCGGCAATTCCACCAACATAAAGTAGGTGGCAGGAAAGAGATAGTCTTCGCCACTCTCATCGATAACCCGCAAATCTCCTTCCTTCTCAGCGCCTTCATCGGGGAGCACGCGGTAAATTTTGTGCAACTCGAGTGAAGCCGGATATTCCGAGTTGTCCACGCAGATAGCAAAACGGGGTGTAGAGCCTTTGTTTGTTTTCACCGGTCTAATCCAAATAGCGTTTACGTTTGAATTCTCTCCTGCCAACGCCGTGCGCTTCATACCAGTGAAGCTCGGCATGCCGTATGAGGCCGCTTCTAAGACGAATCATAGCGCTTCCTTTAAAATGATCATTTTTCGAGCTGAACGTCGAAGTCGGTGCCGCCCTTGGAGTTCGGCGTAAAGCGCACGCGGTACTTAACGAGCTTGCCGCAGCGATCCAACGTCCAGCGCTCGACGCGCGCTTCGATCACCTCCGTCTTCACAACCTTCCGCTCCGCG
>JBGQBP010000214.1:0-6757 GCA_041494945.1 Binatia bacterium | reverse complement strand
GTAAGAGGCAGAGGGCGGTGAGAAATGCGAGCTTCATACCCTGTGGTCCAGAGCAGGTTATGTGCCACTGAAAAGAGGTTTTCGCGGTGGGCGTTGAAAGGCTCTCTTGTCATGAGTTGACCATCCATGGACCGGTTTGCGTCAGGCACAATCGACCCGGAATCCTAACAGTTTGCCGCGCCGAGGGGCGTTATGACGTGATTTGGAACTTGCGGGGACCGGCAGAAATTTCCTGCGGTCAAACTTGCAGCTTCTTTTTCAGCAGCTCGTTGACGATTTGCGGGCTGGCTTTTCCCTGGGTCGCTTTCATCACCTGGCCTACCAGAAAGCCGAAGATTTTTTCGTTGCCGGCCCGGTAGTCCGACGCCTGCTTCGAGTTGGCGGCCAGAATCCGGTCGACGGCGCTCTCGATGCTGCCGGTGTCGCTGACTTGCTCGAGCCCTTTGTCGCGCACGATAGCTTCGGGCGCCGCCCCGGTCGCGAGCATCTCGGTGAAAAGTCCCTTCGCGATCTTGCCGCTGATTTTTCCCTCGTCAATCATTTTGACCATTGCCGCCAAGTGTTCCGCCGAAACCGGCCAGTCGGCGATGCTGAGCGCTTCGTCCAGTTTTTTTTCTTTGATGACGTGAAAGAGATCTCCCATCACCCAGTTGCTGATCGCCTTGGGGTTCGAATGAATCTTCACGGTCGCTTCGAAATAATCCGCCACGTCCTTGCGGCTTGTGAGCAGTTCGGCGTCGTAGGGCGGCAGGCCATACTCGGCGATGAAACGCTGCTCGCGCGCATGAGGCAATTCGGGCAGGGCCGCGCGAATATCGGCGATCCATTTTTCGTCAATCACCAACGGCAGCAGATCCGGATCGGGAAAATAGCGGTAGTCGTGAGCGTATTCCTTGGAGCGCATCGAGCGGGTAACCTCGCGGTCCGCGTCCCACAAGCGCGTCTCTTGAGTCAGCCTGCCTCCTTCGTTGAGCGTGTCGATCTGCCGCCCGATCTCGGAGGCGAGAGCTCTTTCCACCGCCTTGAACGAATTTAAATTTTTTATCTCGACCTTGGTGCCGAGCTCGCTCGAGCCGGCAGGCCGCACGGAAATATTCGCGTCGCAGCGGAAGCTGCCTTCTTCCATGTTGCCGTCGCAGACTTCCAGGTACTGAAGGATGGCGCGCAGCTTTTTAAGATAGGCGGTCGCCTCCTCCGCGCTGCGCAGGTCCGGCTCGCTCACGATTTCCAACAGCGGGACGCCGGCGCGATTCAAATCCACCAGGCTGTAATCGCCGCAGACGTCGTGGATATTTTTTCCCGCGTCTTCTTCCATGTGGATGCGTGTGAGGCGGATTTTTTTCCGAGCGCCGCCGCTTTCGATATCGAGGAATCCTCTCTCGCAGACCGGAAGCTCGTACTGGCTGATCTGATAACCTTTCGGTAGATCGGGGTAAAAATAATTCTTTCTCGCCCAACGGCTGGTGCGGGCGATCTCGCAGTTTGTCGCAAGCCCCGCGCGGATCGCGAACTCGACGACTTTCTTGTTCAGCACCGGAAGGACGCCAGGAAATCCCATGCACACCGGGCAGGTGTTGTGGTTGGGCTCGTCGCCGAAGCGTGTCGGGCAGCCGCAGAAGATCTTCGACTCGGTGAGAAGATGGGCGTGGACTTCAAGTCCGATAACGGGTTCAAACGGCATGGAAGGCTCCAATGCAAAATACAAAATGCAAATTGCAAAAGTCAAAATCGCCGGAAAGTTTTGCTTCGACTCTTAGGCTTCTATTTTGCATTTTTCACTTTGCACTTTTCATTTTGCGTTTAAAGCTTCGGCTTTCGTTTATGCCACTCGGTCGATTGCTCGTACGCGTGCGCGACCCGCAGCATCGTCGCTTCATCGAAGTGCTTGCCGATGATCTGCATGCCGATCGGCATATTTTCGGCGTCGAAGCCGCAGGGCAGCGAAAGCCCCGGAAGTCCCGCGAGATTGACCGAGATGGTGAAAATATCCGAAAGGTACATCTCGAGCGGATCGGCGGTCTTCTCGCCGACCTTGAAAGCGGTCGTCGGCGTGGTCGGTGTGACGATCACGTCGCATTGTTTGAACGCCTCCTCGAAATCCCGCTTGATCAGCGCTCTGACTTTTTGCGCCTTCAAATAATAAGCGTCGTAGTAGCCGGCCGAGAGCGCGTAGGTGCCGAGCATGATGCGGCGTTTAACTTCCGCGCCGAATCCTTCCTGCCGTGTCTTGAAATACGTCTCCGCCAGGTCTTTGGCCTGAGCGCGATAACCGTACCTCATGCCGTCGTAGCGGGCCAGATTGGAGCTGGCCTCGGCCGTCGCAATCAAATAGTAAACCGCAACCGCGTACTCGGTGTACGGCAGCGAGACTTCCACGACTTCCATCCCATTTTTCTCCAGCGTCCGAATGGCGTCTTTGACCGCCCGTTCAACGTCCCGCTGCATGCCGGGAATGAAATATTCTTTCGGGATGCCGGCCCTGAGTCCTTTCACGTTGCCATCGAGGCCGGTCGCATAAGGCGGAACCGGCGCGGGAACAGAAGTCGAATCCGCCGCATCGTGGCCCGCGATCGCTTCGAGCATGAGCGCGCAGTCCATTGTATCTTTTGTCATCGGCCCGACTTGATCGAGCGAGGAAGCAAAGGCGATCACGCCGAACCGGCTGACTCTGCCGTATGTCGGCTTCAACCCCACGATGCCGCAGCAAGCCGCCGGCTGGCGTATCGATCCGCCCGTGTCGGTTCCGAGAGCGGCGATGCATTCGTCCGCCGCCACGGCCGCGGCCGAGCCGCCGGACGAGCCGCCCGGCACCCGCTCCACGTTCCATGGATTGCGCGTGAGCGCGAACGCCGAGTTCTCCGTCGACGAACCCATGGCGAACTCGTCCATGTTGGTTTTTCCTACGATGACCGCGCCGACAGCCTTGAGTTTTTTTACCGCCGTGCCGTCGTAGGGCGGAATGAAGTCGCCGAGAATTTTCGAGGCGCAGGTCGTCCGCACTCCTTCGGTAACGAAAATATCCTTGAGTGCGATCGGTATTCCGAGCAGCGGAGAGTTGTCGCCGCCGCTCTTCAGCCGAGCGTCGGCGCGCCTTGCCTCTTCCAGCGCGCTATCACGGCAGAGTGTGATGTACGTATGCAGGCGCTCTTCCACCGAGGAGATTCGAGCGAAGACCGATTCGGTTAATTCGACGGATGAAGTCTCGCGTTTTTTGAGCTTTGCGCTGAGCTCGTGGATGGTTGAGGTGTGGAGGCTCATTCGATGATTTTAGGAACTTTTAAGAAAGTCTTCTCCCTGGCGGGGGCGTTGGCCAGCAGTTTTTCCGGTTGCGGCTCGTTGACGGCGCGGTCTTCACGAAACGCGTTGACGATGTCAACGACGTGCGCGAGCGGCTCCACCTTTTCCGTGTCGAGCTGTTTGAGCTTCTCCATATAGTCCAGGATCTTGTCGAGCTGCTCCGTCAGTTGATTTTCTTCCTCGGGCGAAAGCTGCAAGCGGGCCAGCAAGGCGACGCGCTGAACTTCTTCGCGAGTAATTTTCATAGGAGGGTTTTAACACAGCGGCGCGACGTCGGCAATCAAGTTGGCGGTCAGCTCTCGGCCTTTAGCTGTCGGCAAATACGGTTCCCTCTTAATTCTTACTCATCGCTGATGGCTGTGATTTTTATTGCAGTTCTGCGGTGTTTTAGTTAACAATGGCCGGCAATGAAACGGTTCGACAAGCTCACCGTCCCGAGCAAAGCCGAGGGACGCTCTCAGGCTTGGTTGTCCGAGGATTTTGCCGCGCCTCTGCGTCCCGACACGCTGCTCGAGGAAAAGGGATACGCGCGCGGGTTCAAGCACGTCGCCGGCCTGGACGAGGTCGGCCGCGGTCCGTGGGCCGGCCCGGTCGTGGCGGCGGCGGTGATCTTTCCGCGCGGCGTGATCCATCCGGAAATTCGCGACTCGAAGCTGCTCACCGCTAAGAAGCGGGAAGAATTGGCGCTTTGGATCAAGCAAGAGGCGGTTGCGTGGGCGTTGGGAATCGTCGGTCCGGAGGAAATCGACCGGATCAATATCTTGCGTGCGAGCCTGCTCGCGATGAGCATCGCGGTCTCGCGGCTGCGGCCCTTCCCCCAACTGCTTTTGATCGACGGCCAGCATAAAATACCTCTCGACTTTTTCAAGGCGACAAGCGAGACGGGGCGTGTGGGAGCGGAAATTCATCCCTCATCCCTCATCCCTCATCCTTTTCAAAAGGCGATCATCAAAGGAGATCTCGTTTGCCACTCGATCGCGGCGGCGTCCATCGTCGCCAAAGTAGCGCGCGATCAGCTCATGGCGGAACTCGATGATCTCTACCCGGCGTACGGGTTCCGTCAGCACAAGGGCTATGGCTCCGCAGCGCACGCTGAAGCTCTCAAGAGATTGGGCCCGACGCCAATTCACCGGCGGAGCTTCAGCCCGGTGTCGAAGACTTTCGACCGTGCCGGTGGACTGCTCGCTGGCGCTCTATTCATGGAAAAATGAGCGGACAGGATCAACGACAGATTTTCGGGCAGGAAGGCGAGCGAATAGCCGAGCGCTATCTCTCCAAGAAAGGCTACCGCCTCGTCGAGCGCAACTATCGTTGTCCGGTGGGGGAGGTGGACCTCATCGTGCTCGACCGGCGGGTGATTGTTTTTGTCGAGGTCAAGACTCGGCGCCACGAGCGGTTCGGAGTCCCGCTTGAATCGGTGCACACGCGCAAGCAGCAAAAGATGATCAAAGCCGCGCTCTGGTTTTTAAGCGATCACAAGCTTCACGAGCGCGACGCCCGGTTCGACGTGGTCGGCATCTCATTCGGCGGCCAAGAGCCGGTCGTGGAGCACGTTGAGAATGCGTTCGATGTTGGTTAATGGTTATTGGTTGACTTGTTATTTGATTAAGGCGCGACGAGACAGCAAAATAAAGGCTGACGAGTAGTAACCAGTAAACCAATAACCGGTAACAAAAATGCTCGACATCAAACTGCTTAGAGAAAACCTGGACGCGGTCAAAGAACGCTTGGCGGCCAGAGGCGCGAAGATCGACTGGGAGCGGTTCGTCGCGCTCGACCGGGAGCGCCGCGATGCGTTGGCCGAGTGGGAAAAGCTCAAAGAAAAAAAGAATCGTCTCTCGGGCGAAATCGGCAAGCTCAAAAAATCCGGCGGCGATGCGGCGGCATTGATGAAAGAGGTGGAAGAGCTCACCGAGGCGATAAAAAAAGCGGAAGCGCCGCTGGCGGATATCGAGAAGCGATTTGAAGATTTCATGCTGACGATTCCGAACCTGCCGCATGAGAGCGTGCCTCCGGGAGGCGGACCTGAAGATAACCCGGAGGTGAGGAAGTGGGGCGAGATTCCGCGCTTCGACTTCAAGCCAAAACCCCATTGGGAGGTCGGAGAGGAATTGGGCATTCTCGACTTTACCCACGCGGCAAAAATCGCCGGATCGCGCTTCGTCGTTTATCATCGGCAAGGCGCCTTGTTGGAGCGGGCGCTGGCGAATTTCATGCTCGCAACCCACACCCGGGAGAACGGCTATGCCGAGGTCTTCCCGCCCTCGATCGTCAACACTGCGTCGCTCACCGGAACAGGTCAACTGCCCAAGTTTGCCGGCGACCTTTTCAAGCTGGAAGGCACGGATTACTGGTTGAGTCCGACTGCCGAAGTGCAGCTTACCAATCTCTTCCGCGAGGAAATTCTCGATCCGGACCGGTTGCCGATTAAACTTTGCGCCTGGACCGCCAACTTCCGTTCCGAAGCCGGCAGCTATGGCAAGGATACGCGCGGCATCATTCGCTTGCACCAGTTTCAAAAAGTCGAGCTGGTGAAGTTCGCCCGCCCGGACCAGAGCTACGAGGAGCACGAGTCCCTCACGCGCGACGCCGAGACGATCCTTCAGAAGCTCGGACTCCCATACCGTGTGGTGGCGCTTTGCACGGGCGACTTGGGTTTCGGCGCGGCCAAGACGTACGACATCGAAGTCTGGCTGCCCGGGCAGAACACGTATAGGGAAATTTCTTCCTGCTCGAATTTCGAATCGTTCCAGGCGCGGCGCGCCGGCATCCGCTATCGCATGCCCGGAAAGACGCGCAGCGATTTCGTCCATACGCTGAACGGCTCCGGATTGGCCGTCGGCAGAACTCTGGTGGCCGTGCTGGAAAATTATCAGCAGAAAGACGGGAGCGTCGTCGTACCTGAAGCTTTGCGTCTTTATATGGGTGGGATGGAGCGCATCAACTAAGGGAATGTTGAATTTTTAATTTTGAAGTTTGAATTAAAGGTCGGAATTCAAAACTCAACATTCAAAATTCAAAACTATCCCGGAGAACTTGCCTATTGGGATGCGACTGTTTACTATACACCATTCGCGCCGCGGGAGGGGTGGCCGAGCGGTTTAAGGCACCGGTCTTGAAAACCGGCGTCCACTTCGTGGACCGCGAGTTCGAATCTCGCCCCCTCCGCCAGCTTCGTTACTGGTTTACTGGTTACTCGTTCTAAGATCGATGCTGAAATTTCCGGGGGATCTGTCACTGAGAACCAGTAACGAGTAACTATTAACCAATAACCAATGTACGGAGAGATGGCCGAGTGGTCGAAGGCGCACGCCTGCTAAGCGTGTGTACCTCAAAAGGGTACCGAGGGTTCGAATCCCTCTCTCTCCGCCACTTTTCTTTCGCGCCCGTAGCTCAATTGGACAGAGCACCAGACTACGGATCTGGGGGTTGGGGGTTCAAATCCCTCCGGGCGCGCCAG